>CAOKJJ010000242.1 GCA_948468465.1 uncultured Eubacterium sp. | reverse complement strand
TCACTTTCCTGCCGGTCTTCCCAGCAAGCTCCTCCGCTGTCTTTTTCGCCTCTTCATAATCCAGGTCCACAATTGCCACATCCGCACCGGCTTCTGCAAATGCCTTTGCCGTGCTCTTTCCAATTCCTCTTGCTGCTCCTGTTACAAATCCTTTTTTTCCATCCAGTCTCATTTTTTCAATAATTCCCATGATGTTCTCCCTTCTTGAAAGTTATTTTGTAAAATCATTTATCAAATTGTACTTACATAATAACAATGGAAATTCATTTCGTCAATATGCAATAATACACAATTTTTAAGTGAAAAAATCATACAAATCGCTCAATAGACTTTTACTCACTATTAATGATATAATAATATTTTACTAAATTATTTAACAAAATAGAGGATTGAATTATGAAAAAGAGCATTACTCCGAACCAGATTAAACAGAATAACCGCAGCCTGATCTATGATTATATTTATAAAAACAGAAAAGTATCCCAGCAGGACATTTCCTACGACCTGCGTCTGAGCCGTCCGACCGTCACAACAAATCTGACGACAATGGAAAATGACGGGCTGATTCAAAAAACCGGCCGGATGGATACCGAACTGGTCGGACGAAAAGCCGCTGCCTATTCCATTGTTACTGACTACCGCATCAGTATAGGAGTGGAAATACTTAAGAAAGAAGTAAAGATGATTGCCGTCAACCTATATGGCGAAAAGATGAACCGCATGACATATAAAACTGCCTTTACATGCAGCGACTCCTATTTTAAAGACATATGTGATAAAATACTTGCATTTAAAGATTCACTGGGAACCACAGACGAACAGATTCTTGGCATCGGCTTTGCCATGCAGGGGCTGGTTACACCGGATAAGCAGACGATCTTATATGGAGAAATTCTCTCATGCACCGGACTCTCCATCTCAGAGTTGTCCAGACACCTCCCATATCCCTGCTCCTTTATCCACGACGCGGAAAGCGCCGCGATTTCGGAACTATGGGTATCACCCGGACTTACAGACGCATTTTACCTCTCATTAAGCAGACACCTTGGGGCTGCCATTATATCAAAAGGAACCATTTTAACAGGAAAACACGGCCACAGCTCCACGATCGAGCACATACCGATGCAGCCGGACGGTTCCAGATGTTACTGCGGCAGGAGGGGATGCATGGAAACCCTGCTGTCTTTGACATCACTGCTGGCAGAATCCGAAACACCCGAACGCTTTTTTGCAAATGTGCGGCAGAAAGAACCATCCGCCTTAGACCGCTGGAACCTGTTTCTGACAAATCTGGCAAAAGCAGTCAACATGCTTCACCTGATTTATGACACTGATTTTATTCTTGGAGGATACATTGCCCAGTATCTGCAGGAAGAGGACCTCACCTTTCTTCATAAGCAAATCCAGCAGATGACACCATTTACAGAAGCACAGGATTTTCTCCTGATAAGCAAAATGCCAAAACACAACATTTCCATCGGAGCGGCGCTCCCTTATATCCAGGCATTTTTAAACGACCCTGCTATCTGAAAAAGATGCCAAACAGCTTATGCATACGTCTCCAAGATCTGTATAAGCGCACTTGCACTGCTGCTGTGCGAACGTTCCAGCCTGAAATGCTGCCGCTGTGATTCCGCAACCGCACAGCGCATCATTTTATGGGATACCGTTGACGTAAACAGGATCATCAGATCCGAACAGCAAATCTGATCGCCCAAATCGGATTTCATTTTCGTAAAGACCTTCGATTTATGATTATATTTCTTACAGATTTCCTTATACCGGGACTCCATCCTCTCATGTCCCCCTATGATCACAACGCTCAAACAGATTCCTCCCTTCAATAGTTAGCTTGCTCTAACCATAATGGATAAAGAAAATGCCCTAAGGCATCTCTCAATCCGATTTCTTTATTCCATAAACATCTGTTTTTTGGTTAGTCCTATCTAACTATCATAGATACTACCATACCATCTGCCATCCTGTCAACAGGTTTTACAAAAAATACAAAACATTTATAATTTGTACTACATTTTAACTCTAATTTTTCCGGTAGAATTACAGGCGAAGTTATTTTATTATAAAACTACAAAATTATTCCAACCGGCGCCGTAATACCTGGAAAAAGCAAGTAAACCATTGAGACATTCAGGAATTCCCGGCAGTTCATAAGAATGGCCTGCGGGATTGCCGTCACTACTGGATGCTCATCACTCATTTTGTATGGAGGACTCATTTATGAAGAAAGAAGATACTGTTTTGTCATTCGTAACCAAACATTTCCTGTTATCTGCAGCAGCAATTGCAGTCACGGTCCTGCTTTGTTTTTCTTCTGTATCAGAAACCAAGGCAGGTACCGCTGATAAGCCGGATGCCTGGGATATTATCAGCCAGATGACCATTGGCTGGAATTTAGGCAACTCATTGGATTCCGTTTACTGGAACGATCACCCTACGCCGCAGCAGTCGGCAACCGCATGGAACAATCCGGAACCTAACCGTGAACTGTTTCAGACAGTAAAAAATCTTGGTTTTAATACGGTAAGAATACCGGTCACCTGGTACCAGCATATGGAATATAATTCTGCCACTGACCATTATGACATTGATGAGGATTGGATGACATATGTAAAGAATACGGTTAATTATGCCTATGATCTTGAAATGTTTGTCATCATCAATGTGCATCATGAGAATTGGATAAACGTAGATTATTTCAACGATACCAATTTACAGCGGGCAAAAAAAATTCTGAAAGATGTCTGGGAGCAGATCAGCGCGGAATTTGCAGATTATGACTATCACCTTATTTTTGAAGGCATGAATGAACCGCGCCAGACCTATGACGCCGCGGTGGAATGGGGAAATGGTGATGAAAACGCATGGAATTATATCAATATTCTTAACAGCGTATTTATAGACACAGTAAGAAGCAGCAGCTCCGCCTGGAATCAGAACCGGCTTCTTATGATCCCTTCCTATCACGCAACAGATAACGCAGAGGCGCTTCATCACCTTACGATTCCGTCCAATGCAGGAAATGTAGCCATTTCCGTACATGCGTATGAACCATATTCCTTCACTATGGATACAACAGAGAAGCACATTTACGAAACAAATAATCAATATGGCGCATACATTCCGCAGCTTCTTACTAATGTCATGAACGATTTGAAAGAAGTGCAGCAAAGCAAAGGTGTCCCGATTGTGATTGGTGAATTCGGCGCATCTGATTTTAATAATACAGAGGAACGTGTAAAATGGGCAACTGACTATATCACAAAGGCAAAAGAAGCCGGATTTGTATGTGTACTTTGGGATAATAATGCAAACGATAATTTTGCGTCCGGTGAAAATCTTGGCTGCATTAACCGTGCTGACAACCAGCTCTATCCAAACGCGCAGGCAGTTGTACATGCACTGACCTCGGCCTATCAGCAAAATAACAGCAATGCTGTTCCATTATATCAGTCTGACGGAACGCAGCTTGCCGCATGGTCTGGTTTTACGGTTACCGAAGATCTTTCTTATATCAATAATCGTTATAACATAGCGATCGTTTATAAAGGAACTGCCGCTCCGCGACTTGTGCTGGAGAATAAATATGACTATAGCTGGAATGTAAGTATTGAGGCTTCGGAGTCCTCAAATGGCCAGATCGCATATTATCGGTATGCGGATATTGCACAGAGTTTTTCTGAATATGGCGTAAGTATTTATGATATGGGTAAGCTCATTGTACAGGCTGCCTCTGATACAGAGATTTATGGAGTATATGCTGTTCCTGTATAAGGAACTGTGAAAAAATATAGTTAATCAATAGGACTAAATCAGTGAAAACCCTTATGTTTACCGGGCTTCTCTTAATTTAGTCCTATGATACCATCAGCAAGGGCAGCAAAGACAGTATGCAAATCATCCCGTTCAAAAACACAGGTTATTTGCACACCGTTCCTATGTCCGCAGTAAATGCCTTAATAATTAAACTCTGTTTCATCAATGACCTTCCATGTCCTGTCAGAAATCTGAAATGCCAGTTCATCCGGCTTTTCTACCGGCACATAGAGAATACCCGTAATCAGCTCCTCATAAAACTTCGCTATCAGCGCCGTTGCATCCCCTTCTTCAAACTTGAGAAGCGCTTTGCCAAGTGCAGCTATAATAAACGGCGGATAGCCTGTCGCTCTGCAAATTTCCTTGAGATCTTTGGATTTGATTGCTTTCATTGCCGTATCATGTGCGATGATTCTTGCCTTTTCCCATCCGCTGTCCATATTATCTTTCATTGCTTTCATAAATGTGCTGTGTTTTAAGCCTGCCAAATAAGCGGACCGAAAGGTTATATCATCCGGATAGCAGATACACGGTATTCGTTTGCAGATGCCATTCCCTGATGCCTTGGCAAACTGTTTGCGCCAATCGTCAAATAACTTATGTAAATCCGTATGCTGCCAGGCTTGAATCGGACAGCAGGCATAAGCAGGCGCGCTGTCATATTCCACTGCTTTTTCAGGCAGCATCGCTACCTGCTTGACTATAAAATTTTGTTTCTGATAGACTATTTTACCATATGGTCTCCATTCATTAGCTTCAGCTCTCATTCTATGTCCTCCGTTGACAAAATAAAATTCATTCTTATTTTATATCGACATAAAGCCGCAAAAATATAGATCTTTCATGACGCCAAAAGCCAATCTGTATTTATCAAATTACGATAAATACAGACTGGCTTTCGATCAAATTACTGCACGCTTACTTACTTTAACGCCTTTGCCGCACAATTTAAATAAAACCATTATACTGAGAAGCATCCTGTACATTATATGTCCCAGCAGACGTATAGCCATTGGCATTCTTAGACATAGAAGTTAAATAATGATCCACCAACGAAACATTCGTACCAACAGAAAGGTTATAGTTTTTGAAAAAGTTCTGCACATTGGACATATCTGATTTTTTAAATGTGTCCTCATCAATCGTCATTTTGTTATTCGCATCCAGCGTAATCCCAAACTGCGCAAGCGCTTGCTTATTTTGCTCTGTCTTTTCCTTAATATAAGACAAGTTCGCAGTTACACCGGAATTTGTGCTTTTTTTTGCGGCATCAAACATACTGTTATAATTTTTGACAAAACTCTTTGCTGTTGAAAAGATTTTGTCAATATCGTATGTTTCCTTACCATTTTTATCTTTGATCTTTTCAAAAATCGCATCCGACGCAAGCTTTTTGAGGTCTGACTGAAAAGAAGCCGCACTGGAAACAGAACTTACAGTATCTTCTTTTTCCGTAGTGCCTGTAGTGCCAGAGGTAATGCCTGCAAACTGCAGACGGGACATAACCGTAGAGCCATAACTCATGCTGTTTTTGCTCGAAAACAAATCCTGCACTTTAGAAATATCCGCGTGCTTTGCCTGGCCCTCAATAAATTGAAGCGTACCATTTGCATTCACTGAAATACCGATTTCCCTAAGCTTATCAGCATTCTCCGTTGTGCTTTTCATCATACCTGCAATATGAGATGTCTTATTCGATAATGTGGATTTCTTTGCCGCATTTACAACATCATTATACTCATTTACATAATTTTTCAGCGCCGAAACCATTTTGTCCTGCGCACTCTTCTTGCCATCTTCTGAATCAGTATACGTTGATTCATTCTGTAATGTTTTTACAGCATTCGTCAAAGTCGGTATTCCCGATGTAAGCTTGGAATTCGCCTCTTTGGTCTGCTCGGAAACCTTTGGATGTTTCCTCTCTTCCAGAAGCTGGTCAAGCACATTGCTGGTGTTGCTTCTCGTACCAGATGTCGTACCTGTACTATTATTTCCACCGTAATAAGCTTTTAAAAGCCTGCGATAACTGCCATTTCTAATGCTGGCATAGTCTGAGAAAAAACTTGAATTCGTATTTCCCATTCCACCGAAAAAATTTTGGTTTACATTCATTGTCATCACTCCTTTGAATAAAAATATGGACTTCCATATCCTGACATCTGACATATGGCTGTCAGCGTAAAACTTTTAGTTATATATTAGCATAGCACATTCACTTTAAAATTGCAAACCAAAAACAAGCTTCGCAGCAGACTATTCGTGACATTTTCCCGTTGCTATCCACGGCCAGTGTCATTTACTTTACGGCTTAATTTTAATATTGTGCAACAGAATTGACATTGTGTTGCGTTATTTTATTGGCTATGCGGACGCCGGGTGAGGGGAAAATGGCCTGGCTTGCGGCTCCTACTCCAGAATATTAAGAATCTCTAGGCATTCTGCATAGACGTTGTGGCTGCGTCCGGTCGCGTCGCGTAGTCCGCCCCTGGCTAAACGCC
>CAOKJJ010000241.1 GCA_948468465.1 uncultured Eubacterium sp. | reverse complement strand
ACGGTCATCCATTTTGTCTAAACGCTGATCTATAGCGTCAAAGCGCTGATCCATAGCGTCTAAACGGTCATCCATTTTGTCTAAACGCTGATCTATAGCGTCAAAGCGCTGATCCATAACGTCTAAGCGGTCATCCACTTTGTCAAACCGATGGTTAATTGTTTCAAGCTGTTTGCTCATGGCGAGCAGTAATTCATTATCCGTCATGATATCACTCTCCTTCTATGCTTTTGTTTGACAATAGTAATATAACACATTTAAAACATAATGTCTATGGAATTATTAAGATGTTTTTATAAAAAACATAGTTGTCGATGGATAGGAGATTGCTGGTATCAGGAAAAAAAATTGAGCAGTCTTCTCAAATAGGGATTGCGAAAAAGGCGCGAGGTACAGTATAATATTCCGTAGAATACTGGACACAGGGAGAATCAAAATGATACACATAGCGATTTGCGACGATGAAAAAGATTTTGTCGCGCATTTGAATGGACTTCTCGATCAGTATGCCGCAGAAACAGGCGAAGATATCAAAGTGACCGCCTACTATGACGGCA
The DNA here is from genome assembly GCA_948468465.1 of uncultured Eubacterium sp. The sequence continues at coordinate 5,784 of CAOKJJ010000241.1, read as the reverse complement.
TGGAACTGATTGAAAAATACGATACCGCCATTGACCTGATCTTCCTTGACATTCAAATGCGGCTGGTAAATGGCCTGCTGAAAGACGAGGACGTTTGCCGTGTGCAGAGCATCGGCATGACAAATCGCCAGCTACGCCGTCTGCTTATGCTTGAAGGACTGTACTACGCAGGGGTTACGCTTCTGTTCTCCTACAGCCTAGGCGCGCTGACCGTTGGCGTAATTGTCCGCAAACTGGTGTACGGCGGCTTCTCGACCTTCCATTTTACGCTTTTGCCGCTGGTGGTCTGCAACACCAATATTAATTATCTTTGCAGTCGCTATCCCTTATATCTGTTTCAGAAATTTGGAGAAGCAAAGTATCGTAGAGAGATTGCGGGCAACAGATTGAAAAAGAAAACCCATTGTAACAAAAATATAACAAAATTCCCCAAACCCCCTTGACGAATAACCGTAAAAATGCTATTCTCTATGAGTATGCCGCACAACGAGGTTTTAAGCATGTGTGATACACATCACCATAGTTGGCGAGTAATGATAAATAGGAGGTGCCAAATGTACGCAATTATAGCAACAGGTGGTAAACAGTACAAAGTATCCGAGGGCGATATCATTACCATTGAAAAGCTTGGAGCAGCAGCCGGAGAAAGTGTAACATTTGATCAGGTATTGGCTGTAAGCAATGGAGAATTAACAGTCGGAAATCCGACCGTTGCGAATGCAACTGTTACAGCTTCTGTGATTAAAGAAGGCCGTGCGAAAAAAGTCATCGTATATAAGTACAAAAGAAAAACCGGCTATCATAAGAAAAATGGCCACAGACAGTCATTTACGCAGGTTAAGATCGAAAAGATCAACGCCTAAGCAAGTCACGAAGCAGGAATTGTAATGATTAAAATCACAATTTACCGGAACAGTGCCAAACAGTATGTAAGGATGCGTTGTTTTGGACATGCCGGATTTGCGAAAGCAGGAGAGGACATTGTATGTGCCGGTGTATCCGCACTGGTGCTTAACACGTTAAATGCAATGGAACAGCTGACAGATCAGGCATTTGACGTTAAGACAGACCAGAAAACCGGCTTGATTGACGCCAGGTTTTTACTGCCTGTCGGACATGACGCAAAGCTGCTGCTGGACACTCTTGTTCTGGGCTTGCAGGATATACAAAACCAATATGGAACAGATTATAGTTTATTGACATTCAAGGAGGTGTAGGACATGTTTGCATTGAACCTTCAGTATTTTGCACATAAAAAGGGAGTTGGTTCTACAAAGAACGGACGTGACTCTGAAGCGAAACGATTAGGTGCGAAAAGGGCAGACGGACAGTTTGTAAAAGCCGGAAATATTCTTTACAGACAGCGTGGTACCAAGATTCATCCGGGAAACAATGTCGGCAGAGGCGGCGACGATACGTTATTCGCATTAACAGATGGTATTCTGAGATTTGAGAGAAAAGGAAGAGATAAAAAACAGGCTTCCGTATATCCGGTTGTAAACGAGTAATCTGCAGCAGGCAGTGCCGTTAAAACCGCAGATACCGCTGCATATTTTTTCATCGACAGGGTCGTTAATGGGGCGGTGCAGCAGCATCCCCCTGAAAACAGTCTTGTTTTATGGAAGAATATGCAGCGGTATTTTTGTCAGGAATTGTATGTAAAAGATTAGGAGATTGCGATATGTTTGCCGATAGTGCAAAAATAATTATTAAATCGGGAAAGGGCGGAGACGGACATGTCAGCTTCCGCCGGGAGAAATACGTGGCGAATGGGGGTCCGGACGGCGGAGACGGCGGAAAAGGCGGAGACGTGATATTTCTCGTGGACGAAGGGATAAATACGCTGGCGGATTACCGTCATAAGCGTAAATTTGCCGCACAAGCCGGAGAAGATGGCAAAAAGCGCAATTGCCATGGAAAAAAGGGCAGCGATTTGATTTTAAAGGTTCCTGCCGGCACGATTATCCGGGATGCTGAGACGGATAAAATTATCGCGGATATGTCCGGAACAAATAAGCGGCAGATTGTGCTTGCGGGAGGCAGCGGCGGCCTTGGCAACCAGCATTTTGCGACGTCTACGATGCAGGCTCCAAAATATGCCCAGCCTGGCCAGGAAGCGCTTGAGCTGGAAGTAAAGCTGGAATTAAAAGTCATCGCTGACGTAGGGCTGGTCGGATTTCCAAATGTTGGAAAGTCTACGCTGCTGTCCCGTGTGACAAATGCACAGCCGAAAATCGCGGATTATCATTTCACGACGCTGCATCCGAATCTTGGAGTCGTTGACCTGGAAGACGGGGAAGGATTTGTCATTGCGGATATTCCGGGGCTGATTGAGGGCGCCTGTGAAGGTGTCGGGCTTGGCCATGAATTTTTAAAGCACATCGAGCGTACGAGAGTCATTATTCATATCGTAGATGCCGCGTCTGTGGAAGGGAGAGATCCGGTCGCAGACATTCATGCCATTAATCATGAATTAAAATCTTTTAATCCGCAGCTTTTGGAAAAACCGCAGGTGATTGCCGCCAATAAAATAGATGTACTCTATGAGGAGGAGGGCGATGTCATCCGCAGGCTCCGGACAGAATTCGAACCGCTTGGCGTGCCGATTTATCCGATTTCAGCGGTCAGCGGCCAGGGATTAAAAGAACTGCTCTATGCGGTGAAAGCATTGTTAGATGATATACAGGAAGAACCGGTTGTATATGAATCGGAATATGACCCTTGTGAAAAACAGACGAAAGCCGAAGCCTATACGGTTGAAATTGACCCGGAGGACGGCGCGTTCGTAGTGGAAGGGCCGAAAATAGAAAAAATGCTCGGTTATACAAATCTGGAAGCAGAACGTGGGTTTTTATTTTTCCAAAAATTTTTAAAGGAACAGGGCATTTTAAAAGAATTAGAGAAAAAAGGAATCCAGGACGGCGATACGGTACGCATGTATGCGCTGGAATTTGAATATTATAAATAAAATACGAAAGGAAAGCAACTATGGATTTAACAAGTAAGCAGCGAGCTTATTTAAAGAGCCTTTCCGGAAATATAGAGCCGATCTTTCAGATTGGAAAAGCCAGTCTGACGCCATCCATTACAGATGCGATAGATGCTGCGCTGGAAAAGCGGGAGCTTGTTAAAATATCGGTATTAAAAAACTGTTTTGACGATCCGAAGGAGCTTGCTGCCATGGTGGCGGAACGTACGCATTCCAATGTCGTCCAGGTCATTGGAAAACGATTTATTTTATACCGTCCATCGAAAAAAGCGCCAAAAATCGAACTTCCCGCAGCAAAACAGTAACGGACAAAGGTTAACGGCTATGGACAGGGAAAATAAAAAACACAAAATCGGACTGATGGGCGGAACATTTAATCCGATTCATTATGGGCATCTGCTCATTGCAGAAAATGCATACGAACAGTTTCAGCTGGATGAAGTGATTTTTCTTCCAACCGGGCAGTCTCCGCATAAAGATGCCAGACAGATTCTGTGCGCGCAGGAGCGTATGGAAATCATTGCTCTTGCAATCGCGGACAATCCGCATTTTTCCTGTTCGGATTATGAGATCCGCAAGGAAGGCATATCTTATACGTATCTGACCGTGCAGGCTTTTTATGAACAAAAGGCGGGAAGTGAACTTTTTTTCATTATGGGCGCCGATTCGCTGGCTTATTTTGACTCGTGGATGCGCCCGGATGAAATCAGCCGCATGAGTACGATATTAGCGGCAGTTCGCGATGGGCTGAACCAAAAAGAACTGCTTCCTATCCGCGAATTTCTGCAGCAAAAATATGGTACAAAAATCGGATTTATCAATACGCCGAATTTTTCCGTTTCATCCCGCATGATACGCCAGCGTATATTAAACCATCAGTCTATCCGATACCTTGTACCGGAAGCAGTAGAGCATTATCTGCTGGAACATGATGTATATCAAACGAACATGACAGGAAAGACTTTAGGTGAGGGCAAATGAAAGAGTTGGAGAAATATAAAAAAAAGCTGAAGAAACATCTGGATAAGGAACGTTACCAGCATACACTTGGCGTGATGTACACGTCCGCGGCGCTTGCCATGGCATACCGCTATGATCTGCAAAAAGCAATGCTTGCCGGGCTGCTGCATGACTGTGCCAAAAATATCCCGCATGAAAAAAAGCTGAAGATGTGTGAAAAGCATCAGATTGAAATCACGCAGATTGAACGTGAAAATCCATTTCTTTTGCACGCAAAGCTTGGCGCATGGGTTGCAAGAAAAAAATACCATGTCAAAGATGAAGAAATTCTTCACGCGATTCAGGTGCATACGACGGGAGAACCGGGTATGAACACACTGGATATGATTTTATTTGTTGCTGATTATATTGAACCAGGCCGGGACAAAGCAGCGAATCTGCCGCAGATCCGTGAACTTGCGTTCCAAAATTTAGAGCAGACGGTAGAACGGATTTTATATGATACGCTGCATTATCTGAATGAAAAATCCGGAAGCATAGATCCTGCGACGAAAGTTACTTATGAATATTTTAAAAGTTTAGGATGATGATATACGAACAACTGCAAATCAAAAAAATAGAAAGGACGAAAATCTATGAGTATTTCAAGTAAAGAAATGGCTAAAACAGCCTACCAGGCATTATCTGATAAAAAGGCTGAAGACATTCAGGTCATTGATATCAGCGGTATTTCTGTACTTGCTGATTATTTTGTAATCGCAAACGGTTCAAACCAGAATCAGATTGAAGCTATGCGCGATGCGGTAGACGAAGCGCTGTACAAAGCGGGAGTGAAAGTAAAGCAGATAGAAGGCAATCGCAGCTCCAGCTGGCTTTTAATGGATTACGGCGAGATTATTGTGCATGTATTTTCCAAAGAAGACCGGCTGTTTTACGATCTGGAGCGAATCTGGGGCGACGGGAAATTTATTGATGCCGCAGAGCTTGGCTTATAGTCATATGCTGGCAATACCAGAATGCAGATGAAACATCTGTAACTGCGCGCTGCCAGCATAAGTTTTTTACATACAGTTTCATATTTTTTAAAAAAACCGAAAAACACCAAATACTTTTCCAAGAATCGTACAATCCGGTAAAATAATCGGATCATAAGCATCATTTTCAGGCTGAAGACGAATATGGTCAGCTTCTTTATAAAAGGTCTTTACCGTTGCCGAGTCTTCAATCAGGGCAACTACAATTTCTCCGTTTTCAGCAGTCGGCTGTTTTTGAACAAGCACCTGATCACCGTCAAAAATACCGGCGTTTATCATACTTTCTCCCTTTACTTTTAACAAAAATGATTCCTGATTCGGCATCAGTTCTGCGGGAATCGGAAAATATGATTCTATATTTTCAACGGCCAGAATCGGCTGTCCGGCTGCGACACTGCCGACTACCGGTACATTAACCACTTCACGTCTGGTCAGGTTAAAATTCTCATCCATAATCTCAATAGCCCTTGGCTTCGTCGGATCCCTGCGGATATATCCGTTCTTTTCCAAAGATTCCAGATGCGCGTGAACAGAAGAAGTGGATTTTAAATGTACGGCTTCACAGATTTCCCGCACTGCAGGGGGATATCCTTTATTTATAATCTCGTGTTTAATATATTCTAAAATTTCCGTTTGTTTTGCTGTAATTTTTCCATAGGCCATAGAGAATACCTCCTGTAGAATATGCTAAGTTATTTTTTATTGTATCATACTTTATCATGGAATGCAAACATATATTCAGAATATCAGAGATTTCGCTTTTAGTATTTATAATTATGCAATTGTAATTTTTTTAATATC
>CAOKJJ010000240.1 GCA_948468465.1 uncultured Eubacterium sp. | reverse complement strand
TGCAAAAAATAAATAATTGGTATAGAATGTTTAAAGATAACAATTCTATATAAAATGTTATCTTTTAGAATTAATAATTAAAAATTTTACGATTGCCTACCAAGCACACTAAAAAGATGCGGCTTTCTAAAAATAAAACCGCATCTTTTTCTATGTATCTATTGAATCTGTTAAATACTATTTTTTCATTTTATCTGGATGTATAAAATTGGCACCTGCAGCTTATTCCTCAGCTGCCAAAAAGTTTTCTGCACTGCCAGCATGTTCTTCCTTATACTGCTTTTCTTCTAATTTTTCTACTCTTTTTTCCAGCTCATCCACTCTTTTTAAAAACAGAATCGTATTGTCTTTTTCAAGCTTTGTAATACTGTAATATTGATTTAGTTCATCAATATTATTCTGCACGCGCTGAATTTTCTCTTCTAAAATATTTCTTGTACGCTCTAATTCTTCCAAAATAAGATTTTCCGTTTTTGCAATCTTTTCGTCTACTTTTGCTAAGATTGATACTTCCATCTGCGCAAGCTTTTCGTCCACCTTCGCTAAAATTGACGCTTCCATTTCTGCCAATCTTCTGTCCAGCTTCTCGTCCACCTTCGCTAAAATCGACGTTTCCATTTCTGCCAATCTTCTGTCCAGCTTTTCGTCTACCTTCGCTAAGATTGATACTTCCATCTGTGCAAGCTTTTCGTCTACCTTCGCTAAGATCGACGCTTCCTGGACCGCAAGCTTCTCATCCATCACAGATTCCATCATATTTTTCAGAATCATAATATCCTGTTGATCTAGCATCGCCTATTCCTCCCTTCTTTATAGTTCTATTGTATCACATATTTCTCATTTTTCAAGTACTTTTATAATACAAATACAAAATACATGCATTAAGGTTACTACTCTCCGGTAATGTTCCTAACTTAAGCATCCCGCCAGGCGCAGAGTCGTCCGGGAATCCATGAAATTGAAACACCATACAACAATAATCCCCTGGAAAAATATTCCAGAGGATTATCATTTATTTTAACACTATTTTTCAACCATATGAATGACTTTCTTCGGACACTTTTCTACACAAGCGCCGCATCCAGTACATTTTGCATAATCGATATGCGCGACATTATCTGTCACATGAATCGCGTCATGTTCACAGTTCTTTTCACACAAATGACATCCGATGCATCCTACCGAGCAGGCTGCCATGACTTCTTTGCCTTTTCCTTTGGAATTGCATTGTACTTTTACCGGTGCGTCATATGGTACCAGTTCGATTAAGTTGTTTGGGCATACAGCGATGCACTTGCTGCAGGCTTTACAAGCCTCTGGATTTACGACCGCTATGCCGTCTACGATATGAATCGCGTCAAACGGACATGCTTTTACGCAGGAGCCAAAGCCCATGCATCCATAATTACAGGATTTCGGCCCTTTATTCGGCACATAGACAACTGCCTGGCAGTCTTCCACGCCGCTGTATTCGTAATCCTGCTTTGCTTTTTCACAGTTGCCGCCGCATTTTACAAATGCAACTTTGCGTCCGCCTTCTTCTGCGGCAACGCCCATGATCTCACCGATCGCGGCTGCTACAGAAGGCCCGCCGACCGGACACTGGCCGACTGGCGCTTCGCCTTTTACAATGGCTGTGGCAAGACCGGAGCATCCCGGATAACCGCAGCCGCCGCAGTTGTTGCCTGGAAGGACGCCAAGTATTTTTTCTTCTCTTTCATCTACTTCTACCTTTAAACGGTCCCCTGCGATACCAAGAATCAGGCCGACCAGGATTCCCGTGCCGCCGACCGCTGCGGCGGCAATGATAATAGCTGTTATATTCATCTGACTGTCCTCCTATATAACTCCGGAAAATCCGAAAAATGCGATAGACATCAGTCCTGCGGTCACAAGTACGATTGCGGAGCCTTTAAATGTTTCAGGCACGTCGTTGTACTCGATTTTCTCACGCAGGCCTGCCATAATGACAATGGCGATAAAGAAGCCGAAAGCAGTGGAAAAACCATATACGACGGTCTTTAAAATGCCATATCCATAAGTAACGCTGTTTAATGCCACGCCAAGCACTGCACAGTTTGTCGTAATAAGCGGCAGGTATACGCCGAGTGATTCATATAAAGCATGCATAAATTTCTTTAAAAACATTTCCACAAACTGTACAAGCGCCGCAATTACAACGATAAATACAATGGTCTGCAAATATGCGATATCCGCCGGAGCCAAGATAAATTTATAGATCATGCCGGTAACAAACGCTGCCAGCGATGTTACGAAAATAACGGCCGCGCCCATGCCGGCTGCCGTATCTACCTTCTTGGATACTCCAAGGAACGGACAGATTCCAAGGAACTGGCTGAGCACTACGTTATTTACAATCGCCGCGCCAATGGCGGTTAAGATTAATTCTGTCATCTTCCGATCCTCCTACTCTTCGTTTTTCTTTTCACTGGAATGCAAATGGCCGCTGCATAACGCGTTGCCGCAGGAAGAACAGTCTCCTGCCAGGCATCCCTGTGCCGGTGCCAGCGGTTTTCCTTTTGCTTCCGCTCGTTTTCTTAAGATGTTCATAACCGCAACAAGCATGGATAATACGAAAAACGCCCCTGGTGCAAGTACGAAAATCGTAATCGGCGTATATCCTGCTTTTCCGGCTGCAGCGTCAGCAAGCGGCAGTATCTGCATGCCGAAGATCTGTCCCGCGCCAAGCACTTCACGGAAAATGCCGATCAAAGTCAGGCCGCAGGTAAATCCAAGGCCCATGCCGACCCCGTCAAAAATAGAAGGAATGACAGGATTTTTCGATGCATAGCTTTCCGCACGGCCTAAAATAATACAGTTTACAACAATCAGCGGGATATACAGGCCAAGCGATGCATACAAATCGGTAAAATAACCCTGCATTAAAAACTGGATAATCGTTACAAAAGATGCTACAACAACGATAAATGCCGGCATGCGCACGCCGTCCGGGATAACCTTGCGCAGCAGGGAAATCATCAGGTTGGACATAATCAGTACAACCGTTGTGGACAGTCCCATGCCGACCCCGTTCATCGCCGATGTGGTGACCGCGAGTGTCGGACACATACCAAGCATCAGAATAAAGGTTGGATTTTCTTTAATAATACCATTCGTAAGACGTTCCGTACAAATCTGTCCGAGACTGGTATTTTGATTATTTTCTGCACCCATTAATTACCGCCTCCTATACTTCTGAAATACGCGAGCCCTGCATTCACTGCGTTTGTAACGGCTCTTGTGGAAATCGTAGCGCCGCTCAGCGCGTCGATCTCACTGTCAGAAGCCGCGCCCGTTTTTGTAACCGTGAATGTCTCCACGCTCTTGCCTGCAAACTGGGATTTAAAATCAGCTTCCGCCACTTTGGAGCCAAGGCCAGGCGTCTCGCTGATAGATGTCGTCTCGTAGCCGTTTAATACGCCTTCCATCGTGACGCCCATAGACAATGTAATATTTGCCTGGCTGCCTTCTGTGGAAGTAACGGTGATCACATAGCCAAGCGGATTGCCGGATGCATCCAAGGCTACCTGTGCGCCTTCTACAAGGTCATTTTCAAAGCCGGCATCTGCCGCGGTCTTTGTTGCGGCGTCCGCGTCAAAATCCGCATATGCTTCAAAGGAAGCTGCATCCGCGAACACATTCCGGTAAGCTGCCTGCTGCTTTTCATACTCCGCGTCTTTAATAGGCTGCAGTGTAATGTCATGTACCAGGCCGAGCAAAAATCCCGCAACTACCGTAATGACCGTAAGGATTACGGCATCATGTATAATTTTGTTTTTCATGCCTGCTTCCCTCCTTTGCCGAATGCTGTCGGAACGGTAAACCGTTCAATCAAAGGTACTAACAGGTTGCTGAAAATAATCGCGTACGATACGCCTTCTGCATTTGCGCCGAAAATACGGAAAATGCCTGTCAGCAAGCCTAATATAATACCAAAAATAATCTGTCCGAGCGGAGTAATCGGCGATGTGACATAGTCTGTCGCCATAAAAAACGCGCCAAGCATAATGCCGCCGCCGCAAAGCTGAGCCGTCACATATGTCCAGTCAAAGCCATGCCCGCCAAACAGCAGAATAAACACAGTAAATGTAATAATATAAGAAGCCGGGATTCTAAGGTCAATGACTCCCATTAAAATCAAAAAGATCGCGCCGATTAAAATCGCTATCGCGGAAGTTTCTCCGATCGTGCCGGCCGTTTTTCCAATCAGCATATCCATAACCGTCACATCCAGCGGCTCTCCATTTTTTAACAATGCAAGCGGCGTAGCCGTGCTCACGCCGTCATATGTAAAAGCAGTCATGCTTCCGGTAAAGGAAATGAGCAGGAAGCATCTTGCGCCAAGCGCCGGATTCATAAAGTTCTGGCCTAAGCCGCCGAACAGCATCTTTACAACCACGATGGCAAATACACCGCCCAGCACTGCCTGCCAGTACGGAAGGGAAACCGGAAGGTTTAACGCCAGCAAAAGGCCCGTTACAACCGCGCTTAAGTCATGCAGCGTGTTCGGCCTTTTTGTAATCTTTTCAAATACCCATTCCGAAGCCATGCAGCTTAAAATGGTAATCACGATCAGGATTAACGCCCGCAGTCCAAAATTATATACACCAAACAGACTGGTAGGCAGCAATGCCAGAATCACGTACAGCATTATTTTGTCCGTCGTATCCTTGGCACGGACATGTGGTGAAGATGAAACTTTTAACATATCACTCACAGTAGTTCACCTCTTTCTTCATTTTTCACTTCTTACTTTTTCCTTCTATCCGCAAGAATGTTCTTCTTCATCGTCTTAATTGACTGTGCCAGCTGCCTTCTGGCCGGGCAGATAAAGCTGCAGCTGCCGCATTCCACACATTCCATCCCGTTCCATTTTTCAAATGTCTCTTTATCTCCATGATCCGAAAACTTAGCGAGTCTGGATGGGATCAAAAGCTCCGGACAGGCGTCTACACAGCGTCCGCAGTTAATGCATGCGGTAGGCGCGCAGGCTGCCACTTCATCTTTTGTCATGCAAAGCAACGCGGAACTTGTCTTTGTCGCCGGGATATCCAGCCCAAACAGCGCAAAGCCCATCATCGGCCCGCCGGCGATCATCTTCTGCGCAGGCAGCTTGCATCCGCCGGCCGCATCCAAAATCTCCTGGAAATTTGTGCCTGTACATACATAAAAATTGCGCGGGTCACTGACCGCATCACCCGTTACGGTGAAAATCCGGTTCATGACCGGCTTGCCGAGCTTCACCGCATTGTAAATGGCTACCAGTGTCTCTACGTTATCCACGATGCAGCCTGCGTCTGCCGGAAGCATTGAAGAATTAATGGATCTGCCTGTCACCGCGTAAATCAGCTGACGTTCCCCGCCCTGCGGATATTTGGTCATAAGCTCCGCCACTTCCAGACGCGGATCGTCTTTTACGATCTCTTCCAGCTTTTCGATGCAGTCCTTTTTGTTGTTTTCCACGCCAAAAATGCCTTTTGCCTGCGGAAACAGCTGCAGCACAATTTTCATTCCGTCTACGAGCTGCTCCGGGTTTTCCATCATGCGCCGGTAATCGGATGTCAGATACGGCTCACACTCCGCACAGTTGGCTATTATGTATTCGATTTTGTCCGGTTCCTTCGGAGAAAGCTTTACATGCGTCGGGAATCCGGCACCGCCCATGCCGACAACGCCTGCATTTTTGACTTTTTCAATAATTTCCTCCTTGGATAATACGGAAATGTTCGGCGACTCTTTGTACTCTACCTCTTTCATCTGACCATCGCTTTCGATCACAATCGAGTTTACAAGATCGCCAACCGGCACGCGGCGCGGTTCAATCTTTTTTACGGTTCCAGATACGGAAGAATGTATCGGAGCAGATACAAACCCTCCTGCCTCAGCAATGACCTGGCCTCTTAATACAGTATCACCGACTTTTACGACCGGTTTTGCAGGTGCGCCAATATGCTGTGATACCGGAAATACCAGTTCTCCCTTAGGAAGCAGTTCCTGCACTGGCTTTTCCTTGGACAATTCCTTTCCTTCGAAAGGATGGACGCCATTTTTAAATGTACGTAATCCCATATTTTACGTCCCCTTCTTTCTAATTAGTATTTAAAAACATGCATGCATACCCTATGCATTTTCACGTGTCAATTATAACATACCTTCACTCTTATATGTATGATTGAATTGTATTTTTCAGAATACAGTTTGTTCCAAATAAATACTTTTGTAAAATCAGGGTTTCGAAATACATGCATCCGTGGTATGATAAATTATCAATTTATCATACAATCTTTTTTATTATAATACTTTCCGAAAAATTGTGCAATATGGAGATAAGAAAAA
>CAOKJJ010000239.1 GCA_948468465.1 uncultured Eubacterium sp. | reverse complement strand
TTTTTCACGCTGTAATATTATAGTACGCTTAAAATGGAATGTCAACATTTTTTGCAGATAAACTTTACTTTCTTCGCCTTTTTTCAGGTGAATCAACGATGGTGTGATTGAGCGGCAACCTGAACTTCGGTATTATAAAAAAATGACTAGCATTTTCAATAGAATCTGTGATAAGATAGAAATATTAGTAATTAAGCAGTTAGGAGTGTATGTAGAAAGTGGACCTTTCAACGCCCAGGAGTGTCAAAAGCCGTAATACAAAACAAAAGATTTATGATGCGGCTGTCAGTATTATGAAGAAAAAAGGATATGAATATTTGTCCGTCAGGAATATCTGCCAGGTAGCGGGGATTTCAAACGGAACGTTTTTTTATCATTTTAATACGAAGGAAGATCTGTTAAGCTATTACTTGCAGGATCGGTTTGATGATTACCGGGAAGCTCATGGATTTAATGTTGACAAGCTTCCGTTTGACAGACAAATTTTAGAATATTACAAGTGCTATTCGAAGTATATGGTAGAAAACGGAATCGAATTTATATCCAATTATTATGTTCCTAAGAACAAGGCCCTGAATACCAGAGGACTCAGAAATGATACGATGGCCAATGAAGATACCAAGATTATCAACTTTTCATGCAGATGCCTGATCAATGCAGAAAAAGAAGGAAAGTTAAAAACTAAAAATACAGCGATCGGCTATGCAAATAATTGCTGTACAATGCTGAAAGGGATCATCTTCGACTGGGCGCTTAATGACGGCAAAGTAGACATGGAGCAGCTCATAGAAGAAATTTTGGGGAGCTATTTAAAAAGTATTCAGATTACAGAGGAATGAATCTTATATAGAAAACCTGCCGCGGGCAGGTTTTCTATAGGAATCCGGCAGTGTGTGCCGTATAAAATTTACTATCAATCCATATCAGAACTGGTCTTTATACAAGCAAACCGGATTGTACGGATAACCGATTCCATTTTCCGTAATGGCATCCACACCATCCAATGCTTTGATTAACTGCTCGCAGGTCATAGTGACACGCACCTCGCCGAACTGCAGCGCTCCGGTCGCGCGGTCCCCGCGGCATCCGAAAGAAACTCCCGGCTTGCCGGATTTCAGGGTGTACATCCATGTATCAATACAGTTGGACTCGCCGCTGAACGGGAAATACAGTTTCTCGAAGTCACTTTCTACATATCCGGCAAGCAGATGGAATGCTGCCTGTGTCGGAAGCTGCAGGGAGATGACATCCGGCTGTTCAATATCACAGTCAGAAAGAGAGGAACACACAATTCCAACATAAGGCGTTTCCGGAAGGAATTTTGTGTTTTCGGCAATATGCTTTTGGGCATCTTCCTGCCTGTGGTGCCATGGCGTCGGCTTTTTATATAAGATGCTTCCGTCCAGGAACTCCTGGTTGATTTCCATGCATCCGTTATTCATTGCGCAGTGGTAGCCTGAAAAATGCTCTGCCGTGAGTCCGAATGTCTCCTGAAAATAAGATGCCATGCTTATGAGCTTGCAGACAGACGCTTTATTCTGGCAGTAATTGACATTCGGAACTGCATCAAGTTCTTCCTGTGTATTTGCAAATTTCATTGCCACCGGATACTGGGTTGGACGTAGATTGTAGATGATCCGATCATTGATTGCTTTCCATTCTTGTTTTGTACCTTTCATAAATATATGTTCCTTTCATCAGTTGTATTTTCACAGGCCATTCCGGCAATCAGAAGATCCCCCAGCCGCCGACATTGAAGATGGTTTCGCCGCTCATGTAAGATGCATCGTCAGAAGCCAGGAAACACGCAACCGCGGCCTGTTCATCAGGATGCGCCATACGCGGAATCACCAGACGCTTCGCAGTATAATGGGGGAAGCGGCTTCTTGCAGATTCTCCGACCATATCTGTATCGGTGGTTCCCGGAGCAAAACAGTTTGCGCGGATGCCGTATTGCGACAGTTCCACAGCGATTCCACGTGTGAACATGGAAATAGCCCCCTTACTTGCGGCATAACAGGTTGTATTTGGTGTGACGCAGCGGAAGTTGATGGAGGAAGTATTTACAATGACTCCCTTTGTATCATGCGCAATGAATGCTTTTGCCGCTGCCTGCGATCCAAAGAATACACCATGGTAATTTACATTAAAAATTTTATCACTGTCCTCAATCGTACAATTCAGGAAATCTTTGAAAATATTGATTCCGGCATTATTGAACATTACGTCCAGACCACCGAATTTTTCATATACGTTTTCGACCAAAGCATCAACCTCTTCTTTTATGCTGACATCGCAATATTGGCAGGCAACATTGTCCTCTCCAAGTTCTTCAGTGAGCGATGGAAACTCATCAGAGCAGATGTCCCCGACCAGAACCTTTCCGCCTTCCTGTACAAATCTTTTTACGATAGCTCTGCCGATCCCTTTTGCGCCTCCGGTTACAATGGCCACTTTTCCGCTAAATCTGTTTGGATAAATCATTCGTTTACGCCTCCTGTGTTTGATCTGTTCATAGTATATGGGGATGTTTTTTACTATAAATCGAGCACACTCTATATGCAGTATAATACAATCGTTAATTGATTGTCAATAGAATTTTTATATGTTTCTATATAAGATTTACAAAATTATAAAAAATACTTTACTTTTTTTATGAAAAATGATATATATGAAGTGGTAAATATTTTCTACCGCGCTCTATTAATGGTTTATAATAAGTATAAATAATAGATATCCCATGATTTGAAACGGCTGTTCCGCAACTTGAGTCACATTTGCGGGCACACTATCAGAAATGCACTGTCATCACATGGCTGGGGATGTTGGGGTGACAATGTATTCGTATTTGAGCTGTTGGGATGGTTTGTATTCAGATAAATACTACGTAAATTTATTTAATGCAAAACAGGAGGGAATTATGGATATCTTCATAATTGTAGTTACAATTTTATTAATTGGCTTTCTTTGTTACAAAGGTGTTCCTACGCCAATCGGAGGAGTTGCGTGCACGCTGATTCTGCTGGTGTATTTCGGCATGAATATTTATGACGGACTTCTTACGACCTATATGGGCGGATTTGTGGGTTTTGTTCAGAAATGGTTTCTGATGTTCCTAATTGGCGCCGTGTTTGGGAAGATTATGGATATAACAGGTGCGGCAGACTCCCTGGCACGGGCGGTACTCCGCGTAGTCGGTGAAAAGCGGATTTCTCTCGGAATCTGTATTGTATCCGCATTGTTTATTGCAGCAGGTATTTCTGTATATATCACATTATTTATTGTACTTCCGTTAGCAATTAAGATGTGCAGACGTGCGAACCTTTCACGCTGCTTTATCATTGCCGGGTATTCCCTGGGAATTAACATTGGCTTGAGCCTTCCGTTTGTAGCTGTTGCCAATAATGTATTGTGTACGGATTATTTTGGCACGGAAGTAAGTTCAGGTGGACTTCTGGCTATCTTTTGTACGGCGGTGTATGCGGTAGTCGGTATGCTGTGGATTACTTACTATGAACGGCGCATGAAAAAGCAGGGGATTGGATATGTGCCTGCGGAAAACGAAACGGCAGCAGAAGATTCGGATCTGGATAATGCAGACCTGCCGCATTGGATTGTCGCTGTCGTACCAATGCTTATTCCGATTCTTGCATTGAACATTTTAAAGCTGCAGGTGGAATTTTCACTGATATTAGGTGTGGCGGCAGCAATCATCCTGCAGATTAAGTATTTACCGCACAAATGGGAACCGATCAAAAATTATTTTGTGGAATCAATCAATACAACAACAGCTACCGTAATTAATACCTCTGCAATCGTTGGTTTTGGTACAGTCATTACGGCGACGCCGGGATATGAAGTCGCTGTTGAAAAGATCCTCAGCATTAATGGGCATCCATTATTTACAGCACTTATCTCTGTAACATTGATTGCAGGAGTGGCAGGCGCATCTTCTGCGGGAATCGTACTTGCAGCACCGGTACTTACTCAGATTCTTCCGCTTACAGATGCAGCGGTATTCCATCGTACTGTAATCTACGGAAGCTTAGGGCTGGATTCACTGCCGCATGCGGGATTTCTTCAGACAGAATGCAATCTGGCCGGTGTGAAGTTTAAAGATGTATATCTTCCGATCATATTTATGGAAACAGTGCTGATGACACTTGGCATGGGTGTTCTGTATGTATTGATAAATATTGTATTCGGTTTAGCCTGATTTTTGAAAAGACTTGAAAGAACAACCGCGGAATTGGAGAGGTATTATGAAATTTAGTAAAATTTTTGAAACTGGAAAAATCAAAGGCATGGATTTGGAAAACCGTCTGGTTGTGAGCGCCATGTCCTCGCATCTGGGCAATGACGACGGAACACCGAATGAAAGAGTGATTCGTTATCTGGAAGCCAAAGCAAAAGGCGGTTGGGGGCTTATTTTTACAGAAGACCTCGGAGTGACCGTGGATGCCGGCAGCGATCCGATTGTAGGGTCGCTTTGGAATGACAAGCAGATTCCTTCCTGGAAAGAGTGCGTGAGCCGGGTCCATGCCGCAGGCGGAAAGCTTGGGGCGCAGATTTATCATGCAGGGCGTGAGAGGAAGTTAGACGCATATGAGAGCCATCCGACAGCGCCGTCGGCAATCAAAGAGCCGGCCATGAATTATATTCCGCGTGCGCTGACTGCGGAAGAGATCAGGGAGCTGGTAAAAGCATTTGGAAGATGCGCCGGGAGAGTCAAGGAATGTGGATTTGACTGTGTGGAAATACACGGAGCACATGGCTATCTGATCAACCAGTTCATGTCACCGTTTTCAAACAAAAGAAACGATGAATACGGCGGTACTTTGATGAACCGCATGCGCTTTCCGTTGGAAGTGGTAGAGGAAGTCCGCAGTGTAGTAGGAGAGGATTATCCGATCATATTCCGTATGAATATTTCCGACCATGTAGAGGGCGGAATCGAGGTTCCGGAAGCGATTGTCATGGCGAAAATGCTGGAGGAAGCCGGTGTAGATGCATTGCATTGTTCTCAGGGAATGTTTGCTTCCAAGGAAACCATTATTCCGCCAAGCTTTATCCCGGTAATGAATTATGCCAACGATGTCGCGATGGTTAAAGCATCTGTGCAGATTCCGGTGATCGCTGTAGGGCGTTATGCAGACGTACATATGTCGGAGACCATGCTGCGTGACGGCAAAGCAGATTATATTGCAATGGCACGGGCATCTCTTGCAGATCCGGAACTGCCTAATAAGGCCAGGGAAGGAAAAACAGATGAGATCATACAGTGCATCGGATGTGATCAGGGATGTACAGGCGAAACGTCGGCAGGAAACCCGGTTACCTGTATTGCAAACCCGCATACCTGCAAAGAGACAGAATATGATCTTTCACAGGTGAAAAACCCAAAGAAAGTGTATGTGGCGGGAGCAGGAGTGAGCGGTATTTCTGCTGCTTATGGCGCAGCAGAGCGCGGACACCATGTAACTTTATTTGAATCTGACAGTGAGATCGGCGGACAGTGGCTTGCGGCAGCGGCGCCTCCGGGAAAGACGGAATACCATGCATGGATTTACAATCACAGAAAATTGTTGCAGAAGTATAACGTGCAGATTCAGTTGAATACACCTCTTACAAAAGAAATTGTAGAGCAAGATAAACCGGATGCTGTAATTCTGGCTACAGGAGGAGTGCCGCTGATACTTCCGATACCGGGGCTGGATCATACGGAATTTGTCAAGACCGCCGTTGATGTTCTGCGCGGAAGAACATTATATGGAAAGAATGTTGTTGTAGTCGGAGGCGGTATGACAGGAGCGGACACGTCCGTTTTTCTGGCGGTGCAGGGATGCAATGTAACCATGATTGAAATGGCTCCGGATATTATCTGTGATGCTGTAGCACAGCCAAGGGCGTGCCTTCTGCAGCATTTAAAAAAATACAATGTACAGGTTCATACGAATACAAAGCTTATGAAAGTCGGCGATGGCATTGTATATGCAGAAAAAAAAGGAGAGCCTGTTGAATTTAAAGAGATCGACATGGTTGTAAATGCGATGGGCGTGCGTAGCTATAATCCGCTGGAAAAAGAACTTGCTGACTGCGGCTGTAAGGTGGTGGTTGTCGGCGACGCGCTTAAGACAAAGAATGGATACCGTAATATCCGGGAAGGCTATAATGCCGGAAACACAATTTGATTAAACAGATCATTTGAAAACAGGTAAGGGGATGATTCGCAGGAACCATCCCCTTACCTGTTTTATGGGGAAAATGGATTGCCCTTGAGTTCCACAAATTATTGAGTTCAGATTGCGGCTATGGTATGATATTTTTGCAGAGATTACAAACACGATATTTATGAGGATAAAAGCATGAAACATATTTTTTTAGTAGAGGATGACATGGC
>CAOKJJ010000238.1 GCA_948468465.1 uncultured Eubacterium sp. | reverse complement strand
CGATATTAAAAAAATTACAATTGCATAATTATAAATACTAAAAGCGAAATCTCTGTTGCATTGGCTTGTTCCTTGACTTTCAGTCGAAAACGTGTATAATGGAAGTATTCATATATATTAAAATTTGGAAGGTGGGGTTTTATTATGAAAGAGAAAAGAACTGCCAAAGTGCAGGGAACGAAAGGATTCCGAAGCTTGACAGCATTGTTGATCTTTATTATGTTTATTATGGTAGCGATTCCTACGATTGGTTTGGCTTGTCTGGGCATTCATTATTTGAAAGAGTCTATGAACGAATCTGATGAACTGTACGAAGAATCCATGACAGATGGTTATAAAATGGAAATCAAATCCCAGGTGCAGGGTGCGCTGGCGGTTGTGCAAAGCTACTATGATAAAAGCCAGAGCGGGGAAATGAGTGAGCAGGAAGCGCAAAAGCTTGCGACAGATGCTATCCGCGCCATGCGTTATCGGGATGACGCATCCGGTTATATCTGGATAGACGGGGAAGATTATACGCTTGTGATGCATCCGATTCTGACAGACCAGGAGGGGACAAACAGGCGTGATCTGACAGACCAAAACGGTGTGAAGGTGACGCAAAGCGTCGTGTCGGCTGCTCAGGCAGGAGGAGAATATCTGGAATTTAATTTTACGAAGTCTGATGGTAAGACGGTAGCGCCGAAAGTAGCTTATGCGCAGATGTTTGAGCCTTGGGGCTGGGCGGTTGCCACCGGCAATTACGTGGATGATATGAATGCAAAAATCGAAGGCATGAAGGCGAATATTCAAAAGCAGTTTTCAGAAATGCTCCTGATTTATGGTGTTTCGGCAGTTGTCATGCTCATTGCCGCGCTGATGATAGCTACATGGGGCGGTTTTCAGATTACAAAAGGAATCAAAATGGTTGAGGGGAATCTGCATCAGGCGGCTTTAGGGGATTTAAGCTTTAAAGTGAGTCCGGTACTGCTGCGTCGGGCAGATGAGATCGGGCAGATGGCCCGTTCGTTGGAAGATGTCCGCCAGTCTTTAGCAAACATGCTGGGCAGTGTCATGCATACGGGAGAAGCATTAAATGAAAGCAGTGAAAAATTCAGCCAGAAATTCGATCATATTTCGCAAAGCATTATGAATACAAACCAGGCGATTGATGATCTTGCGCAGGGGGCAACGAGTCAGGCAAATGAAACGGAAACTGTCAATGATAAAATCAAAGAACTTGGAAGCGTTATTGAGGTAGAAAAAAATGGCGTAAACAGGCTGGAAGAGACAGTGTCTGCGATGGCAGAACATACGGAAATTGCGTCAAAGAGTATTGGCGAACTGGACGATATTACAAAGGCTACGATTGAGACGATTGATATTGTATCGGAGCAGACCAATAAAAATAACGATTCAGCTGCAAATATTAATAAAGCGGTTGAAATCATTAAAGGACTTGCGGCACAGACAAACCTGCTTTCGCTGAATGCCAGCATTGAAGCTGCCAGAGCGGGAGAAGCCGGCAGGGGATTTGCGGTAGTTGCTGAGGAGATTCGCAACCTTTCAGAAGAATCTTCCGGCAATGCGCAGGAAATAGAAGAGATTGTAAAAGAGCTGGTTGAAAATGTCGAGGTGTCTGTCAGCAAGATGCAGGAAGTTACGAACAATGTGCAAAAACAGCAGAAATGTCTGGACGAGACAAGGGAGGCGTTTGGCCATCTGAACGTAGAAGTCACACAGGTTGAGGAAGTGACAAAAGAAATTGGCAGCCAGACTGAGATTTTGAATTCATTAAAACAGATTGTTACGGATTCCATTACAAATCTGGCCAGTGTAGTGGAAGAAAATGCGGCGTCTACCGAAGAGACAAGCGCAAGCATGACGCTTTTATCTCAGACAATCAGTGAATGTGCAGAAGATACACAGGGACTTGTAGCGCTTAGCCATAAACAAAATGAACAGGCAGGAAAGTTTACATTGTAAATAATACATAAAAAAGTCCCTCAGAGCCGGGAAAAGCAGCTCTGAGGGACTTATGTGATTTAAGGAGGCAGAGGTATGAATCCGTATGTGCAGTATATGTACAGTTATCCGCATAAAACGGCCTATCGTCCGTTGGAAGGCGTTTTTTTGGAGCAGTATGCGCATTTGCTGGAAGGTCATGGACATGGGCTGTATGTTCACATTCCATTCTGCCAGACAAAATGCGGATATTGCAATTTATTTTCGGTGACAGGGCAGAACCAGGAGACAATCCAGCGGTATTTGGATACGCTGAGGCGGCAGAGTATCCAGTATCAGCAGCTGCTTAAAAACATAGGGACGCAGTTTGGGGAAGTGGTAATTGGCGGCGGAACACCTCTGTGTCTGACGCAAAATCAGCTGGAGCAGATGTTTGCGATGCTGGCAGACTGCTTTCGTTTTTCAAAAGATCGGGAAATGATCATAGAGACAGCCCCGAATCAGACGGATGAAGGGAAACTGCGTATTTTGAAGCAGGCAGGCGTGACAAGGGTAAGCATGGGAATTCAAAGCTTTCATGACAAAGAGCTGAGAGCGCTTGGACGGGCGCATTGTGCGGAAGCGGCAAGAAAAGCGCTGCATTTGGTGAAAGGTACAGGATTTACCTGTGTCAACACAGACTTTATTTATGGCATTCCGGGACAGACGATAAAAAGCCTGCTGGAATCGCTGAAAGAAGTGTTGTCGTATGAGCCGGATGAGATATTTTTATATCCGCTGTATGTAAAACACGGCGCAGGACTGGAACGGGCGGGCGTTGTAACGGATGGTGAGCGCGCGTATGAACAATATCGGCATGCATGCAGCTTTTTAAGAAGCGAAGGCTTTCGGCAGGATTCCATGCGCAGGTTTGTGCGCCAGACAAATCCGCGCGAGTATCAGGAATGTGGATTTTCATCATCGCTGGCATTAGGATGCGGCGGTAGGAGTTATCTGGGCAATCTTCATTTTTGCAGCCCTTATGCCGTGACGAAGAAGGAGTGCCTGGCGAGATTGGCAGAATATGAACATACAAGCGATTTTGCTAAGATCACGCATGGGATCTTGCTGACGGAACAGGAATTAAAGCGGCGTTATGTCATCAGGCACCTGTTTGTGATGCCGGGACTTTCCCTCGAACGGTATGAAACGGTATTTGGGAGTGCTGCGATGGAAGATTTTCCGATTTTGCAAAGCTTTATAGAACGTGGATATGCTAAAATACAAAAATCAAAGGAGTCTTATTGTATGCTGACGCTGACAGAAACCGGACTGGGGCTTTCGGATTATCTGGGGCCGCAGCTTATTTCTCCGGCGATTTGGGCAGCGATGAAAGAATGGGAGGAGGCGCAGGCATATGGTTTTGTACCGCGGAAGCCTGAAAAGCTGTAATTACTGCTGCTCATATTGTCCGTTTTCCAAGCATCGCATGACACTGCAGGAATTGGAAAAAGACAGGGAGCAGTGGTTTGATTTTATCGGCTGCCTGCAAAAACAGGCGGAGCAGTCCGGCATTCATGCAATGATGGTGACGCCTTACGGAGAAGCGCTTGTGCATGAATGGTACTGGGAAGGACTGGCAAAGCTTAGCAGGCTTTCCTGGATAGAAGCGGCAGGGGCGCAGACAAATTTAGGCTTTCCGCTTTCGTGGGCAGCGGAGATTTTTGAAAACTATGGAGGGGATTATAAAAAACTGCGGCTTTGGGCGACCTTTCACCCAAAGATGACTACGGCTGATGCGTTTGTAAAGAAATGTCAGGAGCTTGCGGCGGCAGGCGTTAAAATCAGTGCCGGAGCAGTAGGAGTGCCGGAGCATCTGCATCTGCTGCGGCAGCTTCGGGAAAAAATGCCGAAAGATATCTATGTATGGATCAACCGGATGGACGGACTTAAGAGGGCGTATTCTCCGAAAGAAATACAGGAGTTCTCAGAACTGGATCCTTATTTTTACCGGGAGCTGCAGGCGCATCCGTCTGCGGCGGCAGAGTGCACAGAGCGTTTATTTATAGAAGGAAATCAACGGGTGCGGATGTGTAATATCAGTCCGGTACTGCAAGCAAGATCGCAGCCGCAAGCAAAATCGCAATTAATATCGCAGTCAAAATCGAGATCGAAATCAGCGGGGGAACGAAAAGACATTGCCTGCAGCAGGAAAAACTGTTCCTGCTACCTGGCGTATGGAGGAAGAAACAATCTGGTGAATCAACTGCTGTTTGGACCGTGGCCGCTGTTTCGGATACCAAGACGTCCGAAAGCGGTTTTTTTAGACATTGTCGGCACACTGTATATTGACAGGAAAATTCCAACAGACATACAGCTCGCATTAAAGGTGCTGGCTCAAAAGGAAAAATCGTTTCTTTTTTTTGCTACAACACTGCCATATGAAGATGCCAGAAAACGGTGCCGCCCGCTCTGGCATTTGTTTGCGGGAGGTGTTTTTGCCGGCGGTGCACATATTTTATGCGATGGAAAACAGGGACTGGTGCACAAAGAGAGTTTTCTGTTTATGGATGAAACGATTGTAAAAAAATTGGAACCTCTGCGTAAAAAGTTTCATTTTCGGATGCTTGTTTACCGTGCGGATGAAAAATGTTATAAAATTACCTTGCTTCATGCACACAGGAAATCCTGGAACGAAAGCCAGGCAGAAGACATTCTGCAGCATTTGCCGCAGCAGACGAGGAGAAAGGTGCGGTATCTGATCGAAGACGGCTGCCTGCAGATCCTATGCGCCGCAGCAAACAAAGCTTATGGGATACGCATCCTATGCGAATGGCTGCATATTCTGCCTTCGGATATTTTTGCATATGGAGATTCAAAAGAAGATCTTGAGATGATGAAATTTGTATAAAAAGTGAAATGGATTTCATCAGATTCCACAAAAAAATTTGAAAAATTAGTAAGAAATGACAATTTACAAACAGGCACAGGAAGAGTATGATGTTCTCGAAAAAATGAAAACGATAACAAATACATAGAGGAGGGGTTTTCATGCAGCAGGTGAATGTCAAATTCGATGATGTAAGACAAGTGCAGCAGTTTGTAAATATAATTGAAAAATTTGAAGCACATTTTGACTTGGGTTCCGGGCAGAGAGTTGTCAATGCAAAATCCATACTTGGGGTTTGTGCATTGGATCTTTCAGAGCCGTTATCCTTAAGTTATTCTTCTCATGATGATATTTTAATTGAAAAAATTCAGCCGTTTTTATATAAAAACAAGATGCAGAACAATGCTTAAAAACGGAACGGGAAAAGGTGTTAGATGGGGAAGTAACAAGTGTTAACCTGATTTTATATATTCTTAACTTTCAGGCTGGAAAAAAATGCAGAATCGTGGTACAATTATTAAAATGGTTTCATAGATACAAGGAGCGATACAAATGAATATTGCAGACATAGCAAAGCTGGCCGGAGTATCCAGTGCGGCTGTTTCGCGTTATTTTAATAATGGCCATATTTCGGACGAAAAAAAAGAAGCGATCCGCAAAGTCGTAGAGGAAACAGGATACCGTCCTTCTGTACAGGCCCAGACCCTGCGGACAAAGAAGACAAAGATGATCGGCGTCATTGTGCCAAAAGTAGCTTCTTCATCCATTGGAAAAATTGTGGAAGGCATTTTATCGGTACTAAATGAAAGTGGTTATCAGACATTGCTGGCGGTTACGCAAAATGACCCCAAAAAAGAATCGGAATACCTGCATGCGTTTAATAACAAACAAGTCGACGGGGTCATTTTGTCAGCAACGGTATTTACAGCGGAACATAAACGGATATTAAAAAATATGCTTGTCCCGGTCGTGATTGTTGGACAGCATTTGTCCGGATATCATTGTGTATTTCATGATGATTATCATGCGGCTTATGATATTACAAAACTGCTGCTGCAAAAGGGGCGAACACGCCTGGGCTATATCGGCGCGATACAGCAGGACAAGGCGGTTGGCGCGGAACGTTACCGCGGTTTTTGCGACGCAGTCAGCGACATGGGGTATGCCGGTTTAGCGGAGAATGCTGTGACAGCGGATTTCAGCATTGCATCGGGATATGAAAAGACGAAAATACTGCTGGAGCGATGCAGCGATTTGGATGGAATTGTCTGCGCGACAGATACGATGGCTGCAGGAACAATGCAGTATCTGATGGAACAGGAAATCGAAGTGCCAAAGCAGATTGTAGTAGCAGGGCAGGGAGATTCTGATATGGCAAGGGTTACGGCTCCACCGTTAATAACGGTGCATTATTCGTATGAGCGGTGCGGAGAGATTGCGGTTCAGATGCTGCTGGAAATGCTGGAAAAAGGAGAGGCTGCCATTAAGGAGGTAAAGCTGGGATATTATATTGTAGAGGCTTCATAACATTGTGTTGCGTTTTTTTTGGGGGGGGGTGGCTGTGCGGACGCCGGGTGAGGGGGAAATGGCCTGGCTTGCGGCTCCTATTCCAGAATATTAAGAATCTCTAGGCATTCT
>CAOKJJ010000237.1 GCA_948468465.1 uncultured Eubacterium sp. | reverse complement strand
TTTGGCGGAGAGGCAAATCCAAGGGCATGGACGCTTACATTTGTTGTATTCGGAGCCCTTGAAATTATAACTTTTATGATTACATTTCTATTTACAAGAGAACGTGTGCAGGCAACGGAAACGAAAAAGGATTCTGTACCCGTTTCTCAGGGATTCAAAGCGCTGCTGAAAAATAAATACTGGTTTATTGCTACCATCAACCTTATTTTAATATTCGTTGTGCAGGGTGTGAGCAATTCTGCGGAAGCTTATTATACAAAGCAGGTGCTTGGCAACAGTGACCTGGTTGGAACATTCGGCGTGGCATTTCAGTTAACCCAGATTATATGTATGGTTACGTTTATTGCACCGCTTGTTAAGAAATTTGGAAAACGCAATGTTCTGCTTGCAGGGGCCGTCGTTATGACGATCGGCTATGCGATTATGGGCATTGGAGCAAAATCCATGCAGCTTCTGATTGCAGGCTGTGTACTTCGAGGGATTGGAAATGCGGGCGTATCAGCATGTCAGTTTGCTATGGTAACAGATACGATTGAATATGGTGAGTGGAAAACCGGCATCCGCACGGAAGGGCTGGTAAATAGTGCAGCAAGCTTCGGACAGAAAATAGGCAATGGACTCAGTGTGCTGATTCTAAGCATTATACTTAACATTGGAGGGTATGTTGGCACCGCGGCAACACAGACTGCCGGCGCAATTATGTCCATTAAGGCAGCTTATATATACGTGCCGATTCTGTTGACTGCGGTGCAGTTTGTAATTCTCTTGTTTTATAAGCTGGATAAGGAATATCCTGCAATTTTGGCTGATTTACAGAAACGTCGCATTAGAGAAATGGTATAGTTTTATATAGAAAGCGGGAGGATTCTATTTATGGAGAAAAATAGGAAACAATTACTTTTTGGCGCGGCATATTATGATGAATATATGCCATACGAACGTCTGGACAAAGACGTTGAAATGATGAAAAAGGCAGGTATTAATACCGTTCGGATTGCGGAATCTACATGGAGTACCTGCGAGCCGCAGGAAGGCGTGTTTGATTTCTCACATGTAGAACGCGTGATGAACGCGATGGAACAGGTCGGAATTCATGTGATTATTGGCACGCCTACCTATGCAGTTCCGACGTGGATGGTGAAGTCGCATCCAGATATATTAGCGGAAACAGTGAAGGGAAGGGGGATTTACGGCCCGCGCCAGATTATGGATATTACGCATCCGGTTTACCGGTTTTATGCGGAGAGGGTGATTCGCAGGCTGATGGAATGCACGGCGCACAGAACATGCGTGATTGGATTTCAACTGGACAATGAGACAAAGCATTACGGCACGGCGGGTAGAAATGTACAGGAGCAGTTTG
This sequence comes from uncultured Eubacterium sp., assembly GCA_948468465.1. The sequence continues at coordinate 5,126 of CAOKJJ010000237.1, read as the reverse complement.
TAAAATATCTGCGGCGGAAGTTTCATGACGACCTGGATACGATGAACCGGGAATTTGGACTGGATTACTGGAGCAATCGCGTGAACGCATGGGAGGATTTCCCAGATGTAAGGGGCACAATCAATGGCAGCCTGGGCGCGGAATTTGAAAAATTTCAAAGGGGTCTGGTAACTGAATTTTTAAGCTGGCAGGCAGGCATTGTAAACGAATACCGCAGGGAAGGCCAGTTCATTACCCATAACTTTGACTATGAGTGGCGCGGGCATTCTTTTGGGGTACAGCCGGATGTAAACCATTTTCATGCATCCAGATGCCTTACGCTTACAGGTGCGGATATTTATCATCCGAGCCAGGATGAACTGACCGGAACAGAGATCGCCTTTGGCGGTGATATGGCAAGGTCGCTGAAGAATGACAACTATCTGATACTGGAAACGGAAGCGCAGGGGTTCCCGGGATGGACGCCTTATAAAGGCCAGCTTCGCCTGCAGGCATACAGCCATATCGCTTCCGGGGCAAACGGCGTGATGTACTGGCACTGGCATTCTATCCATAATTCATTTGAAACGTACTGGAAAGGGATACTCAGCCATGATTTTCAGGAAAATGACACTTATCGGGAAGCATGTGTCATCGGGAGGGAATTTTCAGAGATTGGCAGCCATCTGGTGAACCTGAAAAAGAAAAATGATGTGGCGGTTCTGGTCAGCAATGAAGCGCTGACGGCATTAAAATGGTTTGGCATTGAGGCAACAGCGGCAGGAAATTCCGGAATCGGCTATAATGATGTTGTCCGCTGGATATATGATGTGCTGTATGAAAGAAATATGGAGTGTGACTTTATCTGGCCAGAGTCTGAAAATCTAAATGAATATAAGGTAATTATTGTGCCGGCCCTGTATGCGGCGCATGAGAAGCTGCTGCAAAAACTGGTCCGGTATGTAGAGGGTGGCGGATATCTGGCAGCAACGTTTAAAACCGCTTTTGCAAATGAAAATGTAAAAGTCAGCCATGAAGTACAGCCGCATATTCTGCATAAGTGTTTTGGCGTGGAATACCAGCAGTTTGCATTTCCAAAGCATACCGGCCTGACTGGTAAGATCATCGGAGACGCAGAAGAAGCAGAAGCGGATGTTTTTATGGAGCTTTTGATACCGAACGGAGCAGAAGTACTAGCATCTTACGACCACTATAATTGGAACAAATATGCCGCAGTAACGGAAAACAGCTATGGAAACGGAAAAGCTTTTTATCTGGGATGCATGACCGATAAAAAAATATTGTGGTGCATTCTGGAATATATACTGCGGGCCGCTGCGGTGCAGATACCGGATGAAAACTTTCCTGTGATTGTAAGACAGGGGAAGAATGATTTCGGAAAGACCGTAAGATTCTATTTTAATTATTCGGCGGAAGGCAGGAATGTTACATACAGATTTTCAGATAGTACAGAGCTTTTGTCGGGGGCAGAGATAAAAAGCCAGGAGGAGTTTGGAATTCCGGCGTGGGGTGTTAAAATTATAGAAGAAACATAATATAATTGGGACGGACACCCCGCAGTTTTGCTCTTAACTTGTATACGGGCTGGACGGCTCAGATTATTCGGCACGAGATTGGCCATTGCAATGGAAAGGTGCTTAGAGACGATACAATGATGTAGGAGAAAAAAATAGACAAAAGAAAAGCATCACAAAAGCTTCAGCTTTTGCGGATGCTTTTCTTTTGCAAAAATTCATGATGCAGGTGACAATTCATTTAAAAAAACCCGATTTTTTCAAAAAATTATCGTTTTTTATGCTCAAACAAGTATAATTGTGATATACTTCCTTTAGATATACAGATCTAAGTAAGCACAGCGTATCAAGTCGTCAGCAATGCAGGAGGAAAAAATGGCAATCGATAGGGTAAAGGAATATTTCAGGCAGTATGGGATAGAAGAAAAGATACAAGAGTTTGATGTGTCCAGCGCTACGGTAGAGCTTGCGGCTGCTGCGCTGCATTGTGAGCCGCGCAGAATTGCAAAGACACTTTCGTTTCTGGTGGACGGCAAAGCAGTGCTGATTGTGGCAGCCGGAGACGCGAAAATTGATAACCGGGGCTATAAGGCGCAGTTTGGGACAAAAGCAAAGATGCTGTCGCCTGGGGAAGCAGAATCGCTTGTAGGCCATGCAGTCGGCGGTGTCTGTCCGTTTGCGTTAAATGAAGGCGTAAAAGTGTACCTGGATGTATCGCTAAAGCGGTTTTCTACAGTATTTCCGGCGTGCGGCAGCTCAAACAGTGCCATAGAGCTGACGATTCCTGAGCTGGAGCGGTACTCTGGTTATGAAGCATGGATTGATGTCTGCAAAGGATATACAGAGCATAACGAAACAGGGGAGGGAGACGTATGATAAAAAAGAACAGTAACTTGATTTTGTGGCTGATTGCTGCGGCAGTAATCATGCTTCTGCTGCCTTGGACAGCGGTCACTTTTGTAAGAAGCGACGCGGGCATGGCAGTCTGTTTTCTTTTGTTTTATGCTGTAAATCCGGTTTATATGGTTTTTGCCGGTATTTATGCAGGGAAAAACGTCAAGAAGCTTTGGAGCCTGCCTGTCGTTGCAGCAAGTTTGTTTTTGCTTGGAACAGGAGCATTTTTTTCAATAGGTGAACCGGCATTTGTGATGTATGCAGGCGTTTACCTTGTTTTGGGTATAAGTGCCATGCTTCTGTCCATGTTTGTTCGCTGGAAAGGCAGTGCCCGTCTGTAAAGACAGCAAAAGAAAGGTTGTGGAGGAAGAGTTTGTGCTTTGGAAAAAAATATGGAGCATGTGAGCGGCATCAGGAGCGGGACGGGGAATATGTAAAAAAGCGGAGAGCTGCATTTGCCTTATGGAATCTGAAAAGAATCAGGATTACGTATATTGTAATCAAAATCGTGGTGTTCGTGTGGGCATGTATTTGGAGTGTTACAGTGATTCTGTGTTTTTTTTCAAGAGGGTTCAAGCTGCTGGCGCCGTTTGTCCTGGTTCCGGCGATAGGATGCTGGGTGCTGTTAGCGCATCTGACCAATTCTGTGACAGACATTAACCAGGAGATGCAGCAAATCAAAGAGACAATGGATGAGTGAACATGAGCCATATGCGGCATCATGTGAAGACAGAGTAAAAATTTAGACGAAAAAATCAGAGGAAAAATGAAAGGACATGCATTTTGAAACGAAAATACTATTTAGTTGATACCGAAAATGTAGGTGATAAATGGTTCGGATTGTTGGACAAGATTCGAAAAAAAGACCGGATTGTCACCTTCTATACCGAGCATCATTCCAAGCGCCTGCGTGAATTTCTGCTCAGGCAGGTAAATAATTCCCAGATTATCTGGATGGAATGTGCGGTTGGAAATAATGCACTGGATTACCAGTTGATGGGAGTGCTGGGATATTTAATTGTAAAGCACCCGAAAGCCTCCTACTGCATCTATTCCAATGACAAAGGATACGCCAAAGCCGCAGAGTTTTGGGAAAGCAGGGGAATCCATGTCAGTCTGAAAGGTTCTGACCAGAAGAAAAAAGTAAAAAAAGCAGAAAAAAAGAAGACAAAAAAGAAAGGCAAACCGTCAAAAGCCAATGAAAGCAGCAGCCTGGTCAGACAGGCAGTGAATAATGGAAATATCAGCCCTGGCAGGCAGTCGTTGAACAATGGGAAAAATAGTCCTGGCGGACAGTTGTTGAACAATAGAAAAAATGATCTTGGCGGACAGTTGTTGAACAATGGAAAAAATAGTCTTGGCGGACAGTTAGAAAATAATGGAAACACCAGCCCAGACAGCCAAACTGTAACAAATGGGAGCGGCAGCCCAGACACTCAAACCGTAATGACCGGAAACAACAGCAAGGATAGCCAAACAGTTATCAATGGATTTATCAGCCCAGACAGCTTGCTGGGCAATATGCAAGTGGAGCCGGACACCATTCACTATATAACAGCGATTGCAAAATCTGTTCCGATCTCTAATTTAAACGGCTGGTATTGTGCCCTTACGAATGTGCTTGGACAGACGTTAGGCAGAAAACAGTATGAAAAGTTCAAAGAAGATATGCAAATGCGCGAGCAGCTCTCGCAGTATTGTACCGGAGACCGTTACAGCCGCGGCGTCAGCCTGACAACATTAGTATTGCAGGTAAACAGCCTGGACACCGCACTGGGAGAAAGCGCGTATAAGATTGTGCAGTCCTATGGTGACAGAGATCTGACGAAGATCAAGATAGCGCTGGATAAGATGATCGGGCAGTCACCGCAGAGTAAAAACCAATATTATAACGCACTGCGTCCAATGATTTCACTGATTCACAGCTTGTAATAAGAAATCGGGGGATAGGTATATGAATGAGCAGTTGATACAGGGCATTCGGATTGATTGGAAGAAAATAGACAGATACAGCTATCTTAGGCAGATCAGCGCGATAAAAAACGTGCGCAGCATTACGTTTTCGCATCCGGTCACATTTTTTGTAGGGGAAAACGGCAGCGGAAAATCTACCATGCTGGAAGCGATTGCAGTTGCGGCAGGCTTTAATCCAGAAGGCGGGACGAAAAACTACAGCTTTTCGACTTATGATTCTCACTCCGAGCTGTGTGGTGCGGTCAAAATTATCCGCGGAATCCGGCGGGAAGGATGGGGATACTTTCTGCGTGCCGAGAGTTTTTATAATGTAGCGACACAGGAGGAAGAATATGCAAGGGATGCGTTGGTGCCGTCCGAAGAATTGCATAAGAAATCACATGGAGAAAGCTTTCTGGCGATTGCGCAAAAGCATTTTCGCAAAAACGGGCTGTATATCCTCGACGAGCCGGAAGCGGCATTGTCTGTACAGAGACAGCTTACGCTGCTGATGGAGATTGACAGGTGCGTAAAAGAAGAGTCGCAGTTTTTAATCGCCACACATTCACCGATTTTATTAGGCATCCCCGGTGCTCAAATTCTTACATTTGACGATGGACGCATTCATCCATGCTCCTATGAAGATACCGACAGTTATCAGGTGACAGAGATATTTATCAATCACAGGGAACAGTTGCTGAACCGTCTGCTGGAAAGCTGACGGTTTCACATTGACATACTTTTGTGATTGTGAGAAAATGTACA
>CAOKJJ010000236.1 GCA_948468465.1 uncultured Eubacterium sp. | reverse complement strand
GCTTTTAGCTTGTGCAGCTCTCAAGATACCCATATAGTTCCTGCTCATTGATAAAATATTTTCCATTTTCCAGCTCCTGGCGCTGTTTCACTGTCATAGCGCTGTATGGCACGCCTGTATGAAAAAATAAATCTTCCGTATGAAAATGGTAGACATCCAGATAACCGTTTTTCACCTTCAGCTCAAACCGATATTCAGCTGTATGCTGTTTTGCATCGTTCGTCTGTACGTCGGCAGACGATTCCTGCTGCGTGTGGGATTGTATGGCAAAAGATGCGGTTGCATCCGTGGATTCTTCTTTCGGCGTTTTGTCAGACTGAGCCGTGTGTACGGATGCCCCGTCGTCTGTATTGTTTTCATAGGAACCTTCCAGCAGCCTTTTATGAGACTGATACTGTATGGCAGCGAGGATTATAATTCCTGCCGCAATTAGCAGACAAAGTGACAGCCAGAATATCCGCATACTTTTTTTGTAATGCATAAGAACCTCCTTGCTATGCCCTTTCAGAGCATATTTGCTTTTTGAAATCATCGGAGTCTGATTTACAAAAAAGTATGCACAGCTTTTTTCCATTTTATACATATCAAATAAATATTTGTGATAAATTATTGTATGATCTTATGATTGTATTATGGTATCATGCGTTCCATCATATTCGCCATCAATTTTCCGCCCGGCATCTGGCGCATTTCATCTGGTGTCATTGCGCGCAGCGTCAGCAGTAAAATAAAATATACGATTATGCCGCATACGACGGCAACCGGAACGGTTACATATTTCCATTCCACTACCTGGCTTAGCGCTGTCTCAATAATCCAGCTCATAGATGCCATGATAGAAGCACATACTCCAGGCAGTACAAATGTCTTCATAAACTCGGGCGCCCAGTATCCGCTCCGGTACAGTGCTATTTGATTCAGCAGCGTAACGCAAACACCGAATACCGCCATTGCAGCAACTACCGCATAAATATGCAGGTTCGTCAATTTCAGCAGCGCGATCAGTGTAATCACTTCCAAAATAAGGGAAATTCCGCTGTTCACAACGGGCGCGCGAAGCTTTCCGATGCCCTGCAGAATGCTGGCCGTAACGGTTGAAAGTGAATAAAAAACAACGATGATGCCTCCTGCTAGCAGCAGTCCTGAGGCCAACGGCTGGGAATCCTGAAATAAAAATTGCATGAGGGGTTCAGATAACAGCATCAGCACAAAAGAAAACGGAAATGCGATCAGCATCGCAAACCGGATTGCAAGCTCTGTCTTTTCCGCAGCTTCTTCATGCTGCTCTTTTACAAACGAAGCTGTTATGCTTGGGATGCAGGCTGCTCCGATTGCCGCGGCAATCGCGATCGGCAAATTGATTAATGTGCGGAACTTGCCGGAAAATACGCCCCACCATAATGCAATCTGTTCAGCCGCTGCCTGCCCTTTCATCATATGCTTAAAAATTCCCTGCTCGACAACGATATTGATATTAAACAGCACCGATGCGGCTAAAAACGGCAGTACCGTAAGCATCATTCTGCGGAACAATATTTCATTCGGGATTCTTTTTATATGTTCCCTGCGCATCTTTTTGCGCCAAATCCGAATAAATCCCTTGTACAAAATATATAAAAACAGCAGCGAAAAAGCTGCGCCAACCGTTGTTCCGACGGCTGCCCCCGCCGCGCCATAGGCGGCATGATAGCCTTCTTCGTTTGCCAGTACCTTGCCGATGCGTCCGCCGCGGGAGGCAAGATAATAAGCTGCCAGCACGCTGACAAAAGCGTTGACAAGCTGTTCCAGCACCTGCGAAACCGCGCTTGGATACATATTTTCCATTCCCTGGAAGAACCCGCGCAGTACGCCTAAAAATGCGGTAATCAAAAGCGTTGGCGCCAGTACGCGCAGTGCGTACATGCTAAGGGGTGTCTGAAAAATAGTTCCCGTGATGAATCGGGCGCCGAAAAAAATGGCCGCGCAGGCTGCGGCGCCTGCGAACATCGCAAATAAAAAGGCGCACTTTAACACACGGTATGCATTTTTGGACTCTCCCTTAGAGCGGTAATCCGATACAATGCGCGAAACCGCCATCGGCAGGCTGTAAGAAGAAATAAGCAGAAAAATATTATAAATATCAAATGCACACCCATAATAATTATTCCCAAGATCACCGATCACCGATGTCAGCGGGATCCGGTAGATCAGTCCGATAATCCGGCCTAATATCGCTGCTGAGGCCAGTATGCCGCCCTGCATCAGAAAATCCTGCTTTTTATCCCGTTTCTGTCTGCGGGCTTTTTTTCTGTTTTTGTTTCTGTCTGTCATATCGTTTTCACAATCCTACTGCATCTGTGCAGCATCCGCATAAATATGCACTCTGTCCAGATGCGAATTATCAGTAATGCAGACCCATGTCTTCCCCTGGTTTAATACAATTTCATTGCCGTCACTGTCAAAATATTGTGTTGGTGAAAAATTATCTGCACGCTTCCAGGTAAGGTCTATTGCTTTTCCATCGGTAATATACCAGCCAGTGCCTTCTCCGGTTGTAGCGATCTCCAGATACCCTTTATCATCCAGTGTACGAACGTTTGAATTTTGGATAAGAATGTTTTTTACTGCAAGCTGGCTGGAATCATTGCCGTCTATATGCCTGCTGCCATACTGATAACGATAGTATAAACCATCCTTTGAATTATATTCAAAATATGGCTTATTAATCAAATATCCAGGCTGTACGACAGCCGCGTCCTGACAGGTTGACCCGCTTAACGCGGTCGGATGATCGTCTGGCGCAAACTGGTAATGTCCGTTAAAACCTTCTTCATATTCCGGTTCATATTTTTTTAATTCCACGCCGGCTGCAAGGCCCTCCCCTGTGGCGTAGGCATTGTGCGGGGCTTTTTTTGCGGAGTCTCTGTAGATAACGGCCTGGTCAACGGCATACTCAAGGCCGTTAAGGTCGTCAATCTGCCCGCTTTCCAAAAATCCCTGCGCATAGGAAGCCTGTCCGTAGTGAAGATAGATCGCGTCAAACCCCATGGAATAATATGCGTAATACAAACGGCTGCTCCTTACAGAACCAAGCTTTTTCAGAGCTTTATAATCCTGGAAAATTCCCATTAAACGTGTCAGCCCGCCTTCTACCGGAGCCTCGTAAATGACCTGCGCCTCTCCAATGCCATATTGCGGCAGCGCACTGTCGGTATTCCCGATCATACAGGAAATCGGACGCTGCTTTGCCAGTTTTTCGTCGACCCATTCCCCAGTCAGAAGACTTATGGCTTCTCCTTCATGAAGATCCTTATCTTCCACAGCTGTTTCTTCTTCCACAACTGTCTCTTCTTCCTCCGGTGTTGTATCCTCCTCCACAACTGTCTGCGGCTTTGGCACAGGCAATGCTTCCTCTTCTTTTTTTCCGCAGCCGCCTAACAGCATACCTATACCTGCCGCGGCTGCAATGCCAAACATTATTTTTTTTCTGAATTGCCCATGCCTGCACGTTTCCAGCTGTCTGCCCTGTTTGGTCTTGATCCATTCCTTTTCCATGTTCGTACCTTTTGCTTTTTACCTTTCTGTCTTCTGTTTTTTGTATCTTTTTTTGTATATTTTTTTATATCTTTGTTTGCATATTTTTTGTATATTTTTTTTGCATAAGTTATTTTGCATCTTCTACCTTAAAATATGCAGTTCCTCTAAAATTTCTCTCTGCACTTGTTCCATAGCATCCGCTTCTTCCTCTGTCATATGATCGTATCCAAACAAATGCAGCATACTATGTACGATCAAAAATGCAAACTCGCGTAATTCACTATGTCCAAAACTCTCCGCCTGCTGCTTTACCCGCTCGGTATTCAGTATAATATCCCCAAGCACGACCTCTCCGGTATCCGGATTAAAATTATCAGCATCTGCTTCCAGTTTCGTAAAATCACCGGCTGACTCATAATGAATCATCGGAAAAGACAGCACATCTGTCGGGCTGTCAATATTTCGGAACTCTTTGTTCATCATTTGAATGCCTTCATCATCGGTCAGCAGCAAATTTACCTCCGCTTCAAACGGAAACTTTTCATGTGCGATCGTATAGCGGATCACGTCTCCTGCAGTTTTTTCAAAGTCAAACGAAAAGTCGGCGTTTATTTCTTCTTCGACACTGACTGTCATCAAGGGGCCCTCCTTTTTTTGTTCCTATATTTTATTATTTTTATTTTATTATTCCGACCGCCAAAACCATCCCGCCAGGCGCAGAGTCGTCCGGGAATCCGTCAAGTAAATGACATTGCCTCATAAAAGTTCTTCTTCCTTCGCAAGAAATTCTCTGATTTTTAAAAACTGGTTCATCGTCAGTCCGCTGCGGTCATAAATGCCGGAAGATGACTCATCGTTTAATGTCTGGTAAATCACCATGTCCCGGTTCCAGGAGCTGGAAAGCGTCGTATGGTCCAATAACTCAAATTTTGTGACAAGCGTATCCGTAATATGTACGATTGCGGATTCAATCGTAGAAATCGGATTTTCCTGCCCGCCAAATTCGCTCAGAATCTGAATGACATTATTTGGAAAACAATTGTCCTGTGCAATCATAACACCGCTTTGCACAAACGGTTCTCCGCCGAACTTGCCAAGCCGGTAATAAAAGCCGCTGACCGCAGCCAGTTTTGCGTTCACTTTAATTTTAGACGCACAATGCGCGGCAATACGGGATACCCGGATGGCATGATTATAATCGACCTGGGAATAACGCTTAATTTCCCGTACAAGGTGAAAATTGGGATCTACGATCGTATCCAAACTGATTTCCGCAAAATGTTCCAACCGGAAATGCAGCCCGTCGTATAAAAAATGCATGCCCGCAACCGTTAAAACGCTTCCCGGCAAAACGGACAGAAAAAGCCGCAGTGTCGGCACGCCCTGGTCCAGATAATAAAACAGTACAGGAACCGCCACCTGTAACGCAAAGGCGGTCATTTCAGCGTAAATACGGTGCTGTTTTTGCTCGTACATGCCTGTGAGCATAATTCCAAACAGCATCATAATTAAATAGCAGGTCATCACGTAATTGGAAACAGTGCCGTTAAGCGCCAGATGAATGTCAAAAAACAGCGCGACGGCAAATGCCTGTTCCCTGTCAAGCCCTGCTGCCAGCAAAAAAGCAATGCCAAACACAGGCGCCGTATACGCCGGACAAAAGGAAGCAAGGACCATAACGAAAACGCCTGCCGTATAATAAACACAAAGACGCTGATAATCTTCAGAAGAATCCGGGCGGCGGCCACGATGCAGCCTGCCGCTTTCTAAATAAAAAGCAAAGGATACCGCAAACAGGATGTCCACAAATAAAACAACAAGTATATCGCCAAGCGCCATCCGATGGACAATGCCAAATAGTATCCCTCCAAGCAGCGTAACGAATCCGATATAGATAAGTTTTAAAAGCCGTTTCGCAATAAATCTTTCTTCTGTCATGCTTTCCATTTTGCCACCTGTTTTTTACGATGGATCTCATTCGCACGTTTTTTGCGCGATAAGGAATCCTGCTGTTTTTTTTCATACTGTTCATACGCGTTCACTATCTTTTGTACAAGCGGATGACGCACAACGTCTTTGCTGGACAATTCACAAATGCCAATGTCTTCTACATGCTTTAATACTTCCAATGCGACATCCAGGCCGGATTTTGCATCCGCGGGAAGATCCTTTTGCGTGGCGTCACCCGTTACAACGACTTTGGAACCAAATCCGATCCTTGTTAAAAACATTTTCATCTGCGCGGGTGTCGTATTTTGCGCTTCATCCAAAATAATAAAAGAATTATCTAAGGTACGTCCGCGCATATAGGCAAGAGGCGCTACTTCAATCAGGCCTTTTTCCATATTTTTCAAAAACGTCTCGGCGCCCATAATCTGATGCAGTGCATCATAGAGCGGACGCAGATACGGATCTACCTTGCTCTGCAGGTCGCCTGGCAGAAAACCCAGCTTTTCCCCTGCTTCGATGGCTGGCCTTGTTAATATAATGCGGCCCGTTTCTTCTTTTTTAAAAGACGCCACGGCCATTGCCATTGCAAGGTATGTCTTTCCGGTACCTGCAGGGCCGGTGCCAAATACGATCATGCGGTTTTTGATCAGGTCCACATAAGTTTTCTGGCCAAGTGTCTTTGGCCGGATCGGCTTGCCGTTGACCGTATATCCGACACAGGAATCATCAATCTCCGCCAGCGTAGCCGTTTCATGTTCTTTTACAAGCGCAATGGCATAATCCACGTTCTGCTGCGTGATGGCGCTGCCGCGGACAGACAGCTCCAAGAGCTGTGAAATGACTTGCTTTGCGGATGAAATATGTGACGGTTCTCCTAAAATCCTGATCTGCTCATCTCTGCAGATTACCGATACCTGCAGGCTTCTTTCTATGATCTTCAAATAAGCGTCAAACTGTCCAAATATATTTCCCATATGATCCGACGGCAGTTCCATGCATATCTCATTCAGACTCATTTTCTACATTCCCTTCATCTCCCGTATC
>CAOKJJ010000235.1 GCA_948468465.1 uncultured Eubacterium sp. | reverse complement strand
ACAATAAGGAATGTATATAATTTGCCATAATTTTTCAAGAAGTATTGACAAAAAAGAAAATTAGCTACTATAATTACGTGTTAATGAGGGCATGCTATATTTCAACAGCCGTGAAATGATGAAGGATTTGTAGTCTTTGAATGAGAGATAGATTGAGGTGTGAGATGGAACAGTATTATGTAATCAAGGGTGGGATTCCGCTTGTTGGAGAAGTGGAGATCGGAGGAGCAAAAAATGCGGCGCTTGCAATTTTGGCTGCCGCAATTATGACAGACGAAACAGTTACCATTGATAATCTGCCAAATGTACGTGATATTAATGTACTGTTGGAAGCAATGGCGGAGATAGGAGCAAAAATTCACCGTGTAGATGAACATACTGTAAAAATTAATGGTTCTCAAATCCGGGAGCTTTGTGTAGAATATGAATATATAAAAAAAATACGTGCATCTTATTACCTGTTAGGTGCTTTGCTTGGCAAATACAACCATGCCGAAGTGGCGCTGCCGGGTGGCTGCGACATCGGAAGCAGGCCGATTGACCTGCACCTGAAAGGGTTTCGTGCGCTTGGGGCTGACGTGTCGATTCAGCATGGGCTGATCGTTGCACAGACAGAATATCTGAAAGGAACTCATATCTATCTCGATAAAGTATCTGTAGGAGCTACGATAAATATTATGATGGCGGCTTCTATGGCAAATGGCAAAACAATCATAGAAAATGCGGCAAAAGAACCGCATGTAGTTGACGTGGCAAATTTTTTAAACAGCATGGGAGCGAATATCCGGGGCGCCGGTACAGATGTGATCCGGATTGTGGGAGTGGAACGGCTGCATGCTACCGAATATGCGATTATACCGGATCAGATTGAAGCCGGAACGTTTATGTTTGCCGCAGCGGCAACGAAAGGCGACGTAACCGTAAAAAATGTCATTCCCAAACATCTGGAAGCTACCTCGGCAAAACTGCTGGAAGTAGGGTGCGAGGTTGAGGAATTTGACGACGCAGTCAGAGTCGTATGCTCGAAGCCGATGCATCATACGCAGGTAACGACATTGGCTTATCCGGGATTTCCAACAGATATGCAGCCGCAGATGTCGGTATTACTGGGCATTGCGCAAGGTACAAGTACAGTCACGGAAAGCATATTTGAAAACCGTTTCCGTTATGTGGACGAATTAACCAGGATGGGTGCAAATATTAAAGTGGAGAGCAATATCGCGATTATTAATGGAATATCCAGTTATATGGGAGCCAGAGTAAGCGCGCCGGATCTGCGCGCAGGCGCGGCGCTTGTCATAGCGGGGCTTTCAGCAGAAGGGATTACTGTAGTGGATAATATACATTATATTGAGCGCGGCTATGAGCAGTTTGAAGCGAAGCTCAGTGAACTGGGAGCACGGATAGAAAAGGTCAGTTCAGAAAAGGATATCCAAAAATTCACTTTGAAAGTCAGTTAATCATATGTTTGATAAATGGAGAAGAACATAAAAATACCGTATGAGTGGGGACCGACACATTCATACGGTATTTTTTACTGCATTTCTTATGGAAAATTTCAAGCAAAATTTCAAGCAAATTTTTATGTAAAATTTTATGGAAAATTTCAAGAAAATTTATATGCAAAATTTTATGGAAAGTTTCATACAAAATTTATATGGAAAATTTTATGGAATCTTTTAAATCAGTGAATTAATATATAGCTCTGATCGTGCCAAATCAATACACTCCCCATTGTTCAGCTGGACAAGCGGTTTTGACAGATGATTTCTGTTCAGCAATACAATATTCGCGGCGCGGCCGTCGCTAAGCAGTACACGGTTGTTCTGATAGGTGGAAGCAATGTGTTCTAAAAAGGTAAGAATGTATTTTGGCTTATATTTCTGCAGGCCGTCTTTTTCAAATTCTGCAATGACCTGGAATGGGCAAAGAGCTGCGCGGTAGGTACGGGCTGCAGTCATAGCATCGTAAACATCGGCAATGGCAATGATATGTGCAAAATCATCAATTTCATCTGTCGTGGACTTTCCGGGATAACCGGAGCCGTCACATCGTTCGTGGTGCATCAAAGCAGCTTTTTTAACACGGGGATCCAGCGGCAGCGGCATTAAAAGATCGTATCCAAGCTGGGAATGCTGGCAGAGAAGATCATATTCTTCGTCCGTAAGTTTGTCTTGCTTGTTCAGCAGATCGTCAGGAATCAGGGATTTGCCAATATCGTGCAAAAGGCCGGCTAGTGTCAGTGTTTCCAAATCTTCGGCAGACATTTTCAGCCATTTTCCAATCATTCGTGAGATCAGGGCAACATTCAGGCTATGTACATAAATGCTGTCGTCCACAGAGCGCAGATTATGCAGCGTATCGAACAAGTCGATGGTAGTCTGTCCTGGCCGGAGCAAGGAAGAAGTTTTTTCCAAAAGCGTCTCAGGCGTTTTAAAATTTCCGGTAATAATCGTAAGAAAATAGTCTTTCAATTCATTTAAGCAGACTGCAAAGTCGACTTGAAAGTTCATAAACTCCGGACTTTGCTGAATTTCCTGTGAGTATGAGCGGTTTTGAACAGGTATGTTAGTTGGTTGTTTAGACGTGGTATTTGCAGATGCTGTTTCATTCATATACTTCCTCCCCTGGAACGAATGATGGTTCCTTCTCTTCTGTGAATTTGGTGAAATCTGTAGCAGTTACGATTATCGTAACTATTCACGGCTCAGGAATGCGCATTTACTGCGCGTTCCGTAAGAACATGATCCTATTATGTAACAGTTCAGGTAGGTCTGCGCATTTACTGCGCAGACCGTATGAAAATGTGGTGGCTGCAGGCATCCGGCCCATCGCGAAGCGATTTTCAATGGCCGGATGCGTAACAGTTCAAGGGTTATCTGAACTGTTACCCTATTATCTGATTAAAAGTAGAAAATGTCAATATTTAGCATTGACTTTTCTGCTCATTTGTTGTATTGTCTATATGTGTTAGATTTGAAAATTCGAAAATTGCATACGATTTTTCTCTTATTCAGAGTGATGGAGATACAAAGGATCTGTGAAGTCACGGCAACCCCCTGCAAATGCGTGGAAGGTGCCAACCTGAGCGAGTAATCGAACAATAAGAGGATTTGATGATTTAACCTAGAGTCAGGTCCGCTTATGAGCGAACCTGTTTTTTGTTGCAGCGAAATAGGTGAATCAAATGTGGAAACAACGAAAGGAAAAAGTATGGAAAAGTTATTATTTACATCAGAATCAGTAACTGAAGGACATCCGGACAAAGTGTGCGATGCCATATCAGATGCAGTGCTGGATGCCTGCATGGAACAGGACCCGATGAGCCGGGTCGCATGTGAAACAGCATGCTGTACAGGGTTTGTGCTTGTAACCGGAGAGATTACGACAAAAGCGCAGCTGGATATTCCGTCCATCGTAAGAAAGACTGTAAATGAAATTGGCTATAACGATGCAAAGATGGGATTTGACTGCAATACATGTGCCGTTTTTTCTGCTCTGGACAGACAGTCTGCAGATATTGCAATGGGTGTAGATAAGGCGCTGGAAGCAAAAGAAAATAAAATGACAGACGAGGAACTGGATGCCATTGGCGCAGGCGACCAGGGTATGATGTTTGGCTATGCAACGAATGAAACGGAAAGCTATATGCCGTATCCGATTTCCCTTGCGCATAAGCTGGCACTGCAGCTGACTAAAGTACGCAAAGACGGCACGCTGAAATATCTGCGTCCGGACGGAAAGACACAGGTATCGGTAGAGTATGATGAGGCGGGCAGGCCTAAGAGACTGGAAGCAGTTGTTTTGTCCACGCAGCATGATGCCGAGGTTGCTCAGGAACAGATTCATACAGATATTATGAAATATGTGTTTGAACCGATCATTCCAAAGGATATGATTGACCCGGATACGAAATTTTTCATTAATCCTACCGGAAGATTTGTAATCGGAGGACCGCAGGGTGATGCAGGTCTGACCGGAAGAAAAATTATTGTAGATACATACGGCGGATATGCACGTCATGGCGGCGGTGCTTTTTCCGGTAAAGACTGTACAAAAGTAGACCGTTCCGCTGCTTATGCGGCACGGTATGTGGCAAAAAATATCGTAGCTGCCGGTCTGGCTGATAGATGTGAAATCCAGCTGTCCTATGCAATCGGTGTCGCACAGCCTACATCAGTCATGGTAGATACGTTTGGAACAGGCAAGCTCTCGAATGAACAGCTTGTGGCTATTGTACGTGAGAATTTTGACCTGCGTCCGGCAGGCATTATTAAGATGCTTGATTTAAGAAGGCCGATCTATAAGCAGACGGCAGCTTATGGACACTTTGGCAGAAATGATTTGCAGCTGCCTTGGGAAGCGCTGGATAAAGTAGATGCGTTAAAGAAATATCTGGCATAGTCCGAACGCCATGGAACAGATGCCACACCCTGGATGTCACAGAATGAATTGCTTAGAGCATGTTAAAAGCATATAATTTTAGAAAAAATTAAGAATCTTTTTTTCGAAATTTTATGAGAAATGGGAAGGCACATGTTATAATAACGGATAGCGGAAACATGCTTACGTTAGAACATAACTGCTGCGGTGTGTGAGGCACCGCTGCAGTTATTTTTTTGCCTATTAAAACAGGAGTCTGTATATGAAACTAAGTACGAAGCTTGTAATAACCTTTTTTGTAATCGTGTTTATGCCGATACTTCTGGCGCTGTTTGCGTTTTGTGTGATTCGGCTGATCCAGATGAATACCGTTGCGCAGCAGACAGGAGTAGATATCGGTGCGATTGCCTATAAAATAGATATGTCCCAGATTGAAGTGCTCGTAGAAGATATGGCTGTCTGCATCGTATTAATACTGGCAGCTACCGGATTGTCTATTACGGCCTGGATTTACCGCAGTATTGTAACACCTATCTGCAAACTGGAAGAAGCAGCCAATAATATTAAAGAAGGCAATCTGGATTTTACGATAGAGGCCGACAGCAAAGATGAGATGGGCAGGCTGTGCCAGAACTTTGAAGATATGAGAAAGAGGCTGAAAGAATCAGCGGAAGAGAAGCTGGAAGCAGAAAAGCAGAACAGGATTTTGATCAGCAATATTTCCCATGACCTGCGTACGCCGATTACAGCGATTAAAGGCTATGTGGAAGGAATACTGGACGGTGTCGCGGATACACCGGAAAAAGTAGATAAATATATGCGTACCATTTATAATAAGGCGATAGATATGGACCGCCTGATTAACGAACTGACGCTGTATGCCAAGATTGATACGAACCGCATTCCATATAATTTTAAACGTATCAATGCCGGTGAGTATTTTAATGACTGCATTGAGGAAATAGGGCTGGAACTGGAAGCAGAGCATATCGGGCTGTCTTATTTCAACTATGCCGGAGATGATGTTGAGATTATCGCGGACCCTGAACAGTTAAAACGGGTGATAGATAATATCATTGGCAATTCGGTAAAATATATGGATAAAGAACATGGACTGATTAACATTCGGATTAAGGACGTGGGAGATTTTATCCAGGTGGAGATCGAAGACAATGGCAAAGGGATTGGGCAGAAAGATCTGCCGTTTATTTTTGACAGGTTTTACCGGACCGATGCTTCCAGAAATTCTGCAACCGGCGGCAGCGGAATCGGACTGTCAATCGTGAAAAAGATCATTGAAGACCACAGCGGAAAAATCTGGGCGACGAGCAAAGAATCCACAGGTACAGTGATGTATTTTGTAATACGAAAATATCAGGAGGTTCCAAATGAGCAGAATATTGATAATTGAAGATGAAATGACGATTGCAGAGCTGGAAAAAGATTATCTGGAGCTGAGCGGCTTTCAGGTTGAGATCGAAACAAACGGGGAAACAGGTCTGAAAAAAGTACTGGAAGAGGACTATAATATGGTGATTCTGGATCTGATGCTGCCAGGGATGGATGGATTTGAGGTGTGCAGACGGATTCGGGAGCATAAAAACCTGCCGATATTAATGGTATCCGCCAAAAAAGATGATATAGACAAAATACGCGGACTTGGCATGGGGGCAGACGATTATGTGACAAAGCCGTTTTCTCCGAGCGAGCTTGTAGCAAGGGTTAAGGCGCATTTGGCCAGATATGAAAGACTGATTGGAAGCGGAGTTCCGCAGAACGATATCGTGGAAATCCGGGGCATCCGCATTGACAAAACAGCCAGACGTGTCTGGATTAACGAAGAAGAAAAGCAGTTTACGACAAAAGAGTTTGACCTGCTGGTATTTTTGGCGCAGAATCCCAACCGTGTGTTTACAAAAGATGAGCTTTTTAAAGAAATCTGGGATATGGAGTCAGTGGGAGACATTGCGACGGTAACTGTACACATAAAAAAGATTCGGGAAAAAATCGAGATAAATACGGCAAAGCCTCAGTACATTGAAACGATCTGGGGGGTCGGGTACAGATTTAAACTATAAGGAACTATGACGTGTTTTTTTTGGTGGCTATGCGGACGCTGGATGAGGGGCGGGGCCTGGATTTCGGCTCCTACTC
>CAOKJJ010000234.1 GCA_948468465.1 uncultured Eubacterium sp. | reverse complement strand
GACGTTGGAGGAATGTTTAGAAGTCCTTAGAATTCTGCTCAATAAACCAGGGGCGAAGCCCAGCGTCGCTTTTAGCCACTGGCTGTAGGCCAGGGGCGGATTACGCGACGCGACCGGACGGAGCCACAGCGTCCATGCAGAATGCTTAGGAATTCTTAACATTCCGGAGTAGGAACCGAAATCCAGGCCCCGCCCCTCATCCAGCGTCCGCATAGCCACCCCCGTAAAAAAATATATATTCTAAAAGGACTGATAAAATGTATACATATGATTCTGACATCCACACACACACAATTGCGAGCGGCCACGGTTCCCATGCTACCATCACAGATATGGCAAAGGCCGCCGCCGTAAAGGGGCTTCGGCTGCTTGGCATTTCTGATCATGGCCCTGCTACTCCCGGCGGGGGAAAGCCGTCATATTTCAGAGGTCTGGCGCAGGCGCCCAAAAAGCGGTGCGGAATGGAAATGCTTTATGGTGCGGAGGTGAATATTTTAGATCAGGAAGGGATGCTGGATTTGGATGATGGCATTTTAAAACATCTGGATTATGCGATTGCGAGTATGCATCCTGGTGTTATGGCGCCTGGAACAATGCAAGAAAATACAAAAGCTTATATTGCGGCTGTAAAAAATCCTTATGTGCAGATGATTGGACATTGTGATGATCCCCGGTATCCGGTTGATTATCGTGCGTTGCTTGAGGCAGCTGTGAAATATCATGCCGTTTTTGAGATCAACGCGGCTTCTTTGCGGCCGGACGGATACAGAGGGGATACGCGAAAAAATAACCTTACGATTTTGCATTTGTGCAAACATTGCAATTATCCGGTCGTGCTTTCCAGTGACAGCCATGGAACCGGACAGATCGGTGATTTTTCCAGCATATCGGAACTTTTGCAGCTGGCGGAAATGCCGGAGAATTTGATCCTGAATACAGACTGCCGTGTATTGAAAAAATTTCTAAAATCGAAATAGCTATTGTATTGCCCGCAAAATAGCGGTACAATAAAAATAAAAGAAATAAAAATAAAAATAAAGATAAAATTAAGGAAAAGAAATACAGGGAGGTTTGTACTAATGAAGCAGCGTAAAAAGAACATCCGGCAGGAACATATACACACAAAGAAAAAAATCGCTGATGAAATACTCCGGCAAATCGGCGGCAGCGTGATTTTCGTACTTTTGCTTATTGCAGCGGCTGCCATCGGCATGGTTGGATGGCTGAGCGTTACTTCTAAGAAAACAGAGCTGACAGCCGAGTCCACCGCGGCGGCAAATCAGCTGACCGGATTTTTACAGCAATATGTCACAACCGCAAAGCAAATGGCTGTCAATCCGCAAATCCAGTCTGTTTTGAAACAGACGACCGGGGACGGCGAAATGCGGTATGCTGATCAGATGGATACCGTTATGGACAATCTTCTAAAAATAGCCGATTCAGATTCTGAAAATATTATGGCCACATGGATTTCTGACCTGGATACAAGTTCGCTCATACAATCCGACGGCTATATCAGCGATGAAGAATGGGACATTACCGGCCGGGGCTGGTATGGCTGTATCGAAACGAAGCAGCCTATTTTAACAGAGCCTTATATAGACTCCTCCACCGGCAAGCTGATCTTAAGCGCTGCCGCGCCGGTTATTGACGAGGCTGACGGAACGGTCCTTGGCGCTGCAGGCATGGATATCGCTTTGGATCATATGACGCAGCTTATGAGCAGCTACAAAATCGGACGTCAGGGATTCGTAATACTGCTGTCAGATAACGGCACCTATCTTTACCACCCGCAAAATGATTTGATCGAAAAAAACCTGAAAGACTCCGACATCTCACAAAATGTCATAGACGCGGCGGCATCCAAGGAAAATTCTTTTTTAAGATATAAAGCGGAAGGCGTTACGAAATACGGTTATCTGCAGCATGCCGAAGATATCGGATATATCGTGCTCAGCAGCATGCCTTTATCCGAATATTATGCGATATTGCTCATGATGGTACTGGCATTGATCGTGCTGTTTGCCGCTGGTATCGTATTGATTGCCCTCAGAATCCGAAAAAGCGCCGCGCGCCTGACAAAACCGATTCTGGAGCTGAATCATACCGCACAGCAGCTTGCTGACGGGGACCTGGATGTAGAGCTGCATATTACAAGTGAAAATGAAATCGGTGAGCTTGGCGCTTCTTTTCAAAAAACGGTCAATCGTCTGAAAGAATATATTGTATACATTGATGAAACAGCAGAAGTACTGGCGCAGCTTGCTGATGGAAAACTCAGCATCCAGCTCAATCATGATTATGCAGGTGAATTTCAGAAAATAAAAAACGCGCTGTTTCACATCTCTGATTCGATGAAACAAGTAATGACAGGCATTCATGAAAGCTCGGAGCGTGTATCCATCGGAGCGACAGAGCTTGCAACTGCTTCCCAGGCATTAGCCGAAGGCGCGCAGACACAGGCAACGAGCGTAGAACAGCTGACAACGACGACGGATATGGTTACCGAACAGGTAGAAAACAACCGCAGCAAAGCGGAATCTTCCGCCAAGGCAACCGCACAGGCTGCCGCCATGATCGAAGAAAACCAGGAAAATATGAAAAACATGATGATTGCCATGCACAATATCCATGAAACTTCGCAAAAAGTCGTAGGCATTATTCAGACAATCGAAGACATCGCTTCACAGACAAACCTGCTTTCCTTAAATGCTTCAATCGAAGCCGCACGGGCTGGCGAAGCCGGAAAAGGCTTTGCTGTCGTCGCTGATGAAATCGGCAAGCTGGCACTGGAAAGCTCCAAAGCGGCAAACACGACAAAAGAACTGATTGAAATCTCCATGCAGGAAATCAACAAAGGAAATTCGATTGCAGAAGGCGCCGTCAGCTCCCTGAAAGAATCCGTAAACGCGATCAGCCATGTCAACGAAATGATACAGGAAACTGCCGAAAATGCCGCTGTACAGGCTGAAAGCATGGAGCATCTGCGCACAGGCATCCAGGAGATTTCCCACGGCGTACAGGACAACTCCGCAGCCTCGGAAGAAACCTCCGCAACCTCAGAAGAACTGGCTTCTCAGGCTGACCGGCTCAATAAAATGCTGCAAAGATTTGATCTTTCTCAATAAGTATCTGCCGCAGCACAAAAAGATCACCGTTCTGATTACCTGTCGGCTTTTCATCTCCAGCGATAAAAAGGAGCTGTCAAATATGCATATACCATATCGCATATCCGGCAGCTCCTTTTCTCATAGTAAGAGAGTCATTATTTTTTCCAAAGTCCATGCAGATTGCAGTATGCATACACCGCTTCTACCTCATCGCCTTCACAAAGCGCAAAGCACACCTCAGGCTTATCCTCCGGACGCAGTAGTTTACGCTGGTTGCCCTGCCTGGTCTGTAAGGATACCCATTCAATATAATGCTCCGGCATCATCGGATGTTCCGCAGAACCCACATGAACTTTAACCAGATTGCCTTCCACCGTATATACCGGAATATGCTTCTCTACTGCCGCATCAGTCGTACCTGGTACGATCTCTTTCATTTTCTCCCCGCAGCACATCACAGGGACACCCGCATCTTTTACCATTGCGATGATGTTGCCGCAATGCTCACATATGTAAAATTTTTGTTCCACTTTCATACCTCGCTTTCTGTTATTTAGCTCTATTATAATCTGCACATGTGCAAAAATCAAGTAACAGTTTTAGAGCGTCTTTACACTTTCAGCCATATACGCTATAATAATTGTATCAATAAATAACTGCATCAGTCATAAAGGCGGTGAGAATATGGAGGTATTAGAAATGTCAAAAGAAGAAATTATGAAAAATGCCATGGATGAATTTATGGGGATACAAGAATATATGTTATTAGCCCGTAAAGAAAATGCATCTGAAACATATGCGAAACTAAAAGACAGATATCTTGCTTTAAAAGTACTACTCAATAGTTTGGGTTTAAATATGACAGACATTGATAAGATAAAGGAATAACAGTCGCTAACCAAAAGTGTAAAGCCTATGAAATTGCCAACGGACTTTACACTTTTTTATGTTAAGCGTTCCTGACCCGTAAAAAATAACACTGGTGGTAACCGTTCAGATAACCCTTGAACTGTTACCACTGGTCCCATGAAAATCTCCCTAAAACCAATTTTGCTATTGTATTAGTCCCCAAATAGAGCTACAATGAAATAAGGATAAGGAATAGGGAGGTTTATACAAATGAAACAACGTAAAAATGGAAAACAGAATGAGCATATACATTCGAAGAAAAAAATCGCTGATGAAATACTGCAGCAAATCGGCGGCAGCGTAATTCTCGTTCTTTTGCTTATCGCAGCAGCTGCCATAGGGATGGTTGGATGGCTAAGCTATACTTCCAAAAAAACGGAGCTGACAGCCGAATCTACCGCAGCGGCAAATCAGCTGACAGGATTTTTGCAGCAATATATCACAACCGTAAAACAAATGGCCGTCAATCCGCAAATCCAGTCTGTTTTTGATCAGACAACCGGAGACGGCAAAATGCAGCATTCTGAAAATATGGATACCGTTATGGACAACCTGAAAAAAATTGTCAGTACAGATTCAGAAAGCATCATGGCCACATGGATTGCTGATCTGGATACAAGCTCGTTTGTACAATCTGACGGCTTTATGAGCGAAGAAGGATGGGACATTACCGGCCGCAGCTGGTATAGCTGCGTTGAAACAAAACAGCCGGTTCTGACAGAGCCTTACGTAGATTCCTCAACTGGAAAGATGGTATTAAGCGCCGCGGCGCCGGTTATGGATAATGCCGGCGGAACTGCCCTGGGCGCTGTCGGCATGGACATTGCCCTGGATCATATGACGCAGATTATGAGCAGCTACAAAATCGGCCGGCAGGGATATGTCTTGCTGTTATCGGAAAACGGCACTTATCTTTATCATCCGCAAAATGATCTGATCGAGAAAAATCTGACAGAATCCGACATCTCGCAAAATGTTATAGATGCGGTTGCCGCAAAAGAAAATACTTTTTTAAGATATAAAGCAGAAGGCGTTACAAAATATGGTTATCTGCATTATGCCGAAGATACAGGCTATATCGTGCTTAGCTGTATGCCTTTATCCGAATTTTATGCGATATTAATCGTTATGGTACTGGCACTGATCCTATTGTTTGCCGGCGGCATTGTTTTGATCGCGGTCAGAATCCGCAAAAGCGCCGCACGCCTGACAAAACCGATTCTGGATCTGAATCAGACCGCACAGCAGCTTGCTGACGGGAACTTAGACGTAGAGGTGAATATTACAAGTGAAAATGAAATCGGTGAGCTTGGCGCATCGTTTCAAAAAACAGTCAACCGCCTGAAAGAATATATTGTATACATTGATGAAACAGCCGAAGTGCTTGCGCAGCTTGCTGACGGCAAACTCAGCATTCAGCTCAAGCATGATTATGCAGGTGAATTTCAGAAAATAAAAAACGCATTGTTTCACATTTCAGATTCAATGAAGCAAGTAATGACAGGCATTCATGAAAGCTCAGAGCGTGTATCCATCGGAGCGACAGAGCTTGCAACCGCTTCTCAGGCACTGGCCGACGGCGCGCAGACACAGGCAACGAACGTAGAACAGCTGACAACGACGACAGACATGGTTACCGAACAGGTAGAAAACAGCCGCAGCAAAGCGGAATCTTCCGCCAAAGCAACCGCACAGGCTGCCGTCATGATCGGGGAAAACCAGGAAAACATGAAAAACATGATGATCGCCATGAACAACATCCATGAAACGTCCCAAAAAGTCGTAGGCATTATTCAGACGATCGAAGATATTGCCTCACAGACAAATCTGCTTTCCTTAAACGCTTCGATTGAAGCCGCACGTGCCGGAGAAGCAGGAAAAGGCTTTGCCGTTGTCGCCGATGAAATCGGCAAGCTGGCACTGGAAAGCTCCAAAGCGGCAAACACGACAAAAGAACTGATTGAAATCTCAATGCAGGAGATCAATAAAGGCAACACGATTGCACAAGGCGCTGTCAACTCCCTGAAAGAATCCGTAAACGCTGTCAGCCACGTCAACGAAATGATTCAGGAAACCGCTGAAAATGCGATTGTACAGGCGGAAAGCATGGAACAGCTGCGCACTGGCATACAGGAGATTTCTCATGGCATCCAGGATAACTCCGCGGCCTCAGAAGAAACCTCCGCCACCTCAGAAGAACTGGCTTCTCAGGCAGACAGACTCAATAAAATGCTGCAGAAATTTGAGCTGAATCAATAAGCATCCATGCGCAGACAAAAGTACGAATTCTATTCATTGAACTTGGTTACATATCTGCTAAAAAGCTGTTGGATATGCATATGCTTCATATCCAACAGCTTTTTTTCATATTTTTTATTTGTTTGGAGCAATGGCAGGAACATCATGCGTTCCCTGTTCTGCTTCATATCCTATTGCTATGAGGTCTGTTCTTTCATAGCGATTATGTCCTTGTAATTGCTTTTTGTATTTCCAACACTTAATTGCTTCCTCCAAAGATTTTCCTTTATTG
>CAOKJJ010000233.1 GCA_948468465.1 uncultured Eubacterium sp. | reverse complement strand
CGTCGCCGAAATCCAGGCCCCGCCCCTCATCCAGCTGGTTTTGACTGGCTTTACGAAAACCATAGCGTTAAGCTGTTGTAAATTCAACACAATGTCAATTCTGTTGCACGGTATTAAAATTTTGCAACTTTGTGCAGGAAATCGTTTTTAAGTGCCTAAAATGTTTCCGTCTTATAAGACTATTTTTGTTCTGCAAAATCGCAATAATCGCATCCGCTTTCCGAATGAAATGTATAAGTCTTATCTTCTTCATGATATTTAAAATGGAAGGATCCTTCCATATCCATAAAAGAATGTGCGCTCGATGTGTCATCCAGTATCTGCGCCAGATCTATCACAAAAGACTCTGCATATTCAGGAGAAGCGCATACTTCTTCCTGTATTGTATTTTCTGCATAAAACCGCAGAATAAACGCGTCCAGATCACTTTCATCCTCAAATACCGCGCCTTTCAAATATGGATTTTCTGACTGCTGCAGCCTGTTTTTCAAAAATGCGATGCTGGCATGGATCCTGGACTGTCCGATATCCTCTGCTTCCATACAAATTTTAAAACTGATCTCCAACTGTTCCCTGTTCATGCTCTTTATCCTCTCTTTCGTCTAACTTTTCGATATATTAATAACATTTCAGATAATGTGTTGTATTTGGCCTCTCGGACATCCGATGACATAGCTCTAGCCTGACTCCCTGTCATCCGGCTGATATTCACAGGCACTGTCATTTACTTAATCTTTTCACAGCCAGGCGCAGAGTCGTCCGGGAATCCATTAGATAACATTGTAAATTTTTTTATATAAGCTGCGTCATACCGCCTGTCAAAATCCCGATATTATCATCATAAATCTTAAGAAACTGGTCCATCTGCAGCGGATTTGTGCCAAGCCCGGCCTCTATCGTATACCCTGGCCGATTATAATCCTGTATAAACCAGTCTTTATAGCCTGCATATCCCGACGCTCCCGGCGTCAGTTCCACCGCGTAGCCGCTGACCTCCTGAAAATACCTGGCAATCCGATAGGAGTTCTCTGGCTCATAATCCAGATATTTCCAGTAAATGACCTCTCCCTGTGTATGATAAGCCAGTATCAGGGCAAAGTCGTTCGCGATTGTATAATCATATACAGCCCTGCTCTCCGGTGCTGTCAGCGGGGCGTCTCCTACAAAATCTCTTGGCGCCGGCGTCGTGTATCCCTGGCTGTATTTGATCTGTTTTGCCTGCTCCCAGCCAGCCGGGAACTGGAGATTTAAGTCGATTCCTTCGATATTTGCTTTCCAGCCCTGCGGAAACGGAATGGACGGGTATCCGGATGCAATCTGCATCGCCTGATTCACATACGGCTGCGGCAGTACTCCGTTTACCAAATCTACTCCATCCGGATTTACAAGCGGCAGCAGCGACAAACGGAAACTGTAATACAGCCAGGAAGCCGGCACGCCTGCGATCTGCGTCCCTCTGGAATAAGCCTCTGCGTAGTCTTCCGCGAACTTTAACAGCACCGGTGTCGTAATCCATTCATTGGCATGAAAAGAAGCGTTGTAAAATACGTGTGTATTACCCTCTCCGATCTGTATGACATGCATCTTGCGGCCCATGACGCTTGTTCCGACCGATTCTTCATGCAGAAACGGATACCGTATGAAAAGCCCCTCCAGGATCCAATCCGTTAGCAAAGACGTATATGCTGTCTGTGTGGACACGAGCGGAAAATCAAACGGCACAAATAACATGGAACCTACCGTAAGATTCGCCGCGTCCACGGTTGGATTTGCCGTTACGATTCTTTGTACCGTCGAATGCATCCGCGAAGCGATACGAAAAAGCGAATCCCCTTCTTCTACCCGATAGGTCTGATACCCTTTCAAATAGGGAAACAGCAGCTCCCACTGGGCATCGCCTACCTTGCAGTCTTTTTCCCGGTCAGTAAATTGCTGTAAAAAAGCACACGTCTGTTCACCAAAGATGCCGTCTATCGCAACGGGAAATCCTGCCCGTGACAGTGCAAGCTGCATATACTGTACCAGTACACCCCGATCACCAGGAAATAATTCTTTCATGCTCATACAACCCTCCAGCTGACTCCATGGCATATGTTAAAATCATACTTGTTTCATATGATCATGGAAATGCCAGAATTTTTTACTATTATATGGGCTTTTTTAGGAAAGGTTCCTATGCCTGATCCAAATATTTGCAGGACTTTTGAAAAAGCAAAAATCCTAAAATAAACAAGACGACTAAGGAACCGATGCCATAATGGATGCTGTTTGTAAGCTGGGTTGTAATGCTGACAAGCATCGTTCCAAGAAATGAAGCGCCTTTGCCGCATATGTCAAAAATGCCAAAATATTCCCCCGACTGTTCTTTTGGTATGATTTTGGCAAAATGAGAACGTGACAGTGCCTGTACGCCTCCCTGAAACAAGCCGACGCAGACAGCCAGTATCCAAAATTTGATCTGGGAATCCAGTGTCATTCCAAAAATCGTTATGCATGTATAGGCAATAATACAGGCGGAAATAAGTATCCTTGGAGAATAAGAAGCAGACAGCCTGCCGAATACAAGCGTAGCCGGAAACGCTACGATCTGCGTGACTAAAAGAGCCAGCAAAAGCCCTGTCGTATCCAGCCCCAGCGCCGTGCCATATGCGGTCGCCATATCAATAATCGTATATACCCCGTCAATATAACAAAAAAATGACAGCAAAAACCAGAATACCTGCGGATGCCTGCGCATATTTTTTAATGTGGCCGCAAGCCTTTGAAAACTGCTGCGTATAATTTTGCGGTCCGCCTGTATATAATGCACCTGTCTGTAACAGCGCCAAAGCGGGACTGTCGCGAGAAACCACCATACAGCCGAGACTGCGAAGGCAATCGTCATCGCGTTCATCTGTCCGATGCCCGTTACAGGCGCGGATAATACAAGCGCCAGTCCTGCGATAAACGGTACACAGCTGCCAATATATCCCCAGGCAAACCCTCGGGCTGACACTTCGTCCATACGTTCCGATGTCGTGACATCCGACAGCATCGCGTCATAAAAGATCAGGCTGGCCGAAAACCCGCATTTTGCAATTACAAACACAATCAAAAAAACAAACCAGGACCGCATAAATCCTAATAAAAAGCAGCCGGCTGCACCTATGAGCATGCTGGCGAGGAACACCGGCTTTTTCCATCCCTTGAAATCCGTCATCGTGCCAAGCACAGGGCCAAGCAGCGCTACGATGATTGTCACCGCCGAGGCCGCATATCCCCAATACGCCAGATAATCTACCGATGAAATACCCGCCTGCTGTGCAATCGCGTCAAAATAAATCGGAAACAGCGTAGCGACAAGCAAAACAAATGCGGAATTGCCGACATCATATAAAATCCACGCTTTTTCCATGTTTGTTAGTTTCATTTTCTCCGGCATCTGTTACCCCTCCTGCAAAAAGGAAAATACTTCCTCATAAAACTGCATCTGTGCGCGCTCATTTGCATTAAAAATCTCATGCTTTGCATCTAAAAACCAAACGAGCCTGGCATTTTTTAATTTCCCTGCAAATCTGCAGATCTCATCCGTATTGACCATATGATCCCTGCCAGCCGCACATACAAGCACCGGAATCCGAATCTTTTGAATATTTTCAGATGCCTGTACACAGACCGAGGCTGTCTGTGCCGCGCATACCCAGCTATAACAGGCGCCGTTCGTACGGCATCTTTTATTTGCCGCCCGTTTGCCATGCGCATACAAATACCGCTCTTTGCTCAGACAGCTGCTGCGTTCGAATTTCGGCTTTTTTGAAAATCCATGCTGACCGGCTGCATATGCTTTTCCAAACCCTAAGCATCTGCACACACGCGCAATCATCATAGCAGCCGGATACGGCAGTCCGCGGACTTTCATCTGAATCATTGGCGCGGATAACACTGCCTTTTGAAAATCACCCGGATACCGCTGCAAATATAACGCGCCTATCGCTCCACCCATAGAATGCGCAAATAATATCATTTCATTCTGATACGGCTTTACAATTTTATTTACAAAGATATGCAGATCCCGGACATACTGCGCAAAGCTTTCCACATATACCTTTTCCATATTGGAAAGTACGCGCTCTGATCTGCCATGGCCGCGGTGCTCCGGCAAAAACACCGAATAGCCGGCCTGCAGGAAATAATAGATGACTTCTTCATATTTTTCCGCAAATTCACTGAATCCATGAGAAATCACAACATTTCCTTTCGCG
This sequence comes from uncultured Eubacterium sp., assembly GCA_948468465.1. Next base: position 2,476 of record CAOKJJ010000233.1, on the reverse strand, counting down.
TTTTTTTTGATATACGTACGGTAATAAATAGCTGTGCCGTCATAGCTTAAAAATCTGCCGCATCTAAGATACTTTTTTAAATATGTGTCTGACAGATGCTGCATCTTTTGCCGGAATCCGTCTTCCTGCACATATTCCATTTTTATTTTTGCACCTGTTTTTATTTTCCCGTTCCAAGTCATAATATTTTTTCCAGCTCCCGCACAAGTTCAGGAATCAGTTTTCCATCTTCATATTCATCCGCGACTGCCCTGCCAAGCTTTGGATCATTCGTAATCATTGCGTCTGTCTCATTTTCACACAGCAGGCGCATATGCTTTTCTTCGTTCACTGTCCAGACATGTACCTTTAACCCATGTCTGCGGCACTTTGCAAAAAAATCCGGATACTGCACATTATAAATGGCCGGATGAAGGGCATCCGCCTGCACGGTCTGCTTCGCATAGGAACATACGTCGATCATGCCGTCCTGGTACAGCAGCCCGGTAACGGCATCCGCCTGCAGCCTTTTGATCTTTCGAATGCTGTAATGATTAAAAGAAGAGTAGATAACCCTCTTTTGCATTCCCATCTGTTTTGTCAGTTCCAGCACCTGATCTTCTATTTCAGGATAAAAAATAACTCCTGTCTTTAACTCTACGTTGATCAGAAGATCCGTCGGACGGAGCAGCTCATACACCTCCTCCAGCGTCGGAACATACTGTTTCCCAAACTGCGGAAACTTTTCGTTTACATTGATGTTTTTCAGCCTTTCATACGTAATATCCTTGACCCAGCCAGACGTCCTGCTGACACGGTCCAGTGTTTCATCATGGATGACAACGAGTTTCCCATCCTTTGTTTTTTGCACATCCAGTTCAATCCCATCGGCTTTCAAATCCGCCGCCATCTGAAATGCTTTCAGTGTATTTTCCGGTGCATAAGCACTGGCTCCTCTGTGAGCCCATACAAGTGTTTTTTTCATCATAATCATAACCTTTATTTTTATTTTTCATTTTTCAAAACGAAAGCTGCTCCAGCAGACCTTTCAGACCTTCTTTTTCATAAATCCCGCGGTAATACTCCACTTCGTCCAAAATCAGCTCATCAATCACCCGCATGCCAAGCAGTTCCACTGGCGCACGGTCGTCCGTCAGCACATATTCGCCCGGTTCATAAGGCTGTATGCGTTCCATCACGCGGTCCATCAGTTCCATAAGCTCACTGTTGGATGTAAGCGCTGTATGGTACTGCATCACTTCGATGATATCCAGATGCGGCGACGCCGAGGCAAACAGCTCCCTGTTGGTAGAACCGGCTACATCCGCCGTATACACCTGGCCAAATACATGGCTGATCGTATCCGCCAGATATTGATTGATGCTGCCTTCCTTACTCCCGCGCATATTCATATTTACAACCATCACGCCGTCATCTTTCAAATGCTGCTTCACCATCCGGAAAAACTCCACGGACGACATCTGAAACGGAATCGTAATATCCTGATAAGCATCTACCATAATCACATCATATTTATGATCTGATACGTTTAAATATGCACGTCCGTCATAAGTCGCTACGGGCATATCTTTCGGCAGCGCAAAATAAGTTCTGGCCAAATCCGTAATCTTTTCATCTATTTCTACTCCTTCCACATGTGCATTTGGAAAATACCGCTTACACTGCGAAGCAAACGTACCCGTCCCCATTCCCAGCACGAGCACCTCCAGACGTTCCTTTTCATAAACGCCCGCCATAAACGGAGCCGCCAGCGCATAGTCATAATACATCCCCGTTAAGCTGTCATCTTTTTTCAAAATCGACTGCACCCCAAAGAGCACATTCGTCGACAAGACCACACTGTCCTCATCTTCCTTAACCTGCAGATAATTATAAACCGACTCGCCTTCATAAGACAAATCCGTTTCCCAAAACGCAAAGCTGTCCGCCCTGCCCGCCAGACAGCAGAGCAAAAATAATAAGATACCAACTGCCATGCTCCTGCCGCCGCCCTTTGCGGAAATAAAATAAATAAGCGCCAGCAAAAGCAGAATACCCGCAAATATAAGAAATGTCACGGATGTCCCGACCGCCGGAATCGTAACAAACGTCGGCAGAAACGTCCCAAGAATGCTTCCGATTGTATTTGACGCATTGAGCATCCCTACCGTCTTCCCGTTATCCTCCAGACTGTCTACCGTATATTTTACAAGAGACGGCGTAACCGTACCGAGCAAAAACAGCGGATATACAAAAATAACCATACAGGCAATAAACGCCGCAAGAATCAGGAAATTGCTGTTTACCGTAAAAATAAGCAGCGCTGATATTCCAAGGATCAAATATTTTCCAAATACCGGAATCGCCGCAATCCAGACGGCCGATACAATGATCCTGCGGTACAGTCTGCCCGGATCCGGATTTTTATCCGCCGCCCGGCCTCCGTAAATATTGCCGAGCGCCATGGCGATCATAATCGTACCGATAATAATCGTCC
>CAOKJJ010000232.1 GCA_948468465.1 uncultured Eubacterium sp. | reverse complement strand
TAGGAGCCGAAATCCAGGCCCCGCCCCTCATCCAGCGTCCGCATAGCCAATAAAATAACGCACCACAATGTCAAAAATGTTTCTTTTTAAATCATTTCATCCACTTTCAGCCCCTTCAAGTCTTCAGCAGCAATCTTCATCTTTGACACCATATCAGATACTTCCTGCTGCACGTCATTTTTAATGCCGTCCATTTTCAATATGGCTTCTGTCAAAACATCTCCATACATCGGATCCGTATCATCCTCCGCACGTTTATGCTCCCTTTCTGCTTTCTCCGGGTCTGCAAGGGCTTCCATCTCTTCTCTGCGCTCTTGAATCTCTTCGATTCTTTCTTCTTCCTCTTTCTTTTCTTCTTTCTTCTCTTCCGCTTTTTCGAACTCTTCTTCGGCCTTTTCGTCGATATGGTCTACCGCTTCATCTATGAGCATGCCGGTTATTTCTTTGCTCGCGTTTTCCATCACCTGCTGCGACTGCTGCACTGCGTCCAGAACCGGATGGTATTTTAAACGTTCCTTCTGAATACCGCGGATGGCTGCGTTTTCTTCAATCAAGCCTTTCTTCGCTTCCTCCAGCTGGTCCAGATACGGCTCTTTGCCTTTATCCATATCCAGTGCGCGCGCCTGATATTCTGTATAGCCTTCGCTTTGTCCCTGCTTATACAGCTGTTTTGCACGCTCCAGATCCTGCGGCGCCATAAATTCTAACTGATCTGGATGGCGTTTGGAAAGCCTTCGATATTCGATCAGAATATCCAGATCTTTTTGCTCCTGGCTGTCCGGATCTACATCGTATTCCTGCCGGAGCTGTTCCATTCTTTCATCAATATCGCTAAGGCTGCGGTTCGCTTCCCCCTGCATGCTTTCGTAACGCTTAATCAGCTCCATGCGTGCTTTGATATCGTCATCAATCTTTTTCTCTCCTGAGAAAGCGTCGTCTACTATTTTCAAAGCCCTTTTTCTTGCCATTTCGCGTTTTTGCTCAATCGGATCCAGCTTTCCGGTCAGAATGGATGCAGGTCCCATGCTGATATTACGCTGCTTTCTTCCAAACATATCCGTTTGCATGCCATTTAAAGACGGACCAAATCCTGTTAAAAATTGAATACTGTTTCCCATCTGCCCACGTCCTTTCTAGATCGAAAAGTCCACGTTGCTGCCTATTTTACGTTCCTGATCCGTGCGTACACTGTCGCTTCTTAACGCAAAAATGGTATCATTGATCTTGCGGATTAATTCTTCGATCGAAGATGCTTCTACCCGAATCGTATTGTCATCTTCTTTCATTTCCGCTTTTTTCTCATCTTCCGCCTTTTGCGCGCGCTTATCTTCTGCACGTTTTTTCTCAGCTGCTTTCTTGTCCTGCTTTTTTGCCTCTGCTTTTTTTGCCGCATTTTTTTCAATCCGGTCTTTCTGGGCTGCCAACGATTTGTCGATCACCGCAAAAAAGGTGGCTGTTCCGCCTTTGTCTACCTGCATCCCATACCCTTTGACGCTGTCTGCATTCGCGCCAAGGCTTTTTGCGATCTGCGGCATCTTATGCGCAGCGCTGCTTATGATTCCTTCATACTGTTTGCGAAAATCTTCATCCTCGGCCATTTTCTCTATTTTTTCTTCATCAATGAGCACTACCATACGGTTCGGATTCGCAAATCTGCCTGCATTTGCTTTTGCCTGCTGCTTCATGTCACTGCTGACAAGAATAAAGTCCATATTGCCGTACTTTTTACGCAGCTGGTCATAATACTTTTGCGCCTTTTCACTCAGCTTCGGCTCGCCAATCGTCCTTCCGTTCGTAACTTTGGACTTTTTGACTGCATCCGCCTGATTTTCTTTCGGCGTCTTTGTGTTTTGTACGTTCCTGTCATACCCTGCAGCTGCAGTATAACCGGACGCTGCACTTACTTCTGCCTGTGTAATTGCGGTCATAATATCTTCCTCCTTGAAATGTTATTGAATTCCTTTTACATATGAAAAGCATTTTAAAGACACGCTCTGAATACAAAAATGCAGCTATTGGCTGTCAAACGGCTTATCCCCAAAAATCAAACTGGCTGGCAATCTGCGAATAAATATTTCCGCTCCCGTCATACTGGCTGGAAGCGCTCTTACTCCCTGCCTGTGCATTATCTGCCACCCGGTCTGCGAGAAAAGCAGTCTTAGACGCCAGTTCTCCCTGTCCGCCGAAAGCATTTTGAATATCTTCGATCGAAGATGCATGCAGCTTTTCCTGATTCACAGACATCATTCCTTCTTTATTGATTGTGATGCCGATCTTTTGAAGCTGTTCACGGTTATTTCCCGCTGCTTCCTGCAGCATCTGGCTGTAATACTGGTCCAGCATGCCGGACGACTTTTTCAGATTGGAAAGCGAAGCATTATAGTACTTTACATAATCTTCTACCGCTTGATAAGCTTCTTTCTTATCTTCGCTGTTTTTAAACTTTTCCAAAAATGATTCATCACCTGTTTGCGCCAGTTTCTCTGCCTGCTCTTTAAGACTTTGCGCAGATTTTTCCATCTTTTTATAATTCGAAACTGTTTCCGCAGATACTTTGTTTTTCTTATTTAAAGCATCCAGTAAGGTATTGCCGCCGGACGATTCCTCATTCACATAGCTCAATAAATTCGTCTGATTAATCGGAATGCCTGTTTTTTTCGCTGTTTCATTCAGCATATGGGTCGTAATTCTCATAAATATAACCTCCTGTTTGGCAGTGGGATCCTTCACCGCATTTGTATTTCATATATTATATCGGCAAAAGTATAGGAACTTAACAGAAAATGTCATGAATAGACCCTCAGCATCCCATTTTTAGAAAACGAAAAAAAGACATTTACATTTCATAAAAATATGTTAAAATAAGACGAATAGTGTATGTAAAAGGAGTATACTGCTATGAAAAAGTTTTACAAAATCAAGCAAAAAATCATTTTTTATGTCATGGCTGTTGCAGTCTTCCAGTCTATTGTAATCTCTGTCATTATGTGCACCGGCAATATTCGTTCTACGAATACTTCGCTGCTGGACAATATGCAGACAACCGCAAGAATCGCTTCACAGAGCATCAGCTCCAACCTGCATTTATTATGTGAGCGCATTTACAACCTCTCGCAGGAAAGGGCATTCACAGATCCCGCATCCTCGAATCAGGACAGGCAGGCCTGCCTTGACAACGCCAGGCTTCAGATTGAATTTGTCTGGCTGGCGGCCTATGACCTTGATGGGAATAAATTATGCGGAGATGATTCTGCGCCCTCTTCCATCTTAGGCCAAACCTATTATGCGCACTTAAAAGAAACCGGAAATATCGTTATCGGCGATCCCTGCTATGCCAACGACCTGCTGCAGCTTAGTGTCGGCATTCCCTATACGGTGCAGGAAGAGACGGCGGGATACCTGATCGGGAGCTATAAATACGATATATTAAACGATGTTTTAAGCATGCTGATCGTAGGCGATACCGGAAGTGCCTGCATTGTAAACGAAGACGGCCTGATTATCGGCGACCGTGACACTTCGTCAATCAAAGATCAAAGAAACATTTATGATACTGCGGATTCTTCCGCCGCAAAAAAAGCTTATGATAAAATGCTCGCTGACCAGACAGGCTCAGATATTATTTCATTCAATGGCAAAAGAAGCTACGTCGGCTATGCTCCGATTCCCGGCACAAACTGGGCGCTGATGCTTTATGCTCCCCAGATTGAGTTTATGGACACCGTCCTTTCGTCCATCGTGCTTTGCGTACTGTTGTCCGTCACTTTTCTGATCATCGGCGCGATATGGATTATTACCGTCTCACAAAAAATATCCGTCTCTTTAACGTCTGCCACCAATCGGCTGCAGCAACTGGCCGAAGGAAACTTAACGGATGAAGTTGTATTATCAAAAAGCAATGATGAGACAGCCATTTTAACAGATGCACTGGCAAAAACGATTGCCAGTCTGAACACCTACATACAAAATATACGCAACTGCCTTGGAGAACTTGCCAAAGGGGATTATACGGCTGACATTCCTGACAATTTTCACGGTGATTTTGTTTCGATTCAGGAATCGTTAGATCATATTTCGGCTTCTTTAAACCAGTCGATGCATCGTATGAACCAGTCTTCACAGGATGTAACCAAAAATTCCATGATTGTATCCGACTATGCCGGACAGCTGCAGAACGCTTCTTTAAAACAGTCCGAGCTATTGCAGCAATTAGAAGAAAGCTCTGCCGCGATTACAATGGCCATTGAGAAAAATAAAGAGCAGGTGCTTCAAATGGAATCATGTTCAGAAAATGCCGGCGAAAAAACGTCCATTGGCGCTGCATCCATGCAAAGCCTGCTGGCTTTAATGGAGGAAATCCATGATTCTGTGCAGGAGATTTCCAAGATCAGCAAATTAATTGGCGACATTTCCTTCCAGACCAACCTTCTTTCCTTAAATGCTTCCATCGAAGCCGCAAGGGCCGGTGAAGCAGGACATGGATTTGCCGTCGTTGCCTCAGAGATCGGGCAGCTTTCCGCAAAGACCTCCGAAGCCCTCCGCCAGACAGACGAGATTATCCAGGGCTCCGCGGAAATGATACAAAAAGGCCTGGAGGCAGCCAATGAAACCGCGGCAGCATTTCATGAGATTCAGGCAGTGGCCAGGCAATACCGCGAAATATCCGTACAGCTTGCCGGAACCGCTGACGAACAGACTGCTGCCGTATCCTGCGTAACAAAGCAGCTGAATTCCATCCGCAGCATTGCCGAGGAAAACCGGGGGCTTGCAGAAGAAACAGCGAAAATGGCTTCCAATTCCTTAAAACAGTCCGAAAGCCTGCACCAATATGTATCGCAGGTCAAATTAAAAGAACTATAGGAGGTTTGCTTATGCATAAGACCATTCGTATACTGCCGCTTGTCTTTGCCCTGATCTGCACATGTCTGCTGGGCGGCTGCGGTTCTTCAACTTTAAAAGATGGATTTTATACCGCTCAGATGTCCGATTATTCACATGGCTGGAAAGAGTATTTATGCATCATGGTAAAAAACGATAACATCGTATACGCAGAATTTAACGCCAAAAATCCCAGCGGCTATATCAAAGCATGGGACAATGCGTATATGCAAAACATGGCTGCCGTACAAAATACTTATCCAAATGATTATACAAGAAAGTATGTTGCTCAGCTGATCGAAGCGCAAAGCACGGACGGCATAGATACTGTCAGCGGCGCTACCCATTCAGGAAACAACTTTTTAAAACTCTCTGCCGCCGTCATTGAACAGGCCAAAGCGGGAGATCCTAATACGGTAACCGTGCAGAGCGAAGCAGAATAAATCAAAATTTCTCTGTTTTCCATCTTAACATCCTCCGTGCGTTTGATTTAGGCAAACCCTTTGTGCATTTTTAACAATATTGTATAATTTTTCTCAATAATCAGAAAAAATCATTTACATATTTCACAAATTATGATATTGGTTAATCTAAAAAGGAGGATAAATAAAATGTTACAGGCAAAAAACTTATTAGATGCGCTGGCAGAAAAAGATACTTCAGATGTATATGACCAAAATAATGATTTTGATTTCGGCGAGGTTTTAAAATTTTGCAGTTCAGGCCAGCAAAAAACGCAAGGATATAAATTAAGGTATTCAGACGGTTCAGAAAGAGCTTTTTCATTTGACGATAACTAAAGGAGACCGCACAAATGAGTAGGACACAACCGTCAGATACTTTCAAGGCGCTATACTTTGACATTATTGACCCTCTTTTTAAACAGATTTGTGATAATGATAAAAATTACTGCATTAAAAGCCAGGTAAATAACCTACCTGTCCCGTTTGCTATTAATGCCAAATACGAGGATTATAAAGCCGAAGCACTGGAACACATGGCTGGCAGTAGGTTAGACAGACATAAGCTTGCTTCATGTATATGTGGTGCCATTGTAGAGATTCAGCCTTTGACTGGGTATAATAATGCGCCAATTTCAAAAACCGCTAATGAAACCTTTGCGTTTTAGCCAATGCCTTAAACTGGAGCCGTCAAAGCCGCGACGATTTAGGTAATAAGTGCTCCAGATTTGATACTTGGGCTTATGCAAAAATATTTTATCATTTGGAATTGTATAATAGACCTTATATGGAACAGGTCATTACGGCTTTTTTGGAAAAATAAAAACAGGCAGTATTGCATAACGATACTGTCTGTTTTTTATTTATAATACCTATAAGTTAATCCTGATCAGCCTGAACACCGCTTGATACAATCGGAATATCATGCCCCAGTCTTTCCAAGCCGATTTTTACTTTAAACATACTTCTTCCCATTCTTAGATGCGATGCCACAGCTGCATCCTTCTTTATGACTGATAATCACGCCGTCTTTGAAGCGGATAAGGAAATACATATAACAATGTTGACAGCCCTCGCTGCATTTCACGCAGCCATGCCAGGGATTCCATATATATGCATAGATCTTTTTCTCCAATCAAAATACAAGCTGAACAAGCAGCATATAGCACACCGTGCCGCCTGCAATGGACAGAAACATTTGCCGTTTCCACAAGTGCAGCAGAATAACAACGGCAATCGCAATAAACTCAGGCAAACCGTGGCTTCCGCTGAAAATGCTGACATCTTTCAGGCAATAGACCACCAATAAGCCGAATACGGCGGCAGGCAATACCCTTCCGAGATACTGTATGTATTTAGGCGTAGGTTTCCCCGCGGGAAACAGAATGAACGGTAAAAAACGAGTC
>CAOKJJ010000231.1 GCA_948468465.1 uncultured Eubacterium sp. | reverse complement strand
ATGGACCGGGAAAAGGATTTTTCACGCGATATTTGCAGAATAGGGTCAAAATACAGCAGAATAGAGACAAGACAAGCATCCTGCGGGGAATTATGTTATATTGGGTTATAATGGATATAGATCACAATGGATGATACCAACAGACGGGGATACGTATGAAAATTGCAATTTTGGATGACGAACAAATATATCAGGAACTAATCAGACAGGAAGTGTGTACGGTTTTTCGAAACATGGAATGCATCCGGCAATATGCGGACAGCAAAGCGCTCCTGGATGATCTGGCAAACGGGGAAAGCTTTGAACTGTATTTTTTGGATGTAGAGATGCCGGGACTGGATGGACTGTCGGTTGCCAGGAATATCCGCAGACAGGATGCGGCTGCCCATATTATTTTTATTACCGCTTTTGCGAAATATGCGGTGGATTCTTATGATGTCCGGGCGTATCAATACATACTAAAATCACAGCTTGAAGAAAAGCTGCCAAAGGTATTAAGGCATATTGCAGAGGAGCTGCATGTATTGGAGGAGGAATATTATGTAATAGACAATTCGGCCTGTTATGCAAGGATTGCATGTAAGGATATTTTGTATATCTATAAAGAAAAAAAGTATACGATATTTGTTACTTTGCAGGGGGATTACCGGCAAAGGTACGCGATATCAAAGATCTGGAAACAGCTGGAGAATAAGCATTTTGTCTGGGTGGACAGAGGTGTGATCGTAAATATCAGGAAAATAGAGCGGGTGATGAAAAGCGAGCTGCTCCTGAAAAATGGCATGTCTGTTAAAATCAGCAGGTCGAACCAGCAGCGGGTGCATGAGGAGATAGCAGATTTTTGGAGGCGTGAGCTGTAACGCCAAACGGCTGCTGTTCATGGCCAATGTCATTTGCTTAATGATGGAGAAGGAAATAAAAGGTTGTGTATATAAAATCAGCAGCTTTCATCAGAATTGGATGCGTGTGGAAATAATAGGTTTTTGGAGGGAGCATCTGTGAATATCATAGGGAATGTCTGCTTGTTTTTGGCGGTAGTGATAGAGAATATTGCTTGTTTGTGGTTTATACGGGAGATGGTTTATAAGAGAGAACGGAAGTTAAAAAACAAAGAGATTGGATTACTGATGATTCCTGTGATGGGGATAACTATCTTAGAGTTTACAAACAGGGCATTTTTTGCTATGTATAGTGAGCTTATGTTGTTACAGAAAATATTATTCCTGTGGGGACATGTGCTTTTGATCCGTAGAAAAAAAGGATGGACGGCACTTGCGGCGGCAGTTACATTTATTACGTTAAATATGCTCGCGGATTTTTTGGTGGAATTTCTTTTTACTTTGTATGTAAACGGATATTGGTATTCTAATTTTATTTCTCAACAGGTATTTAGCCGAAGAATAGGAATGTTGTTTGTAAGGGTTGTAAGTTTGTTGCTATGTTACATAATACAAAAAGAAAAAGTGGAATTGCATAATGAAAAAATGATATGGATTTTTGCTATGATTGGCTTTGTCAGCATGAGATATTTTTTCCTTATATTGATTATGAACGATCGGGCGGAAAATGTTCTGGGGATATTATGTTTGGGTGCAGTTATTATAATTTTTGTGTTAAGTTTTTTTTCTTCTTCATTTTACAGGAAAAATAATGAAAATGCAGAGCTTCTGGAACAGAAAAACCTGTTATTAGAGAAGGGACTAGAAAATTTTTACAGGCTTTATAGAGAAAATCAATATCTTTCACATGATTTGAAAAATCATGTGAATTTGTTATGCCATCTTATGAAACAAGAAGAATACGGGAAAGCTGTGGAATATCTGGAAAAGCTGCGGGAACCAGTAACAGAAATGGAAGAGATGACGGTATCTGGAAATAGGATTATAGATTTGGTACTTAGTGATAAAACGAGCTTGGCTAAAGAAAAACATATTAAAATGATGCTGGAGATTGACCCGGTAGGAATGTTGCCGCTTTTAGAACAGGATATCTGTGTCATATTGTCAAATCTTCTGGACAATGCTCTTGAGGCATGTGAACATGTGGAAGATATGGAGAAATGGGTTCGCCTGAAAATTAGACGAGATGGCAATATACTGTTGTTTTGCATAGAGAATAGTTTTCAAGGTGAAATTGTTCAAAAAAATGGAAAGATTATGACAAATAAGAAGGAGGTCAAACGACATGGATTAGGGATAGCAAGTGTTAAATATGTGGTCGATAAATATCATGGCAGTATCGAACAGGAAATAAAAGGTTGTATTTTTTGTTGTAGTGTGGTATTCTTTTTGTAGTTTTTATAAGTGTGAGGAGGATAGAAATGGAAATAAGAAAAAAAGGATCTTTTTCAGATAATTCAGGAAGTCTTCGTAAAGAGTTAGATCAAATGGAAATAATGGAAAAAGAGTTAGGTTTTGCAGAGGAAAATGCAACATTAACGAGAGCATGCGGCGCATATTTTACAATTGTATGCTGCTAAATAGAGGATCAGGCATTATTACTTGTCTGATCCTTTTTAATGTTTTAATTTAATATATGTATCGGAGAGATAAGGATGAAGGAAAAATTAAATAAGTTAAGTTATCTTTCAGAAAGAGGATATAAGAACGAGAACGATGTTTATGAAGAGCAGATTTTAAAAGAAGACGCCGAATTTTGGAAAAGGCTTTTTGGCGAAGATTTTTATAAAAGAGTTTTGCTAAATAAAAGAAATATAACGCAATATCTTGCAAGTCAGCCAATCCGGAAGTTATATATTGCTGATTATATACAAGATATCTTTAAATTTGCAGCGCAAAAATATGAATGGCATCAGTTATATGTGGCCGATAATGAAAACTTTCTAAGCGAATGGGTAGATAAGACTATTTCAGAACTATATCAACGTAATCAGCAATGCTCTCTTCAAAAAGAATTTTACTCACAGGCAGCCAGAGATCTGGAAACAAGATTGGAATCCGTTTATATCAGAGTTCTGATTGCAGAAATGCATATTTTGTTGGAAGATCAGAAGCTTTTAGGAAAAGATGCAATTGAAAAATACCAATATTTTGTCAAGAAATATATCAGCCAACCAGAATATGTTCACAAGGTCATGAGCTTATATCCTGGTCTGCACAGGGCAATATTAAATGAGTTGTATCAATTTTTTATGTTTTACCAGGAGTTTATCAATAATTATTTTACATCTGAGCAACAGTTAAAAATTTATTTCGGCATAAAGGAAGAAAGCGGTATTTCCCTTGCCAGAAGCGGCATTTCAGATTTGCACAACCATGGGAAGTCTGTATTAATAATAGAATTTACCGGAGGAGAAAAGCTTGTTTATAAGCCGCGTACAGGGGCGAATGAAATAGTGTTTTACAGCATACTGAACAATTTCTATAGCCAGTGCGGATTAACAGGCAGAGAATATAAAGTGTTAGACCAGACAGAATGCTGCTGGTGTGAATATCTGCAGCAGGAGGCATGCAGAGACGTTAGTCAGATAAAAAGATACTACACGAGAATAGGAATACTGCTATTTACAGCATACATGTTCGGCGCAGGCGATATACATGAGGAGAATTTGATCGCTTGCGGGGAATTTCCAATGGCTGTTGATTTGGAAGTATTGACCAGGCAGAATGTGTATCATGCCGGTCTGATCGAGTGGAAAATTCAAAGTTCGGTGATGTATACGGGCATCCTGCCGGTTTTTCATTGGGGAAAGCATGGAAAAGGCATTTATGCCGGAGCGTTGGGAGACGTTAAATCAGAGCGTCAGCTACCGTTTCAGGTGCCTGTTGTCGTTGACCGTAAGAGCACGGATATGCGCATCGTATATACAAGCCGAATTCATGCAGGGCGCGCTTGCTGCGACGGAGCAGGAGGAGACTTTTGTGCATACAAGGATGAAATAATAAAAGGTTATCAGGATGCTTACAATTATGCTATTCATGCAAAAGAGGAATTGCAGGTTATGGTTGTAAATATGGCTATTAGCATAAAAAACAGGATACTTTACGAAGATACGCAGAAATATTTTATGCTGCTCCAATCCTCTTTTCATCCGGATCTGATGCTGGATGCAGCTGACCGGGAGATTTATCTGGAAAAAATCAGGGAAGGGTCAAAGATTAAAAAGGAAGGTATTATACAACAGGAGATTTTGGCTATGTTGGGGCGGGATATTCCTCTTTTTTACCAGAAGGCGGATGAGAAAGCAGTAAGAATTAATGAAGTAATTGCAGATGAAGCCTTGGAGTTGGAATCTCCTATAGAAACGATACATAAAAATATATCCGAATTGTCTGCTGCTGACAGGGCATGGCAGACATATTTGATACGACTGTCTATGGATTTGTATAAATTAAATACGCAGGATCTGATGAATAAAGGCATAAAGAAAAATGAGATACAGGGAGCAATTGCAAACAATGATATGACGCCAGAGAGTTATATAGAAAAACTTTATGCAAAGATAGTGGCAATGCTCATTTACAAAGACGGTGATATTGGCTGGATAGATCCTAAAATCATCGGGGATCATTGGGTAGTTCAGAAAAATAATGAGTATTTTTACAGTGGCACGGCAGGGATGTTTTTCCTTTACCATTGCCTGATGCTGAGTGGTGAAGTGCAGGCGGATCCGTTGATTATGCAGGCGCTTGAGGAAAAAATGATACGGTATACGATGGAAAACAGAAATCAGATGCAGACGGCGGAACAGAAGAAAGCAGGTATTTTTGAAGGTGAGTTTTCAATTGTCTATGCATATTTGCTTGTATTCAGGCTGACAGGTAATTTTAAATACCTGGAGCTGGCAAAGTACACGCAGATGCTGTGCAGAACGATGGTCAAGGATGCAAATGCTTTGACATGCTTGAAGGGAAAGCCGGCAGCGTCATGGGCAGCTTACTGCTGTATGAGGTGTCCGGGGAACAAAAGTATCTGGAAAATGCAGAAGAGATAGCATGCCAGATAGCCGATGCAGGAATCCGAACGGAAGAGGGAATTGCATGGCCGTCAGTACAAGGAGGCAAAGCGCTGCTTGGATTATCTCATGGGAACGCGGGAATTGCATGGATGTTTTCTAAGGTATATTTCCATACGAAAAAGGACCTTTTTCAGACAATGGCAAAAGAAGCGGTCCGATACGAGAATGCGAACTATGATACAAGAAGAAATGACTGGAAGGATTTTCGGTATGCACAGCACACGCAGGATACTCCGATATCATGGTGTCATGGAGCCGGCGGGATCCTGCTGTCCAGAAAAAATATTATGCAAAACTGTACAGATCAGGAACTGATTTCTATTTGTAAGGCGGATATTCAAAATAATATACGAAAAGTAATGGAACATAGATTGCGGAAAGGTATGTGCATGTGTCATGGGACAGCAGGAAATTATGAGATTGTACGGGCATGTCTGGAAGGTAAAGGTATGACAGAAACGATGCGGGCAAGGGATATTGATAAGATGCTGCTGCAGGAAAGAATCATACCGGGATTTATGACAGGGTTAGGCGGTATTTGTTATGGATATTTAAGAGAACTGCATCCGGAATGGCCGAATGTGTTAAATTTGGAGAGTTGATGTTTACAGAATAAGGAAAAAAAGTAACGGAATAGAGCCAGCATGGTTTTTTGGATGAAAAAAATGATATAATCAAGTTGTATGAAATAATTAGTTATTTGATACTTACTATGCTTTATAGAATGCGTTTATCCTATAGGGTATAGTGAGGTTTCTGCAGAAAGGAAGGTGAGAGAATGGATGTTACAGGAAAAGCATACAGAGAGGCTATTGTGAATGACCTTTTCTGGTAGCTGTTTTATGAGTTCGAAAAGGAATTTGTAAAAGAAATTTAGTATTGTAAAAGAATTGAGATAAGGAAAAAGAACTATGAAAAAAATTAAATTATTGACAGGTATTTTAAGCGTAATGTTATTTGTGGCTTTAGTTCCGACATTAAAAACGAAAGCCGAAAGTTTAAGAGAAAACGATGAGTCAGATGTTGTAGTGGACGTGTCTAATTGGGAAAGTCAATCCGTAAATAATCAGGATAGACCTTCTGACGCATCTAGTTCTAAATTACATGAAGTGAATTCTTTAAATTCTGTATATTATACAACAAAAGGTGGACATCAGGTAGAGATTACAGACAGTGGTATTTACGTTGATGGTGCCTATGTGAATCTTAACTGGAGTATGAAATACAACATTAATTACACTAGAATACAGAACTTTACAATAACAAGCTCGACAAAAGTGGATGCTTCCAGTTATCAAAACGGAACTTTTATAGATGGACAGAATATGAACAGTTCTTCAGACTGCATAAGAGTAAAAATAAATAATTTTGATATGGAATATTTTTGCAATAGTCCATACGATAGCTGGGATAAACATTTTGGCGAAAGTTCGTGGACATATTTTTATATTGATGCCAATACAGGAAAAACGATAGGAACGGATGCAAATTATTATCATACGAATATGGGTATTCGAAATAGATTCAGTAAATTTTAATGGATTAACAGTTGATTGATACAAGGAGGTATAAGTATGAGCAATGTAATTCAGCACTATTCTTTTAAAGATATTTCTTCCTATGGAAAAAATATAAAATTAAACACAAGCATTCAAGAGCTGAACAGAAGACAAAAGGAAATCAGAAAATCAAGTACATGTCACATCGTATCACGCGACGATGCAGCGACCGTTGAGATCAGTGAACTGGCAAGAACATTGTATCAGACATCACCTAATGCGGCTAAAAAAGAACAGCCGGCTGAGGATGCACGTGCTGACGCTGAAAAATATAAGGATCTGTCAAATCAGGAGTGTGAGATCAGAGAGCTGGAAGATTACATTGCAGGCCATCAGCCGGATGGTTCCGTTGACCTTTTG
>CAOKJJ010000230.1 GCA_948468465.1 uncultured Eubacterium sp. | reverse complement strand
GGAGCCGAAATCCAGGCCCCGCCCCTCATCCAGCGTCCGCATAGCCAATAAAAAATCGCACCACAATGTCAATTCTGTTGCCTGGTATTAAAATTTTGCCACTTTACGCAAGAAATTGTTTTTAAGTGCATAGATCAGTAAGTTTGATTTTCTTACAGTTGCTTTTTAAAAGCTGAGCAGCAGCCGGATAAAACACATGTAACCATAAACCGCCGGCAGAGGTATCTTTTTTAACAGCTGCGGATGACGGACGGAAAATGTCCTGTTTTTTTCCGCCAGACAGCCTGCCAGCCTGTGATTCCAGCGTTTGCCCCGATATTTAAATGTTAAGGCACGGCTCTGGCTGCGCAGCGTCTGAGCCGGCGTCATCGCACGGATGTGCAGATCTCCCTGCGTTTTGGCACGTTCTATCATCTGCAGCGCCTGTTTCGTACGGATGATGCATCCGGTGTATTTTTTGTCCTCCTTTTTCATCTGCGCCAGCCATACGTCTCCAAAGCTGATATCCGCGCATTGCGCAAACTGATCTTTGCAGTGCAGACAGCTGCGCTGTGTAAAAAAGAATGCATTTTTATACGCGCAGATTGATTTTGTATATGAAAACTGCCGCTCGGTTCCGTCCTGGTATACGACGCTGGATGTGCCCCGCCAATGTCCTCTGCGGTAATACAGACGTTTTGCCCCGGAACGGTCAATATGGCATTTATCGAGTGCGTATTCTGTCGCTTTCTTATCATGCGCACCGCTGCAAAACAGCCCTATTTTTAATACAATCTTCTCCCGCAGACACTCGTCTTTTTCAAGTATGCGGCAAAACGCACGCATCATGCAGGGAGTCAGCACGACCGCAAGCCTGCCGTCAAACGCTCGCAGCTGCTCTAAGTGAGACAGCATCGGTATTGTCATATAAACGCTGGAAGACGCCTCGCAAATCTCCTGTTCGCAGGTTGCTACCGCTGTCTCATAGGTCAGCTCGCCCTGCTTCGTAAATGCTGTTTTCACGACCCACGCGCCGTCTATCTCATGATTTTTTAAAAGGCTGCACAAAAGCGCTGTCACCATGCCGCCGGATGCCGCGTTTTTGCGGATATGCGCATCGGACGCATATCCCATCAGGCACTGCAGATAGCTGCCTGTATAACGCTCAGGCTGTGTAAGGTCAATCACATGATTTAAATGTGTCTTGTGTTCAGGCTCCTTTTGTTTAAGTTCCTTTTGTTTAAATTCCTTCTGTTTAAGTTCCTTCTGTTTAAGCCCCTTCTGTTTTAGTTCCTTCTGTTTAAACCCCTTCTGTTTTGCTTCCTTTTGTATGGTATCCAGTATTTTTACAATATGACGGATATTCTTTCCGGAACTTTTTTGCACCGCAGGCAGATGTTGGCTTATTTTACCTCGTATTTCTTCCTGATGCTCCAGGAATATTTCAAATCGCTGCTTTAAGCTTTCCAGGCTGAGCATGGAATAATCCTGCGCATACTCCGAAAGAGCGAACTGTTCCATCACTTCCTGATACTTATGGCTCCAGCCGATCAGCATCACAGGCACCTGTCCGGACAATGCAAATACCATCGCATGAAAACGGGAAGCAATCAAAAGCTCGCACTGCCCGATGCATGCCCGGATTTCTTCCGCGTCCATTTCTCTGTGTTCCCAAATCAGGCCGTTTTCAAAAAAATTCCATTCCTGCCACGAGCCATCTTTTTCAAAAAATCTCCGTTCCCGCCGCGCTCCATGCAAGCCATGCGCTCCATCTAAATCACCAGTCTGTTTCCGCAGCCGTTGTTCCTGGCTGCCGGAAAGCTTTTGATAAAGACGCATAATCTGATCTCCAGTCATCAGATCATTGTTGCGCGGCTTTTTCGAATGTATCCGTGCCGCGTTCGCAAACATATAGACCAGATAGCCCCGCTTTACCAAATAAGCGATAAATTCAGCCATAACCTGGCAGTAATCCACGCCCTCTTTTTGGCATCTGCGTTCGACTACCGAACTGATGGAAAGCGCCGCAATATGACCGCCTTTCCATTTTTGAAGCACCCTTCGAAACTGCTTTTGCACGGCCGCTTCTGTCTGAGGTGCAGGCGGCATGGTAAAAGCGCCGTCTGCATACAGTTTTACGTTACTGTGAATGCCGATCGCATGAAGATGCGCGTAAGTATCACGTCCGCGTGCGGCGATCAGCTTCATTTTCGGCAGAATCCATGCGGCTAAAAACCGGTTGTAACGATTGTGAAACGGCCCGAGCGCCTGGGAATATTTCACAACCGGCACACCCATCAGCATTGGCACGGCTGCGCAGACAAACGCATACGTATTTAAGACCCAGCTGCGGCTGTCTGAGAACGCAATTCCTGCCTCATCTATGACGAGGTCGGTATTTTTATAAGCCTTTAGTATTTTATTTTTTAAAAGCGCTGTCCGAAGCGGCGGGCACCATCCGCACATCCGGTAGACAACCGCACAGGGAAATGCCAAAAACAGCAGTCTTTGCGGCTGCGCCGGTACGATCGTGACACAGGGATGCGGACACTGTTTTCGATCTTCTTTCGGATAAACACTCATCAAAGAAATATGCAGACGGTCGCCATACGTTTGTTTCAGCTGGCCGATTGAACTTTGCAGCATAGCTGCGGCACCTTTATTTCCGCTGTAGCTTGCCGCTGTGATTGCGATGTTTACTTGATGTTTCATGACGGCCTTTCCTTTCTGAACAAATTTCCCGGCAAATTAATGAGCAAATTAGTTAGTAAATTTCTGAGCAAATATGCCGCAAAATCTCCTGCCACTGTCACAAGCCTGTGCCAGACGCTTAACAGAACGATACTGTCTCTTCCTGTAACCGGTGTTAAAAGCAGCGTTAACACCATCTCGCGTACGCCGATTCCGCCCGGCGCTCCCGGTATGAAAAATCCAAGCACCCACGCAGCCATATACGCCGCAATCATCTCAAGCGCCTGACGCATCGGGGGACGTCCTCCAAAATAAGCATACATCATTACAAGTATCAGCCCAAGCACAACAAGTACTGCCGCATAAATGCAAAAACATGCCAGAAAAGTTCGAAAAAATGAAAAAAAATCAGCCGCGGATAACTTTTTTTCTGCGGTCCGCAGCCTTATCCTCTGGTTGACTTTTACAAATAAAAACACGGCTGCCGCTGCTGCTATCCATATCGGCCAGCCTTTCAGCAGTCTGTCAGATATCCGTACCGCGGTCCATGCTTCCCGCATTTTAGAAAAAGCAAAAAGCGTACCCATACCAAACGCCGCAAGTACTAAACCGGCAATCTCACAGATACTTGCAGCGGTCATCTGTTTTTGCGACAGCTGCAGTTTTCCGGCAAACAAATTCCGTTCTACGTAATGCATCACATTGCCCGGCAGATACTTTCCGATATTGGCCTTTGCATAAACACGCAGCGCCTCTTTGCGGTCGCAGCGCCTTTTCGCAAAAAATTCCAGCCACAGGCACCACGCACCTGCAGACAGAAAAACGGTCGCTGTCTTAAGCCCCGTACCCAAAGCAAACAGAAGCAAAAACCATCGCCAGTCCGTAATCTGTGAAAAATCAAAATCTGTCCGCGAGACCGCTTTCACAAGCGCTTTGATCAAAAACAAAACAGATACGACACAAATAACGTTTCCCACTGGCTTCACATATTTTTTTAGATTTCTACTGTTCATGACGCTCCTTCTCAAGCGTTACTCCATCATAATCCATCCTGCGCACATGATACTGTACATCTTCCAAAATCTTTCGGTTGGAAGCAATCACATCTGCCAAAAGGCCTGTAATCACCGTCTGAAATCCAAGCAAAAGCAGCACTGCCGCCAAAATCAGAGACTGGATATGCCCGGATCCAACGCCGTGAAAATAAAAAACCAAAAACCGTACGCCAACCGCGGCTCCGCATAAAAATATAATGCTTCCGATCGTTACAAAAAACTGCAGCGGCTTATACATCATAAACACATGCCCAATCGTAAACACTGATTTTTTAATATAACCGGTCATGCTTTTCATCAGTCTGGACGGACGTATTTCCTTATTTGTGCGTATCGGGACAGAATCCATGGCCATCCTTGTCCTGCCTGCCTGTACGATCGTCTCCAGCGTATAAGTGTACTCATTTGTCACATTCAGACGCATCGCGGCTTCTCTGCTGTAAGCGCGAAAACCGCTGGGTGCATCCGGAACATCTGTTTTTCCAGCTTTGCGCACAATATAGCTTCCCAGATGCTGCAGCTTTTTTTTCAGCGGGGAAAAGTCCGCCATCTCATCAATCGGACGCGCCCCAATCACAATATCTGACTTTCCTTCCAAAATGGGACGGACAATCTTTTCGATATCCGCCCCCTCATACTGGTTATCTGCATCCGTATTTACAATAATATCCGCCCCATTGCGCAGACATGCATCCAGGCCAGCCATAAATCCTTTGGCCAGGCCGCGGTTCGACCGAAAATTTACTACATAATGAACGCCCCATCTTAAGGCAGTGTCCACCGTATCATCCACACTTCCGTCATTTATAATCAAATATTCGATTTTATCAATGCCGTCGATTTGCCTTGGCAGCGCGTTCAATGCCGTTTCCAGCGTCTGTGCTTCATTATAGCAGGGAATTTGAATCATCAGCTTCATAATTCAATCCGTCTAATTGCTGTTTAACAGCAGATAAACACATCCGTAAACGCCCGCGTCATTGCCAAGCTGCGCCAGTGCAAAATCCGCGTTCCGGCACGAATTAAATGCCCGCTCTATGTAATATTTGCGGATCACCTCTGTAATAACCGTGCCAGCCTTCGATACACCGCCACCAATCACAAACACTTCCGGATCTACAATGCAGGCCGCGTTTGCAAGCGCCGTCCCCAGTATCTGTCCCATCTGCTCCACGACTTCTAATGCCAGTGCATCCCCCTGCTTTGCCGCGTCAAGTACAGTCTTCGCCGAAATATTCTGGACACCGCGTATCGAGCTTTCCCTGTCGTCAGCAGCCAGCGCGCGCTTCGCCAGACGGACAATTCCGGTCGCAGACGCATACTGTTCCAGACAGCCACGTTTTCCGCAGCCGCAGGTCTCTTCTTCTGTTTCGTTCACAAACACATGTCCGATCTCGCCGCCAGCGCCGTTTGAACCGTTAATCACTTTGCCATTGATAATAATACCGCCGCCAACGCCTGTGCCAAGCGTAATCATAATGACATTTTTATAGCCTTTGCCGCCGCCCTGCCACATTTCACCAAGCGCGGCTACATTGGCATCGTTGCCGACCCTGACTTTTAACCCTGTCTTTTCGCCAAGCTCTTTGGCAACATCTACGCGTCCCCAGCCTAAATTCACACATTCCGTAACAACGCTGTCCTGTACGACCGGCCCCGGCACACCGATGCCGATGCCTTCCACGTCTTCCTTAGCAATGCCGTCCTGCACCAGCCTGCCTTCGATGACCGCGGCAACATCATTTAAAATCGAGCTTCCATGATCTTGCGTATTCGTTGGAATCTCCCATTTGTCGACCATATGCCCCGTCATTTCAAACAGGCTCATTTTAATTGTTGTTCCGCCAATATCAACGCCGAATCCATATTTTTTCATGTTTCATTCTCCTTTAATTTAAAGATATTGTAGATTTTTAACTTTGTCGATTTTGTTCAAACCGCTTGTTCTTTTCCTTTAAGTATAGGAGAATTTGCATAATGTGTCAATGCACAATTCAGGGAAAAATTCAGATTATATATTGTGTATTTGGATTCCGGACGCTGAGAGAGGGGCTTTGTATATCCGCAAATGTTCGTGACGTTGAGTATAATTCTTTTTCCTTAGCCCTTTAACCATATAGCTAATAACAAATAAAAAATTATTCTAATAAAAATTAAAAATGCAAAAAGACCAGCAAAAGCCGGAAATATAAAAACTTGAAAAGGAAATTGCTGCAAAGGTGCAATTTCAAATAACACACGCCAAATTGCATAACAAATAAAACATGCAATCAAAAAAACTGGTATACATCTTCCCGCTAAAATATAGCAAGCTACATATCCTTTGTCATTAATCAAATTCCTCGTACAGTCGGTCAATTTTATACAATTCAAACATTTCCAGACAAAGTGTTTTTGCTGAAACTTGTCTATTTTTCTATTCTTCATCATAATCCTTCCTTATCCTCAAATTAACGCAACTATTTCAAATTCTGCCATTTTTCTACAGCGAATCTTATTTTTCGAATCACAATTGAGGTCATCAAGGTCATCTTGAAAGCTGTTATTGAGGTCATTGGGAGCATTTTTGAGATTATTGACCCCAATCTGACCTTGAAAAATATTGATCTGTAAGTCTACTTCACCGCCAATAAACTCTGGCTCCAGCAATCCAACAGCTTTTACTCTTGCTAACATACGGGGAATGCCGCTGCCCCAATGCTCAATCAGGTTCATATATGAAAAAGCATAAGCCAGGGCTTCATTACGAATCTGGGAATAGCCTTCCTTCATCCGCTCCAGTGTTTGTTCCCTCGCTAAAATAAAAGCACAGGAAAATCCTTAGCCTATTCAAACGCACTACATATCACTTGGCATCACCGGAAAGTCCCAGTCATTCCTTTACAGTTTCCACCGCATACCCTACGCCTTGGGCAATCTTTTCGACATCAACCCCAAGGTTATAAAAATTCCTGGCATCTTCTTTCGCTTTATTCAACTCTCCTATCCGTCTTTCCTCTTTCCTCATTTCCTAAATTAACACTTGCAAATGAGCAAGGTATCATTTATAATTAGTTTAGGAACAATCATAGGATTTTCGCACGTCCGATGGTTGTCACCGGAAACTAATAAACATAGTTTAAAAGTTACATTGGCTATCCCCTATTCGCCGTAGGAGATAGCCGTTTTACTTTTTATGATGGTTGTCGAGATAAGATAAAGCTGC
>CAOKJJ010000229.1 GCA_948468465.1 uncultured Eubacterium sp. | reverse complement strand
GACATATTCCATTACCGAGTATCCGCAGAGCATACGGAATCCTCTTTGAAAATAATAAGCTGAAATATGCACATGCGCTGCAATATCATCGGCGGATATATCCTCTGCAATATGCTGCTCCATAAATTCGACCGCACTTTGTATGGCATTTATCCATTCCATTTGTATCACCCCCTGCTGTAAGGAACTGTGAAAAAATAACTTTAGCAAGTTACGCAGGATTTTTTTTTCGAGAGTGCAGGGCAAAAATCAGGCGCATAGCGGGCTATGTAACTGATTTTTGCCCTGCGCTATCGGAGAAAAAGACAAGTAAATTGCAAAGTTATTTTTTCACAGTTCCTAAGAACATTATATCTCATAAAAAAAATTTTTGCCCGATTTTTTCTGCTTTCTTTTGTCCGTTCGCTGTCAAAGCCTGGTTCTGTTCCGTGGACAGTACCTAACTTCAGCATAACAGTTCAAGGGTGATCTGAACTGCTACACTTCAGCACTAAATGATAACGATACATCTCTTTTCAAATATTGATATTGCAGATTTTTCAGGTTATAATATAACAACTGCTTTGGAATATTAATAACATGATGAAATGTATCAGCAGAAATGGTATCAACTATAAAGGCGGTGATCACATGGAGGGAATGGAAATGACAGATAAAGAATTAATTACGATAACCATCGACAGATATGCGGAATTGCAGCGCATCAAAAGAGAAAATGGCAGCCACGAAAATAAAGAACTGGACTATTCCATCAAATTAACGGTTGCAAAATTATCATCTTTAGGAGTAAATGTAGAAGACATCACCCTTTCATAACCACCTGCGTAACCTGCAAAAAAATGTAAAGCCCGCTGCATCGTCAGGGCGCTTTACATTTTTTATTGAAAGCATATTTAAGTTCTTTACTCAGAAAGCGAATTCCACGCCTCCCGGATCGCATCTAACTGCGTCTGAAACCGTTCCTGCTTTAACATGGATACGATTTCTTTCGTTGTATAATTATAAAACCGACTCCCTGTCCGGTCGCACAGCACAAATGCCGCAAAGATGCAGACTGCAATCAGCAGCCGCACCTTAAAAAAAGATGCGGTTCCTGTCTGCAGCTCTTCCTCATATTCATCCGGCTGTACATGGTTAAAAGAACGCCGCACTTCTTCTACATACTGCTTTCTCGCTTGCGCATAATCATTTCCAAGCATATAAAACTCCAAATCAAAACTTGTTTTATTTTCTATATTTTATGCAGACAGGTCTATGCTATTCCAATTTTATAACAGTATTTAGGAGCTGTATGCAAAAAACACAGGTTATTTACATACCGTTTCCTTCCTACCTTTGTGAAAGCTCACCTGTAATATCCTCCCAGGTAAGCCCTTTTTCTACCATCAGTACCATCAAATGATATAAAAAGTCAGCAGCTTCGTATTTCATCTCTTCCGCATCCGGGTTTTTGGCCGCTATGACGATCTCCGTCGCCTCTTCTCCTACTTTTTTCAAAATCTTATCTAAGCCTTTGTCAAACAGGTAATTTGTATACGATCCTTCCTTCGGATTGATTTTGCGGTCCTGAATGACTGCGTATTCTTCTTCAAACACTTTCAGCGGATTGCGTTCAATATATTCCTTATGCACGATCTCATTGTGAAAACAACTGTACTGCCCCGTATGGCATGCCACGCCTACCTGAGACACTTTGGCAAGAATCGTGTCTTTATCACAGTCCGCGGTCAGTACTTTTACATACTGGATATTGCCGGAGGTGGCGCCTTTCATCCAAAGCTCCTTTCGGCTCCTGCTGTAATAGGTCATTTTCCCGGTTGTAATCGTTTTATTAAACGCTTCTTCGTTCATATATGCTAACATCAGCACTTTGCCGGTAAGATAATCCTGTGCAATAACCGGTATCATGCCGTCGGCATTTAATTTAAAATCACTCCATTTTAATGCAGGTTCAAAATTATCCATTTTAATGCCGTGTGCGGAAAGTGTGGATTTTAATTCCATTGCATTGATTTCCACATCATTTAAAAACGGGCCGTAAATGCCGCGGGAATGCTCACGCTGCAAAATATTCAGCATATGCGCTAAATCATTTTCCTCACAAAGCGCAACATACTGCGTATCTGTCAGATTTTCAACAGAATCTATAAGTTTAGGTTCCATAACGAGCATTTCATGAATCTTTTCTTCAATGACTTCCCGATGTTTAAACACAAAATCAATGTTTTTCACAGACACTAGTATTTTTTCGTGTCCAAACCGAGAAGACGCCTCGTCTACCAATGCGAAGCAATACGGTTTGGAGCCGTTAATCAGCACCTGCTTGCAGCCGGCATACAGCAGCTTTTTAATGTCTTCCAGCCGGCTGACATTTCCGCCGCCGCAGGTAGGAATTTCCGTCAAACGATTCAGCTCCCGAATCGTATGTATATTTTTATCATGTTCTTTATCTTCGTCTGACAGGTCAAAGACAAATATTTTGTCAATTCCGCCGTCATTGTATACTTTTGCAAGAAAATTTAAATCACCCGCGAAAGTCAGATCATCCGGCCCCTTTACGGGCACACCGTCTTTTATATACAGCGTAGCCGCTAATATTTTCTTTTCCATAATCTACAAACCTTTCTGTTTATCATTTTTCAAAACGCACCCGTATAGAATTCGCATGCGCCGTCAGCTGCTCAGATTCCGCAAATTGTACAATATCCTGCCAGACCGGAGCAAGCGCTTCTTTTGAATAGGAAATAATGCTGGATTTTTTTATAAAATCGTCGACACTCAATGCGGAAAAAAATCTGGCAGTGCCGTTGGTCGGAAGCACATGGTTCGGCCCCGCAAAATAATCGCCTAACGGTTCACTGCTGTACGGCCCTACAAAGATCGCTCCGGCATTTCTTATTTTTGTCATCGTCTCAAACGGATCTTTTGTCAGTATTTCCAAATGCTCCGAAGCGATTTCATTCGCTGCCCGGATTGCCTCATCCATACTGTCCGCCACTAAAATATATCCGTACTGATCCAATGATTTTTGGATGATTTCACTGCGGGAAAGCGTTTTTAAGAACCGGTCCGTTTCGTCGGACACCTGTTTCGCCAGTTCCATCGAGGTCGTAATTAAAATCGCGGAAGCCATCTCATCATGCTCCGCCTGTGACAGCAAATCCGCTGCCGCATATACCGGATTGGCTGTTTCATCCGCCAGCACCAAAATCTCGCTCGGCCCGGCAATGGAATCTATGCTGACATAACCAAATACCGCTTTTTTGGCAAGCGCAACATAAATATTTCCAGGTCCGACGATTTTATCCGCCTGCGGAATGCTCTGTGTGCCGAATGCCATTGCAGCAACCGCCTGCGCACCGCCTGCTTTGTAGATTTCATCCGCTCCCGCTTCTTTGGCCGCCACAAGCGTAGACGGACAGATATTTCCTTCTTTATCCGGCGGCGTAGTCATAATAATCCGTTCCACGCCTGCAACCCTGGCAGGAACAATATTCATCAATACCGAAGACGGATACACCGCTTTTCCGCCAGGTACATACACGCCAACCGTTTTTAAAGGCGTAATCTTTTGTCCGAGCAAAATCCCATTTTCCTGTGAGGTAAACCAGGACTGTTGCCGTTGTTTTTCATGAAAGCTTCTGATATTAACAAGCGCTTTGCGGATGACCTTAAGCAAAGATGGTTCTACCAGATCATAAGCTTTTTGTATCTCCTGATCTGTCACCAGAATATTTTTCTCATTGATATCCGCACCGTCAAAACGTTTCGTATAGTCAAAGAGCGCTTCATCTTTCTTTGCGCGGACCTGCGCAATAATCTCATTGACACGGCTTTCGTATGCGCCGTAGCTGTTCGGGCTTCTTTTTAAAAGCTCCTCCAGTAAATTTTTCGTTGTTTCGTCTGTGAGTTTTACAATTCTCAATGTGGTTCACTCCCTGTTTTTATCGTTGTCTTATCTCTGTCTTATCATTGTCTTTATCGTTATCTTATTCCAAACTGCCTTTGCCCAGTTCCTCTTTTAACAGAGCAAGCAATTTAGTAATCCGTTCATTTTCCATTTTCATGCTGACTGGATTGACAACCATTCTGGCAGACAGCGGACATACCTCTTCCAAGACTTCCAGTCCGTTTTCACGCAGCGTCGATCCTGTTTCCACAATATCCACAATAACCTCCGACAAGCCTACAATCGGCGCAAGCTCAATCGAGCCATTTAACTTAATGACCTCTACGGTCTGATGTCTTTTCTTAAAAAAATAATCTTTGGCAATTTTCGGATATTTGGACGCTACCCGGATCCATTCACGGTTCTGCAGCAGCTTCTTTGCCTTTTGCGGGCCGCAGACACACATCCTGCATCTGCCAAATCCAAGATCCAGCACTTCAAATATTTTTCGGTTTTCCTCCAGTATCGTATCTTCTCCGACAATGCCTATATCAGCAGCACCATATTCCACATAGGTCGGCACATCCGGGCCCTTCGCCAAAAAAAACCGCATTTTTTCCTGTTCATTTACAAAAATCAGTTTTCTTGTATCTTTATCTTTCATTTCCTCACAAGTAATGCCAATCTTTTCAAACAGCTCCAGCGTCTTTTTGGCAAGCCTGCCTTTTCCAAGGGCAAATGTTAAATATCTGTTTTCTTCCATCCTTTTGCTCTCCATTTGTTCTCTATCTTCCATCCGGTTTCATCCAGTTTTTGTCCATGCAGACTCCGCTGAAAAACTGCTGTCCGGTTACTGTTTACCTGCAGCGCTGTCCGTCATAAACTTAAGCCTTGCAATCTGTCTGCGGCCCGCATACGCTTCATAATCCGCTCTTGTCCTGTCCGGTGATTTTAATAACAGCTCAACGCTGCATCCGGCTGCCCGCTGTCTGCGCGCATAGATGACCGCGTCTTCCCGGTGCGCTTCATCGTACACCACAAGCTGGCCCGGATGCTCTGCGGGCGTTTCTATGTTTTGTCTGGACAGCGCAGCCATCAGCTGGTCTGTTACGATAACAAACCCAATCGCAGGCGCATCCTTGCCAAACCGTTTTAACAGGCGGTCATACCGGCCTCCTTTTACGATCGGCTCTCCGCTTCCATACGTATAGCCATGAAAAATCATACCGGAATAATATTTATAGCTGCTGACCACGCCAAGCTCAAAGCTGATGTATTTATCAATCCCATAAAGCAGCGCCAATGACTGCAGCTTTTCCAGATGTTCCATCGCCGCCTGAATCTTCGGATAACCTTTTGCCGCTGCCTTAGCTGCCTGAAATTCCTCGGCAGACTGATAAAGCTTTCCAATCACCGAAAACAACCGTTTTAATCCATCATCTAAATGTCTTGTTTCAATAAAGCTCTCCACTCCGAAAAAGTTATTGTTCGTCATAAGATCACGCACAATATCCTCTTCCTCTTCCTCAAAGCCCGCGGCTTCCATCATCCCCTGCAAAATACCGACATGTCCGACACTTAGCTGAAACTCCTTTAACCCGGCATTCAAAAGGCATTCCACCACCATAGACAAAATTTCCGCATCGGCATCCGGTGTATCATCACCAATCAGTTCAGCCCCAAGCTGCGTATTTTCTTTCAGCCGGCCCTGCAGGCTTCCTGTATTGATAAATGTATTGCCCTTATAGCAAAAACGAATCGGCATCGGATCTTCTTTAAAATAATTTGCCGCAACACGGGCGATCGACGGCGTAATATCCGGACGCAGCACAAGCGTATTACCCTCACGGTCAAAAAACTTATACAAGTCTTTGGACTTTGTAGTTCCGATTTCTTTTCCAAATATATCAAAATATTCAAAAGACGGCGTTTGAATCGGCTGATATCCATAAGTCTTTAAAATTTTATACAATTTATCTTCCAAATAAAGTTTTTTCTCGCATTCCCCCTGATAGATGTCCCTGACACCTTCCGGGGTATGCAGCAGATGCTGTTTCATTTGCCTACTCCTTGCTTTTCATTATATTTGCACTGCCTGTACAGACTTCTGCCATACAGGGCAGCCCCTTTTCCTTATTGTTAAGCGCCACAAACCAAAGCAGTCTACCTTTTAGTATACGGTTTTTCTTTGTATTTGTATAGTCATTTTTTTGAAATAATTCTTATATCTGACCAATTGTATTTCTGTGCCAATTATTGCTTTAGTACGTTAACGCAAAAAAGCAAAATTGTATCTATTATAAAAGAATCAAACTGATTTGTCAATCTCTCAGCCATAAATCTTTTTGAATTTCATCCAGATAAGGCACAAGTATCCCTCCGGACGATTTAAATATAAAATCCTGTTCTAATTCTTCATAACGAAAGCTTTTTCTGCCGCCATCCCGCATTCGCTGCCAAAATTCCAGCAATTTGGCAAAGCGCAGGTAATAAAACTCATCTCTTGCGGAATATAGAATCAGAAAAAAAGCAACACCGCCTTGCTTTTCAAAATTTTGCATAAAAACGACCTGGTGTTCATGAATATTCTGAAGCGGAAAGGTATCTGTATGACACTCTTTTGCGTCAAAGCAAATCGGGATTCCCTGGACAGCGCCAATATAGTCAACCGTACTTTTCTGTTCAAAATAGGCAAGCGTAATGTGGCGGGTTTCCTTGTCAATTTTGATCGGCGTAATCGGTGTCGGTATTTTTTGTATTAATGCAAGTCCGTGCTCCAGATATTTTTCATTTGTTCTGTTGATGTATTCTTCCAGTGTGGAACCGCGCAGGCCGCGTGAATTCCATGTAGACATTAATTCTTCCTCCAGTATAATGATGAGCGTTTTTTTTTTGGCTATGCGGACGCCGGGTGAGGGAGAACTGGCCTGGCTTGCGGCTCCTACTCCAGAATGTTAAGAAGTTCTAGGCATTCTGCATGAACATAGCGGCCCCGTCCGGTCGCGTCGCGTAATCCGCCCCTGGCTTGCAGCCAGTGGCTAAAAGCGACGCTGGGCTGCGCCCCTGATTTACTGAGCAGAATG
>CAOKJJ010000228.1 GCA_948468465.1 uncultured Eubacterium sp. | reverse complement strand
CTCTGCACACAAAAAATATCGGTATACTATTATAATCAACCAACACTTGCTCAAGATATAATGCATTGCCTTCAATATAAAAACATAATTCCCTATCCATCATATGACTCCTCCTCTATCTTAAACCCACTTACGTCGGCGTCTTCAAATAACCACCAACAAACATGCTGCTGGATGCTATTTGTTTCTTGCGGCCCTCCCTCTTTATATACGTTTCCCACCGCCATTTTCTTTTTAGGGTTTGGAAATTTCATCTTTTTTTCTCTCAACCGCTCTATATACCAATATAGGGTTATAATTAAATTCAGTTGCCTATGGTAACTCAATTTCTTTTTTTAATAATTTATCTTTTAATACAGCAGGAAATTTCAAATATATTTTATAATCTTTCTGCATTTTGCATATCCTCTTATGTATCAATTTCATTTAAAATTATTATCCTATACCACATTTTTTTCAAAATGTCAAGCCTTGACAATAATCTTAGCTAATATATTAACACAAATATTATCCCAAAAAAAGGCTTGACATTTTCCACATTATATGTTAGCTACATAAAATATATTCTTTATTCACTTTTTCGTGTTCACACACCTGGATAAAAAAGCTTCCGCCTGAAAAACACTTGTCCGTTTCCCTGTTTTCTGCTATAATCATTCAAATATTTAAATAGAGGCTTTTGAAAGCCCCTGGAAAAAGAGGGATTTTATGTATCAGACACATCTTAACAGCTGCCGGGAACAGATGTCCAGGCTGAAAGGACCATACAGGCGCATGAGCCTTTGGCGGCTGCTTTCGTTTCTGGCCGCGGTTATTTTACTCTGCCTTGGCTATACGAAACAGCTTTACGGATTTTATATCGCCGCTGCAGCGGCTGCGCTTGCTTTTTTTCTGTTCGTATCCCATAGCCGCAGGCTGAAAAAACAGCTTTCTTACCTTGCCGATTACGAATCCGTCCTGCTGGATGATCAGGCCAGGCTTACTGACGGCTGGAAGCAGTTTCCGGTCCACGGCTCCCGCTATTTGCAAAGCTCAAATTCCAAAGCGTCCCCGCGTATCAGCGACCTTGACATTTTCGGCGGGCAGTCGCTTTATCAGTATCTTTGTACGGCCAGCACCGTCTTTGGCCAGGACTGCCTTGCCGGGCTGCTCAGCCAGCCGGATATGCGGCCGGAGCAAATCCGCGGCCGCCAGCAGGCAGTCAGCGAGCTTGTAAGGAAAACTGATTTTACCCTGCGCTTTGAAACGGCTGCCAGGCGCCTGCGCGCAGTTTCCTACGACAGCGAAAAAAAAGCCCTGGAGCATTTTTTTCACGCGGCGGAATCAGACAGCCGTACGCCGCTTTTTTTGCGCATCTTCTTCCGGACGGCTCCGGTACTGACTCTTGCCTCCCTGTTTTGCCATTTTGCCGGTATCAAGCCGGATATCACGCTCACCTGCTTTTTGACTGGCGCCGCGCTCCAGCTTGCCGCCGCGCTTTTGGGAAACGCAAGAAACAGCCGTCTGCTGGCGCCGGTTTATAAAATGAACCAAACGGTCACTCCTTACCGAACGCTGCTGGAACTGCTGGCGGACGAGCCGTTCGAAAGCCCCTGCCTGCAGAAGCTTCGTCAGACTTTGACCGATTCGGAAAAAAACAAAAATGCCCTGGAAGCGTTCAGGGAACTGGAGGGCATCGCCTCCTCCGTCATCATACGCCACAATATTTACGCTTCTTTTTTGTTAAACAGCCTGTTTTGCTATGATTTTTACTGTGCGGAACGGTATGTACGATGGAAAAGCAAATATCAGGCTATGCTAAAGCCCTGGCTGGAAGCCGTCGGCTCCGTGGAAGCGTTTATCAGCCTTGGCGTCATCGCCCGTACCAAGCAGGTCCATACGCTGCCGCAGCTTGTGCAGGAGGGACGCCCGGTTTTATCCGCCAAAAATCTGCGGCACCCGCTGTTAAATAATACGGATGCCGTAGGCAACGATTTTGACTTAAACCACCA
Organism: uncultured Eubacterium sp.; assembly: GCA_948468465.1. The sequence continues at coordinate 5,037 of CAOKJJ010000228.1, read as the reverse complement.
GACCTGCGTCATTACCGGTTCTAATATGTCCGGCAAAACGACTTTTATGCGCAGCATCGGCGTTAACCTTGTGCTTGCCTATGCCGGAGGATTCTGCACGGCAGACGGGTTACGGGCTTCCTGTATGGAAATCTGCACCTGTATGCGCACCGCCGACAATGTCAGCGAGGGTATCTCTTCTTTTTATGCCGAGCTTCTGCGTATCCAGAAAATAGTGGAAACAAGCAAAAAAGGACAGCCGATGCTGTCCCTGATTGATGAGATTTACAAAGGAACGAATTCGAAAGATCGGATTCTGGCCGCAGGGGAAACGGTAAAAAAACTGGCGCAGCCATATGCGCTAACCATTCTGACGACGCATGACCTCGAACTGTGCGAATTGGAGCATGACGATGCGATAGACGCTGTCAATTATTATTTTACAGAGCATTATGATGAAAATAAAATATTGTTTGACTATAAGATCCGCCAGGGGCGCGCTGCGTCTTCCAACGCACGCTTCCTGCTGCACATGGCAGGGATCTTATAGCCCGCCGTAAATCTGCTTTATGTGTCTTAAGGAACTGCGCAAAAAACCGGCGCCAGAAGCAATGCCTAAAGCGCTTCCTGTGCCGGATAATGTTTCGTCTGCTGTAACAGTTCAAGCAGGTCTGCGCATTTACTGCACAGACCGTATGAAAATGTAGCGGCTGCAGGCATCCGGCCCATCGCGAAGCGATTTTCAATGGCCGGATGCGTAACAGTTCAAGGATTATCTGAACTGTTACCGTCTGCTACCATTTCAGGTTAAACAGTTCATCAAAATCCATATCCAAATGTGGAAAATGGAGCAGCTTTAATTCTTTTTTGTTCTCTTTTAACTGTACGGCTGCCATTGTGCAAAAATTCATGATCACCATAGAATGCTCAATACCTGCGCCTGCCATATCTGTAATCTGTATATTCAGATCCATAAGGTATTCCCCTTCCTGCGTCAGATACCATTATTCTAACAGCCGTCGCTGCACAGGTAAATTCATAAAAGCTTATTTATCCTTTGGCACATCTTTCATGCTGAAGCTGACGCGGCCCATCTTGTCTTTGCCAAGGCAGACAACGGTAACCGTATCTCCGAGTGTCAGCACATCTTCCACATGATTGATTCTTCCTTTTGTAATTTTGGAAATATGCACCATGCCTTCTTTGCCCGGAGCAAATTCAATGAATGCGCCGAATTCCTTAATGCTGATGACCTTGCCTTTGAAAATCTGTCCTTCTTCAAAGTTCGTCGTAATGATTTCTATCATTTCCACAGCTTTTTGCATCATCTTCTTATCTGTGCCGCAAATAGATACGGAGCCTTCGTCGCTGATATCGATCTTTACGCCGGTGCGCTCAATAATTTCGTTAATTGTCTTTCCTCTCTGTCCGACAACATCGCCGATCTTCATCGGATCTATTTGAATCTGGATAATCTTCGGCGCAAGCGGCGCGACTTCCTGACGTGGCTTGTCAATCGCTTTGGACATGACTTCATCCATAATATAAAGCCTTGCCTCTCTCGTGCGCGCAATCGCTTCTTCTACGATCGGACGCGTCAGTCCATGGATTTTAATGTCCATCTGAATGGCTGTAATACCGTCATGTGTACCGGTTACTTTAAAATCCATATCTCCGAAAAAGTCTTCCAGGCCCTGGATATCGGTCAATACTACGTAATCGTCATCCGTATCGCCTGTAACAAGGCCGCAGGAAATGCCGGCAACCATTTTTTTGATCGGCACGCCAGCCGCCATCAATGACAGGCAGGATGCACAAGTCGAAGCCATCGACGTGGAACCATTGGATTCAAATGTCTCTGATACCGCACGGATCGCATACGGAAACTCTTCTACCGACGGCAGCACCGGAATGAGCGCTTTTTCCGCCAGCGCCCCATGACCAATCTCGCGCCGTCCCGGCCCTCTGGACGGCTTTGTCTCGCCTACGGAATATGACGGGAAATTATAATGGTGCATATATCTTTTTAACACAATATTTTCATCCAGGCCGTCTACCTTCTGCACCTCTGACATCGGCGCCAGCGTTACAATATCGCAGATCTGTGTCTGTCCGCGCGTAAACATGGCAGAGCCATGCACTCTTGGAATCAGATCTATTTCAGCGGACAGAGGACGAATCTGATTGATTTCACGGCCATCCGGACGTCTGCGGTCTTTTAAGATCATTTTGCGGACCGTCTTTTTCTGGTATTGATATACTGCCTCTCCAAGAATCGCCAGCCACTCTTCGTTTTCCGCGAATGCTTCTTCAAATTTTTCTATAATATTGCGGATATTTTCTTCACGTACCTGCTTCTGATCCGTAAATACTGCCTCTTCCATCTCCTGCGGAGTGACGATTTCCTTCATGGCCGCAAACATTTCTTCCGGAATCGCACAGCTTGTATATTCATGTTTCGGTTTGCCAGCCTCAGCAACAATCTGATTGATAAACGCATTGATCGTCTGATTGATATCATGCGCCATATAGATCGCTTCCAGCATCTTTGCTTCCGGAATCTCGTTGGCGCCCGCTTCGATCATAATGACCTTTTCCATCGTAGATGCTACCGTAAGCTGCAGATCGCCTTCATCCCATTCCTGCTGGGACGGATTTATGATAAACCGCCCGTCCACCATACCAATCTGTGTCATTGCACATGGACCGCAAAACGGAATATCGGAAATACAGGCAGCGATTGCCGCGCCAAGCATGGCTGTAATTTCCGGACGGCACTGCGGATCCACGCTCATAACCATATTGTTGAGCGTAACATCATTACGGTAGTCCTTTGGGAATAACGGACGCATCGGGCGGTCAATGACGCGGGAGGTTAATATCGCGTTTTCGGACGCCTTTCCTTCCCTCTTGTTAAATCCGCCCGGAATCTTGCCTACGGCGTATTGTTTTTCTTCATACTCTACACTTAACGGGAAAAAATCTATCCCATCTCTTGGTTTGTCAGATGCGGTTGCGGTAGATAACACCGTTGTCTCACCGTATCGCATAAGCGCCGCGCCATTTGCCTGTGCACACACACGGCCGATCTCAACGGTAAGCGTCTTTCCACCGATTTCCATAGAATAACTTTTATACATTTCTTTTCTCCTCTTTTCCTGGTTTGGGTGTCAGAAGGAAACAGCCGCCATACATATGCGTAACCGCATCTGCGGCAGCTTCCTTTTAACACCCCAACCATATTCATGTTCTGTTTTATGGCAATTTTTAAATATCCTTAAAAAAGAGCGGAAAACTCCGCTCTTTTTATACAGAATTATTTTCTTAATCCTAAGCGCTTAATCAAAGTACGGTATCTTTCGATATCAGTCTTCTTAAGATAAGCAAGCAGACCTCTTCTCTGTCCAACCATCTTCAAAAGACCTCTTCTGGAATGATGGTCTTTCTGGTTTACCTTTAAGTGCTCTGTCAGCTCATTAATCCTCTCTGTCAGCAGCGCAATCTGCACTTCCGGTGAGCCTGTGTCGCCTGGCTTGTTGCCATACTCTTTAATAATCGTTTCTTTCTTTTCTTTTGATAACATAAAAATGTCCTCCATATATTTGATCATCGCCCGATTACACATGATACTCAGTAAAAGGTCGGAGCATCCATCTACCGAATATGGGCTTACTCATGCCTTTCCAATATAGCATACTTGGGAGCTGTTGTAAACAGTTTTTTCAATTCTAAAACATCCTTCTGCAGCAAATCGGCGTACGATAAAACGCGTTAGACACTTTAATTCCATCCCGGCTGTTGCTTGCGTGTACAATCTGTCCGTTTCCAATATAAATAGCCACATGGCTGATCGAACTGCCGCTGCCGTAAAAAATAAGATCTCCCGGCTGCAGTTCGGACGTGCTTACACTTCTGCCATAGCCTGCCTGCCCTCTGGAAGAGTGCGGCAGATATACGCCATACTGCGCCATAATCTGCATCGTGAATCCGGAACAATCCACCCCGTTTGTCAGGCTTGTCCCGCCCCAGACATAACGTCCGCCGACATAGCTTAACGCTTTTTGCACAAGGGAATATTTCGTATCGGATACTCCGTCACTGCGTTCCGTTTCTGTATAAGGCATCGCCTTTTTCAATTCTTCCGAAAGATTCACATACTGTGCGTTTACAAACCCGTTCTCATCATCCAGTTTGATTTCAATCCATTCTTCGCCTTCTTCTACGACCTCCAGTTCCTCATCCGTCGTAACAATTGTAAGAATCGTACAGTCTGTATTCGGCTTTTCTCTTATGTATACCGTCAGTGTATTTACGGTAGCCATCGTCTTTTTTAATGTTTCAGCCATCTGTCTGGCTTTCTCTCCGGTAATGATATAATCCGCTCTGACATATCCGCTGACTTTTCCTGAGCGGATCCGGTACCACCCGTCCGCGGTATCTAAAATCTCGCAGCCTGCATCCGCCGGCAGCTTTCCTACAATCTTAGCGTCCTCTCCCGGTTCTTCTCGAATATTTAAATAATTGCTCACATTTGCAATTCCAAGATTTGTATAGCCGCAGATCGTCTGATCGTCTGCATCTCCTATCTTTTTGGAACGTTTTTTCGCTTTCCCGGCAGCTTTTTTTTCGTCATCTTTTTTTTCAGCAGCTTTTTCCTCCTGCAATACATTTTTTGCCGAAGCTGTCCGTGAAAAATTAACATCCCCTTTTGCTGGCATCGTCATTTTCGTATTGCCGTTTAAACATTCCGCCAGCGCCGCGCTGACGCCTGCCCGAATGGATGCCGCCTGTGTCGTTACTGTCCCTGAACCGCATACTGCTGTCATAGCAGCCATAAAAATTGCCCCAAGTTTTATGAATCTGGATTTCATAGTTTCCTCCTGCATGATCATTATCCGTTGTTTTTTACTTTTCATTGCTATGAGTTTTCTCAACTGCACGTATATTTATCTTATTTTTGTAAAAAATGTGAAACTTTTTTCACAACCTTTTTTCATTATAGCAATATCACCTATCGCTGTCAACGGCGTTGTAACAATTTTGTAATAAAAAACAATT
>CAOKJJ010000227.1 GCA_948468465.1 uncultured Eubacterium sp. | reverse complement strand
GCATTGGGTGAAATATGCGATATTCCTTGCGAAGACGAGGTTAGTTTTGAGATCAACAATATTGCTCCTATAAGAGAGGACGATATCTATGGTGGTTATCGTGTTATGATAAAGGTAAAATATGATACGCTTTTAACTCCTCTCTCCATTGATGTGTCTACCGGGGATGCCATAACCCCAAAAGCAGTAGAATTTACTTTTCATGAAATATTTGACGAGGACAAGTCCTTTAGCCTTTGGGCATACAACATTGAAACCGTTTTGGCAGAGAAGGTGGAAACCATTCTTCGCAGAACCGTATTCAATACCCGACCCAGAGATTTCTATGATGCCTACATCCTTGCTACTACACAAAAATTCGATAAAAGTATTTTCAAAGAAGCGTTGCAGGCTACTGCCGAACATCGCGGTACAACAGAGCAAATTTCAAATGTGGATCTAATCCTAAAGAATATATCAGAGAGCAAAGAACTTCGGGCGGCGTGGGACAAGTACCGCAAGCAGTTTGCCTATGCAGAAAATATATCTTATGAAAGTGTTTTAGCTGAACTTCAAAAGCTGATTCATTGATTTGTTTTGTAAGTTCTATCCAATATGAATGATCGGAGGATGGATATGATTAAATTTAAAAACCGAAAAACCGGCGAGATTAAAACTGCATTCTCGCTTCGTGAAGAAGGAGAAAAGACATATATCAAGTTCTCTAAGGACGGAAAGGAATACGGCTACTTCAGAAACAATATCGAAATCATTCCTCCAGACAGCGACAAACTGCCGTTTCGTGTATATGTATACACAAAAGAATGTTACAAATGCCATAAGCCCACAGAGATTTTAACCTATATTACCTATGCAGATAAGCCCACCGAGAATGTGACATTTCCTTATGATTATGACAGACTGCTGCAACATCAGAACATTGTTGCGCATTTGCAAGACCCGAGTATTGAATACTACGGATTGAATGTCATTGGTGATATTAAGGAATTTGACCATATGCTTATGGAAAAATATCCGGAGAGAATCAAAAATACCTATAGCAAAACAAAAAACGAAACTTACCCTATGAATGTCTGCAGGCATTGTGGAAGTGGCCAAGTTCAAGTGAACTTCTTTAAAGCATTTTTATTGGGGAGGTGTTCACTTGAATAAGAAAAAGGAATATGAAAACATATTATTGCAAGAATATGGGATTTCCGATATGGAGCCATTGATTGCGCATTATCGATGTAAAATGGGAATCAGTATTTTCTGTGCTTCCTGGGAGGCTACGCAAAGAAATAAAAAGGTGTGCTCTTTCTATCCATGAAAATTCTATGCCAAAAGCCCGCGAAACCCCAGTATTCCTGCGCTCTCGCGGGCTTTTCCACGTCCAAAATTTTTACTCACACCACGAGCATCGCATCCCCAAAACTAAAAAACCGATACCTCTCCTGCACTGCCTGCGCATAAGCATGCAGTACATGTTCCCTGCCAGCGAATGCGCTTACAAGCATAATCAGCGTGGATTCCGGCAGATGGAAATTTGTAATCAATCCGTCAATGCACCGGAACTGATATCCCGGATAAATAAAGATCTGCGTCCACCCGCTTCCGGCGCTGACAAAACCGTTTTCATCCGCGACAGATTCAAGCGTCCTTGTACTGGTAGTGCCTACGGCAATGACACGATGTCCATCCGCTTTTGCACGGTTAATTTTATCCGCCTGTTCCTGTTCGATGCTGTAAAACTCAGAATGCATATGATGCTCCAGCACGTTTTCCGTTTTCACCGGGCGAAACGTGCCAAGCCCGACATGCAGCGTAATCTGTGCAATATCTACCCCGTTTTGTTGTATCTGCTGCAGCAGCTGCGGTGTAAAATGCAGTCCGGCAGTCGGGGCCGCGGCAGACCCTTCCTCTTTTGCATAAACGGTCTGGTAGCGCTGTTTATCTTCCAGCTTGTGTGTAATATACGGCGGCAGCGGCATTTCACCCAGCTGATCTAAGATTTCTTCAAAGATGCCCGAATAGGAAAACCGGATGATCCGGTTCCCCTCTTCTACAATATCTATAATTTCCCCGGTTAAAATTCCGTCACCAAACTGAATTTTTGTCCCGATTTTTGCCTTTTTGCCCGGCTTTACCAGCGTCTCCCAGCAGTCGCTGGTAAGGCGCCTTAAAAGCAGCAGCTCGATGCCTGCCTGTGTCCCTTCCTTACTGCCGTAAAGCCTTGCCGGAAGTACTTTTGTGTTGTTAATTACAAGACAGTCCCCCGGATGCAGATAATTCACAATGTCCCGGAACACATGATGTTCTATGGAACCATCGCTGCGCCCCAAAACCATAAGTCTGGAACTGGAACGGTCTTTTAACGGATCCTGCGCGATCAGCTCCGGCGGCAGTTCATAAAAAAAATCTTTCACATCCATAATCTATTGTCCGTCACTCATTTATATATTTTGCATTTATTTCTAATCTGGTTTTATTTTTTTCTCAATTAATTTTCTAAACTTATTTTCTAAGCTCAATGCCTTTTTCCTCTAACGCTTTTATAATTCTATCGATCGGTGCATTCACTGCTTCGTCATTTAACGTGCGGTCTGGTGCACGGAACGTAATGGAATAGGCAAGGGATTTATATCCAAGCTTAATCTGGTTTCCTTCGTAAATATCAAACAGCCGATAGCTTTCCAGATAAGCTCCGCCTTTGCTTTCAATAATCTTTTCAATATCTCCGGCCAAAATCTGTTTTGGGCATACCATACTTAAATCTCTTGTAACAGCCGGAAATTTTGCAATGCCGGTATACTTGCGGTCAAAGCTTGCCATCTCCACAATCAGCGGCATATCTATCACCGCTACATAAACCCGGTCTTTGATCGCGTAATTTGCTGCCACTGTCGGATGTACTTCTCCGAAATATCCGATCGCTTTACCATCATAACAGATTTCAGCCTGTCTGCCAGGATGCAGGAATGGCTTTGCGGCGTTTGGGTTGTATTCCGGCTTTTTATGCATGCCAGCCTGCTGTAAAAATTCTTCAATTACGCCTTTCATCGTAAAGAAATCCCCTTCTCCGTACATCCCAAGCGTAAACTGCATTCTTTCCTCTGGCAGTTCGGTAAGCGGGAGTTCCTTTGGCAGATAAATATTGCCAAGCTCATATAACCGGACGTCTTTATTTCTTCTGTTAAAGTTCGTCGCCAGCGAAGTAAGCATACCGTTTAGCGGGATCGTACGCATAATGCTGAAATCCTCGCCAAGCGGATTAGCGATGACAACTGCTTTGCGCAGATTGGAGTCTTTTGGAAGCAGCAGTTTGTCAAACACCTTCGGGCTTTCAAAAGAATAGACCATTCCCTGGCTGAATCCGCAGTATTCCGCGACATCTCTCGCAACAGCTTCTATCCGCAGTTTAAAAGAAAGCTTTCCTGTCGTTGCTTCACCGGACGGCAGTGTCGTACCGATCTTATCATATCCGTAAAATCTCGCCACTTCCTCCGCCATGTCCGCGCTGCATTCCAAGTCCTGTCTCCAGGATGGAATGATGACCTCATTTGTATCTTTATCATATGCTAATTCAATTTTTTCGAAATACCCAAGCATTGTCTCAGGCGGAATATCCGTTCCAAGCAGCTGGTTATATTTTTCCGGCTCAAACAAAATCCTTCTGCCTTCTTTTTTTGCAGAATAAATATCTACCACGCCTCCTACCACTTCTCCGGCGCCCAGCTCTTCGATCAGCTGGCAGGCGCGGTTCATCGCGTCTATGGCATTATTTGGATCCAGCCCTTTTTCAAATTTGCCGGATGCATCTGTACGCATGCCGATCTTTTTGGAAGAATGACGAATATTGGTACCGTCAAAACATGCGGCTTCAAACAGCATTGTTTTTACCTGGTCTGTAATCATGGAGTTTTCTCCGCCCATAATGCCTGCGATGCCAACCGGCTTTTCGGCGTCACAGATCATTAAAACCGTATCGTCCAATTCACGCTCCTGCCCATCCAGCGTTACAAACTTCTCGCCTTTTTCCGCACGTCTTACAATGATCTGATTTCCCGCAATCGTATCCAGATCATACGCATGCATCGGCTGGCCATATTCTTCCATGACATAGTTGGTAATATCCACGAGATTATTAATCGGACGGATACCCTGTGCCGCCAGTCTGCGCTGCATCCATTCCGGCGACGGCGCAATCCGGATATTTTTCACGACACGGGCTGTATAGCGCGGACACAGCTTGGTGTCATCGACACGTACTTTGATATAATGATGAACATCATCCTCGTTTCCTGTCTGCTTTATAACAGGAGGATGAAACGGCAGGCCAAAGGTTGCCGCTGCTTCTCTTGCGATGCCAATCACGCTAAAACAGTCCACACGGTTGGAAGTGATTTCATATTCGACCGATACGTCATCCAGTCCAAGCTGTTTTACCGCATCCGCGCCAACCGGAGCGCTGTCGTCAAAGATATAAATGCCTTCTTCCGGCGCCTGCGGATACATATCTTTGGAAGAGCCAAGTTCTTCAATCGAACACATCATGCCGTTAGAGAGGATTCCCCTTAACTTTCCTTTTTTTATTTTAATGCCGCCGTCCGTCTTAGACCCGTCATGTCCGCCTGCCACACGTCCGCCGTCCAGTACAACCGGAACTTTCTGCCCTTCTCTGACATTTGGAGCTCCTGTCACAATCTGAATAAGCTCCGCCTCACCAATATCTACCTGGCAGACAACCAGTTTGTCCGCATCCGGATGTTTTTCTATCTGTTTAATCTGGCCGACCACAATTTTATCCAAATCTTTATCAAATGCTTCATATCCTTCTGCTTTTGTACCGGACAAAGTCATCGCGTCCACATATTCCTGCGGTGTGACATCTAATCCCGGCACCATGTCTTTGATCCACTTTAAAGAAGTATTCATGTTATTTCCTCCAAAATTTCATCCAAAATTTCCTTCAAAAAATCACTTTGCCATCATCTGCCTTAAAACTGGGACAGGAACCTGTCATCATTTTCATACAGCAGGCGCATATCATCAATCTCATATTTCAGCAGCGCAATCCGCTCTAAGCCAACGCCAAACGCGAATCCGGAATACTCCTGCGGATCAATGCCGCTCATTTTCAGTACCTTCGGATGGATCATGCCGCAGCCTAAAATTTCAATCCAGCCGCTGCCCTTACAAAACCGACAGCCGCTGCCGCCGCACTTAAAGCAGGTAACATCTACCTCCGCACTTGGCTCCGTAAACGGAAAATGATGCGGACGGAACTTTACTTTCGTGTCTTTTCCAAACAGCTCCTTTGCAAACTCGGAAAGCGTACCTTTCAAATCCGCAAATGTAATATGCTTATCTATGACCATGCCCTCGATCTGATGAAACGATGGAGAATGGGTAGCATCCACCTCGTCCGAACGGAACACTCTGCCCGGAGCAATCATGCGGATCGGCAGCGGACGGCTCTCCATTGTCCGCACCTGCACCGGAGACGTCTGCGTACGCAGTAAAATTTTCTGATTAATATAAAACGTATCCTGTTCATCCTTTGCCGGATGATCCGCCGGAATATTGAGCGCTTCAAAGTTATAGTAATCATACTCCACCTCAGGGCCTTCCACAACCTCATAACCCATGCCGACAAAAATACGCTCCACTTCTTCTAACGCGATCGTATTCGGATGCCGATGTCCAATGCGGTTCTTCTTTGCAGGAAGCGTTACGTCAATGACTTCCTGTTTTAAACGAAAATTCAGTTCCGCCTCTTCCAGCTTCTTTTTGGTATCTTCTAACATTTCTTCTATCGCGGCCCTCGTTTCATTCACAAGCTGCCCGACAACCGGACGTTCCTCCGGAAGCACATCCTTCATGCTCTTTAGCACAGCGGTAAGCTCTCCTTTTTTGCCAAGAAAAGCTACCCTGACTTCATTTAATTTTGACAGCTCTTCAGAAGCCTGAATCTGACGCATTGCTTCTTCTTTGATTTTTTGCAGTTTTTCTTTCATATACGAATTCTCCTTATAGAAAAATATTAAAAAATAAAATATAATATAATATATTTAAATATAAAAAAACTCCATCCCCAAAAGGGACGGAGTCATTCCGCGGTACCACCCTGTTTCCTGATCTATGTATAAGACCAGACACTTGACATACGTAACGTGTATGAACGTTTTGAACTACTCCTGCTTCATCCAAACTGCTCCGGTGTGAAATCCAAAAACTGCCCGTTCTGAAAAAAGCTCTCAGCGCCTCACTTTTTCTCTCTGTCAGCGGAACGAATCTTCGGCTGCTTTACGCCACCTTCCCTGCATTTACATATTTAAACTGCACCTATTATAGCGCAGAGTATGGCAGAGTGCAAGAAAAATTTATAAAAAATGCAGCGTTTTCTTTTATCCGGCTCAGGATTCATTGATCTTATCAATCATAGTGAGATTAACTCCCATACTTGTGAGAATAACTTTTAATGATATATAATCTTCTTTTAAATCTTCATATGTCTCAGCCGCGTTTTCTTTTTTTGCTAATAACATGCGTTTTTGAACTTTCTGAAAATCGTTTACCGCTCTTTCTATAATTTCACCATTACTTGGCATCTGTCCACCTCCCGAAAACGAAAAAATGATTAACTGTCTATAAATATATCATAATTAAGATGCAAAGTCTATGAGAAATATCCATCATCGTACATGATTATCGTACATGATCCGATTTCTTTCTCACAGGAATCCATATCTCAGAATGATACTTCTCATCTTGTGTTCCTTTCGGGTATTGATCGGGTGCATCATACATTTCCACACAATATCCTGCCGCAAATTCATATTCTTTGAGTGCAGGGAGCCATTCTGAGAAGATTTTCACATTCACGTCCTCAAGTGCTGCCGGCAGCGGTCCGTCGCAGGAAAAAACAGCCCAGGTAAATGCCGGGATGCTACGGACCGAAAACCCTTTTGGAACTTCCGTTTTCGGATCGTACAAATCTGCGATCAAGTACTCAAAGCTGTCATGTCCCATCTTTTCGTCAATGTTGATTCCAAACATCCCGCAGACATATT
>CAOKJJ010000226.1 GCA_948468465.1 uncultured Eubacterium sp. | reverse complement strand
GTCCCTTCATTGCCAAAATGTAAGAAAGATGGTAAAATGTTTCAAGATATGTGAACTTAGGAAAAGAAGGGAATGAAAACGATGAAGAAAAACAAAAGCAAACAAGTACTGCTTACCACGTTAACCGGACTGTTTCTGCTTATGCCGGTACGATATGCATATACTCCGCAGCCGGTTTTGGCAGCACAGGTATCCGCTGCTCATGACAGCAAGCTGTCAGCCTTTGATATTGCGCCAGGGGTGTTAAGTCCGGCTTTTTCCCCGGATATTACTGAATATACCTCTACCGTGGACGCGGATGTAACGAGTGTCAGCGTCCAGGCAGTGCCGCGTGCCAATGGCGCGGTTATCGCTTCTGTGGAAGGCAGGGATGGCCTGCAGCCTGGCGTGAATACAATTAAAGTTACCTGTTCGGCGCAGGATAATACGTATACGGTATATACAATTACTTTGACGGTTGGCAGTGCAAGTGCGGGAACACAACAGCCGGATACAGATGCTGCGCAGCCGGCGGGAGATACAGCTGGTACGCAGACGGGAAATGACAGCCAGCCGGCGGGAGATACCGTTGGTACGCAGACAGGAAATGACACACAGCCAGCGGGAGATACAGCTGATACGCAGACAGGAAATGACAGCCAGTCGGCGGGAGATGCCACTGGCACGCAGGATGATGCAGACAGCAGCGGGGCGGCAAATACACAGTCAGGGCAAAAACAAAGCGGCAAAAAAAGAAGCCTTCCTGAAAGACTTTCGGGTTCCATAAAAGCAGATGGGACGGTAAAACTAAGCGGCGCTGCTTATAAATTGTCAAGTAATTTTACGTATGGCGCGACGGCACAGGATATACCGTCCGCATTTGGCCAGGGGTCTGTGCAAATTGGTGAAAACAGTTATTCTACGCTTTATTGTCAGACAAATGGTGTTCATCTTGTATATTTGGAAAATACGGATGGAAACGGTTCAACCGGATTTTATTTTTATGATGAATTGAAAAATGTGGTGGAACGATTTAAATATACCGGGATCGGAGATAATTTTGTTATATTTATCAGTAATGCCAGAGAAGAAGTGCCGGCGGGATTTCAGGAAAAAGCGTTAAAGCTGCCTTCTGGCAAAAAGGCCGCGGCATACCAGAGCCAGTTTTCGGAGGAATTAAAAGATTATTATCTTGTCTATGGAATTAACTCAGACGGTACGAGCGGGTGGTATTTGTATGATAAAAAACAGGGCACATACATGCGTTATTCAAATGCTTTTGCGGCAGCATACGGACAGGAGGAGGACGGACAGGAAGAAGAAGTAGAGCGGACTGTTTCTTTGACAAAATACAATACGCTGAATGAAAAATATACGGAATTAAAAGAAAGCCGGGTAAAAATTGTCAGTATCCTTGTTGTCGCGATAATTCTTGTCATTATTATTTTTACCGCTCTGCTGCTGCACAGCCAGGGAGAGGAAGATGATGAGGAAGAAGACGAGGTAAGAGTACGCAGTAAAAAGAAAAAGACGAAAAAAACAGGTAAACAGACAGAGGCAATTTCCAAAAGTTCACTGGCGGCAGGCAGAAATTTTGAAGGAAATGTTGGAAAACGTTCGAAAAGAGTGACGAAGACATTTACGCAGGAACCTGCCAGAGAACCGCAGAAAAGGCCGCCTGTCCGCCAGGACCATATCAGTACGCCTGAAGAAATCCGTGCGCAGATGAGTCAGGGAGAGCCGGGCAGATATGCTTCGTCAGCGGTCCAAAGAGACAAGACGGTGAGAAGCTATGCGGACAGTTCGCCGGATACCATGCAGATGGCAGCGCAGCGGATGCGGCAGTCAGTAAAATATACACGCCAGCCAGCTGCTTCCGGCTCGGATCTGGCTAAGCCGGAGCATGATCCTATGGATGATTGGGATATGGAAGATACGATAAGCCGCAAGTCACAAAAAGCAGGCAAACCTGCCAGAAAGAGGCGCAGCCGTTTAGAGGACGATATGGAAATTATGGATCTGAATGATTTATAAGAATACAGGCAAAACAAATTTTGGAGGAAAAATTGATGCGGAAACCATATACTGCAAAAGCACAGAAAGCATTGGAGCTTGCGGGCAGGACATCAAAAAATCTGCAGCATAATTATACAGGGACTGAACATATACTGCTTGGCCTAATCAAAGAAGGTTCAGGTGTGGCGGCACAGATACTGCTGGATAACGGAGTAGAGGAAGAACAGCTGCTGCAGCTGATTGAAGATTTGATAGCGCCTTCTTCTTCTGTCGCAATTGAAGAGCGCGACGGATATACGCCAAAGACAAATATGATTTTGGATATGGCAGCGGCAGAGGCGGACCGGTTTAAGAGCGAAGCTATCGGTACGGAGCATTTGCTGCTTGCGATTATCAAATCCGTAGACTGTGCGGCATCCCGTCTTATGAATACGATGAATGTTAATATGCAGAAAATGTATATAGACATTCTTGCGGCAATGGGCGAAGATACGAATGCCTATAAAGAAGATTTTCAAAATGGCAAGCCAATACGCAGAAGAGACGGGATGACTTCCGTGCTGGATCAGTATTCCAGGGATTTAACACGGATGGCGGCGGAAGACGATCTGGATCCGGTGGTCGGCCGGGAGCAGGAGATTGAACGCGTGATTCAGATTCTGAGCAGAAGAGGAAAAAATAATCCGTGTTTAATCGGCGAACCAGGCGTTGGCAAGACAGCGATTGTAGAAGGGCTCGCGCAGAGGATTGTGTCCGGCGTGGTGCCGGACAGCGTGGCAAACCGGCGGGTTGTAACACTGGATTTGTCTGGCATGGTTGCGGGCTCCAAATACCGTGGAGAGTTTGAAGAGCGGATTAAGCGTGTGATTCGTGAAGTAACGATGTCCGGAAACATTATTTTGTTTATCGATGAGATTCATACGATTATAGGCGCCGGAAGCGCTGAAGGCGCGATAGACGCATCGAATATTTTAAAACCGGCAATGGCGCGCGGGGAGATACAGCTCATTGGCGCCACCACGATCGAAGAATACCGCAAATATGTGGAAAAGGACGCCGCGCTCGAACGCCGGTTCCAGCCGGTTACCGTAGAGGAGCCGACGGTAGAGCAGACGGTTGAGATTTTAAAAGGGCTGAGGGGACGTTACGAATCACATCATCAGGTGGAGATTACAGATGAAGGGCTGGAGGCAGCGGCAAAGCTGTCTGCAAGATATATCAATGACCGTTTTCTGCCGGATAAAGCGATAGATTTGATTGATGAGGCATCCTCTAAGGTACGGCTGGCCGGATATCCGGTGCCGGAGAAGCTGATACAGTTAGAACAGAAGATGCATGAACTGGAGGAGCAGCTGGAACAGGCTTTGATTGACCAGCAGTTTGAACATGCAAGTGAAGTGAAGGCGGAACGTGACCGCTGCAAAAAAGAATATGAGAAATTATTAAAAAGATGTCAGAAAAACAATGAAAAACGACGTCTCACCGTTGGTGAAAATGAGATTGCGGATGTTGTGTCCGGCTGGACAAAGATTCCGGTGAAAAAACTGACCGAAGGAGAGACGGAACGGCTGCAGAAGCTGGAAAAAATATTGCATAAGCGTGTGATCGGCCAGGAAGAAGCGGTAAGCGCTGTTGCAAGAGCTGTCCGCAGAGGCCGTGTAGGATTAAAAGATCCCAACCGCCCGATCGGTTCTTTTCTGTTCTTAGGGCCGACAGGCGTAGGAAAGACGGAAATATCCAAAGCGCTTGCGGAAGCGATGTTTGGGGATGAACAGGCGATCATTCGTGTGGACATGTCAGAATATATGGAAAAACACAGTGTATCCAAGCTGATCGGCTCTCCTCCGGGATATGTGGGGTATGATGAAGGCGGACAGCTGAGTGAGAAAGTGCGTCGCCGTCCATATTCTGTCATTTTATTTGACGAGATTGAAAAAGCACATCCGGATGTATTTAATATTTTGCTGCAGGTGCTGGACGATGGCAGGATTACGGATGCACAAGGCCGTAAAGTGGACTTTAAAAATACGATTATCATTATGACGTCTAATGCGGGCGCCCAGGTGATTGTGGAACCGAAAAAACTGGGATTTGCTTCTTCTGAAAATGAAAAACAGGATTACGAACGTATGAAAAGCGGTGTCATGGAAGAAGTAAAGCGTATATTTAAACCAGAATTTATTAATCGTATTGATGAAATGCTCGTGTTCCGTATGCTGAATAAAGAAGATATGAAAAAGATTGTCGCGCTTATGACGAAGAATCTCGTGGAACGGTGCAAAACGCAGATGGACATCCAGCTCGTGATCCGGGATACGGCAAAAAGTTATGTAGTGGAAAAAGCCTATGATCCAAAATTCGGCGCAAGGCCATTGCGCCGGATGATACAGACGGAGATTGAGGATCAACTGGCGGAAGAGATCCTTTCCGGCACAGTAAAAAAAGGAGATACGGTAGCGATCGGAACAAAGAATAAAAAGATATATTTCTCAAATCAAAATTTAATTGAAAACGAATGACGCCGAATGACAACAGTTCAAGGGGTATCTGAACTGTTACGCCAAATGCGAAAAAATGGGGTGTCATTTTTGGCAAAAGTATAGTATAATAAATTTACTACTATCTTTAAAAGCAACTGGAGGATAAAAAAATGAGTGTAATTAGCGAGCTGATTCGTACGGAAGCAAATGGAACAATAAGCTTTGGGGACTATACGTTGGCTTCCAAGACCAAAAAGGACAATTTTGAGCTTGGTACGGATACGTACAAGGTCAAAACATTCCGGGAAATCACAAAGCTGGAGTGCAATGGCATGTTTGTCTATGAGTCCGTACCGGGAACGGCTGTCAATAGTTTGGACACTACAGAAAATGAAGTTTCTTTCAAGGTAGAGGGTTCGGAAGACGCAGAAATTACTCTGGGCCTTTGTGATTCTACAGAATATGAAGTGTTTATTAATGGCGAAAACGCGGGAACGATGAAGACCAATCTGGGCGGCAAGCTGACATTGAGCGTGGAGCTTGGCGCAGAAGAGCCGACCGCTGTCAGGATTGTGAAGAAATAAATATGGCAAAAGCAAAAACCATTTATTTCTGTCAGGAATGCGGGTATGAATCGGCCAAATGGATGGGACAGTGTCCGGGATGCAGGCAATGGAATACATTTGTGGAAGAGATTGCGGAACGCGGGAAAAGTGTATCGAAAAAACAGCAGTCGCAGGATGTCAGGCCGGTGTTGCTTGCGGATATTGAAATGGAACGGGAAGAACGCTTTACAAGCGGCTTCCCGGAACTGGACCGGGTGCTTGGCGGAGGGATTGTACCCGCGTCGCTTGTATTGGTAGGCGGCGATCCTGGTATCGGAAAGTCAACGCTGCTACTTCAGGTATGCCAAAAGCTGAGTGAGCAGCGGCTCTCTGTTTTATATATTTCCGGTGAAGAATCTTTGCGCCAGATCAAAATACGGGCACAGCGGATTGGCCGTTTTACAGACTGCCTTACCCTGCTCTGCGAGACAAATCTGGAAACGATAGACGGCGTGCTGCGAAAGGAAAAGCCGCAGGCCGTTGTGATAGATTCGATTCAGACGATGTACAGTGAACATATTTCATCTTCTCCCGGAAGCGTATCGCAGGTGCGGGAAGCGACAGCGGCTTTTATGCAGCTGGCAAAGGGGCTTGGCATTACTATTTTTATTGTCGGCCATGTAACAAAGGAAGGTGTTGTGGCAGGGCCGCGCGTGCTGGAGCATATGGTAGATACGGTGTTATATTTTGAAGGCGACCGCCATGCGGCTTATCGGATCCTGCGCGGTGTAAAAAACAGGTTTGGCTCAACGAACGAGATTGGCGTATTTGAAATGCGGGAGCAGGGGTTAACCGAGGTTGCGAATCCATCGGAATATATGCTCAGTGGCAAGCCGAAAGACGCTTCAGGCTCGGTCGTCGCGTGTTCGATCGAAGGGACGCGTCCCATTTTATTGGAAGTACAGGCGCTGGTCTGCCGCAGTAATTTTGGCATACCAAGACGGACGGCGGACGGTACGGATACAAATCGTGTGAATCTGTTAATGGCAGTATTGGAAAAAAGGCTGAATCTGCGTCTGAGTGAATGCGATGCGTATGTAAATATTGCAGGCGGCATCAAAATGAATGAACCGGCGCTGGATCTTGGCATTGTATTAGCGATTATATCCAGCTATAAGGAACGCTGTATTGATGAAAAAACGATTTGCTTTGGAGAAGTAGGCCTGAGCGGAGAAGTACGCGCGGTGCACATGGCCAAACAGCGGATTTTAGAAGCACGAAAGTTAGGATTTACAACTTGTATTTTACCGAAAGTTACGTTGGATACAGAGACACATGTAGACGGAATTACGCTGATCGGTGTGGAGAACGTTGGCCAGGCAGTAAGAAAAATTTTGTAAAAATCAGATAGGTTGGCGCTATCATGCGCTGATCATATGAAAATTTAGGAAAAACGCCTAAAAAAATGCAGTTTTGGCGTTTTTCTTTTTCTGTTTATACCAAAAGAAAATACTTCAATAATTATTTGAAATGTTTTATAATATAGAAGGGAGTCACTTCGCAATTTAGAAAGGAGGGAGGAGATGTTTGAATTTTTTAAGAAAAAGACTTCCGGCAAACCAAAAGCAGCAGTATTTGTAGATTATGAGCACTGGTATTATGGGTATCATAACAAAGTGCAGATGAAGCCGAATGTAGAAGAATGGATTGACGAGCTGAAACAGGAATATGAGATACATAAACTCTACATTTTTGGTGATTTTTCAGAACCTAAGATCGGTACGGAATTAGAAAAGCTGAAAGAGCTTACGGAGCATGTTGTTCATACAGCAAGCACAAAAGAAGGCGTGGACAAAGATTTCACAGATATCATTATGCTGGATATGATTTACCGTAATATAGCGGAAAAAAATGATGATGAAGTATATATTCTTTTTACAGGAGATGCTCATTTTACAAAAGTCGTGGAATATCTAAAAGAAAAAGACAAGAAAGTGATTATCTATGGCGTGAAATTTGCTTTCAGCAATGCTTTAAAATCTGCTGCAACCAGTTATGTAGAAATGCCAAGACA
>CAOKJJ010000225.1 GCA_948468465.1 uncultured Eubacterium sp. | reverse complement strand
ATGCAGAATGCTTAGGGATTCTTAACATTCTGGAATAGGAGCCAAAATCCAGGCCCCGCCCCTCATCCAGCGTCCGGACAGCCACCACAATATCAATGATTCTCCGCAAAGCAGGTTATCCTTTGACCCCAGTAGATGCCACGCCTTCTACAAAATATTTCTGCAGGGATAAGAATACAATGATAACCGGTATCAGTGTAATCAGGGAGCCAGCCATAATCAGCCCGTATTCCGCTGCATACTGTCCGATAAACATACGCAGCCCAAGCTGTATCGTCTTCTTGCTCTCTGTTTTCAAATAAATCAGCGGTCCTAAATAGTCGTTCCATGTATTTACAAATGTAAAAATCGTCAGCGTCGACAGTGCCGGCTTCGACAGCGGCAGCATAATCGTCGCATAAATCTGATATTCGCTCATGCCGTCGATTCTTGCCGCTTCACACAGCGAATCCGGAATGCCTTCATAAAACTGCTTCATCATAAATACACCGAATGCCGAAAACGCCTGCAGGCAGATCATAGCCAGTAATTTGTCATTCAGCCCCATGCCCCGCATCATGATAAACTGCGGCACCATGTACACCTGCCACGGCATGGCAATCGTTGCTATGTAGGCTAAAAACAGTACATTTTTATGCTTAAAATCCAGTTTTGCAAACGCGTATGCCGCAAAGCTGCTGGTAAAAAGCTGCAGCGCTGTTACCACAATCGTCAGAAATACGGTATTGCCGATAAAACGCAGCAGCGGTATTTTCTGCCAGATTTCGGAATAATTCTCCAGTCTCGGCTTATCCGGTATAAACTGAAACGGCGTCATTTTAAATACTTCCGTGTTTGTCTTAATGGATGCCGAAACCATCCACAGAAACGGTATAATCATCAGCAGTGAAACAAGTATGAGCAGAAAATAAATGACAAATTTTCCAATCTTACGGTTTTTTTCCATAGACTTGTACTTTTCATTCATGTCCTTCCCTCCTTACTGTTCCAGCTTTGCTTCCCCGCGGAACTGTATCAGCGTTACGATTAATACAAGGAGAAACAGCACCATTGCGATTGCGCTGGAATATCCTAAATCCCATTCCACAAACGCCTTTTGGTAAATATAATAGACAAGCACCGTTGATGATGTTCCCAGTCTGCCGTCGCCTCCTCCGGCGAGCATGATTGCGATATCATATACTTTAAAACAGTTGATTGTCAGCATAACAGTTACGAAAAATGTAGTCGCCCGCAGCTGCGGCCATGTGACATACACAAATTTCTTCCATGTACCGGCGCCGTCTAAAGCCGCCGCTTCATACAGCTCTGCCGAAATTCCCTGCAGCCCGGCCAGATAAATGACCATATAATATCCCATGTATTTCCAGACACTGAATAAAATCAGTGTAAGCAGAATCAGGTTTCCGCCGAACCAGTTCGGAAGATTTTTGCTGTCTACATGGAAGATATAATATAAAATCGCATTCACCGGACCCTTGCTCGGATGAAAAATCATCGCCCAGACTGCTGTAATTGCCACTAAGGATGCTACATACGGAAAGAACGCAATCGTACGGAAAATGCCCTTCCCCCTGATTTTCTGATTTAACAGAATTGCCAGCGCAAGCGATGCCACAAGTGTCAGCGGCACCGTTCCGATACAGTATATAATGGTATTTTTCAGCGAAGCGCGAAACAGGGAATCCCCTGCCAGTTTCGTGAAATTCGAAAACCCTGCAAACTGAATCGCATTATTTCCATCCCACTTCAAAAATGCCAGCGCAAACGCAAAGACGACCGGAATCAATGTAAATACCGCAAAACCGATAAAGTTCGGCGCAATAAAGGAATAGGCAACCAGGGCCCGCTTTCTTTCCCTCATCCGGATACTTTTATTCATCTGTGAAACACGTTCCATGTCCTGTCCTCCGCGATGCTTATTCTTTCAAAATAGCTGATACTTCCTCATTCATCTTTGCAATACCGTCGTCAATGCTTGTATCCCCGTTCATAATGTCTTTATGATAGGTATCCAGAATGGTATTGATTTCCGAAATATGCACGTCATACGGCGCTTCCAGATAGATCTGGCTGGTTTTCAGCGCTTCTTTGCTGTTGTCATCTGTCGGGAAGCCTTCCAACGAAGCAATCTGCGCAGCCACCTCATCATTTAAAATCGCCGGAAATGTTCCGGTTGCAGCGATTACCTCCGCACATTCCTCACCAGATGCATATTTGATGAAATCCCATGCGGCGTCTTTCTGGTCGGATACGGTCGGAATGGAAAGCCCTGTAATCGTTCCGAGTGTTGTTCCTTCTTCTACGCCTTCCGGATGCGGATATTTCACAAGTCCCCAGTTTCCGCATAACGAAGCATCATATTCGCCGCTCTTTAAGCTGTCAATCAGAGTCGTCAGATACCAGCTGCCCATATTCAGCATCGCGGTATTCCCTTCTGAAAACGCTGCGGAATAATGCAGCTGCGAAGCGTTGGTATCTACATAAGTACGGCAGATACCGTCTTCTTCTTCCTTCTTAATCAGTTCATAGTATGGTTTTGTAAAATCATAATTTCCGTCTAACACAGAATGCTTCCCGTCCAGAATCCCGAACAGCTGCACCGCGCTCCTCCATGTATGGTAATGTGCGCCGTAAACCTGGTCTGCTCCAAAGCCTTCTCCTGTTACCGAACGCGCCAGCTTGTCATACTCTTCCATCGTCATATCATTCGTCGGATAATCCACGCCTGCCTTGTCAAAAATATCCTTATTATAGAACAGCAGCCAGAAATCGCTTCTAAATGGAAGCTCATAAAGCGAACCATCTGCCATTACCTGGTCTGTCGCTCCATTATACAGCTCCAAATCAATGTTATCCTGAGAAATCCGCTCATCTAACGGCTCTAAAACACCTTTTGCCACAAGCGTTGCATAGCCAGGCACATCTTTAATCGTAACAATGTCAAAATCCGAACCGCTGCCGGATAATTCTGTAGCAAGCACCGTCATGTAATCTGCGGAACCAAGGTCTGTCGTTTCTATTTTCACATCCGGGTTCTTTTTCTCGTAAGCATCAATCATTGCCTGCCAGTACGGCGCCGTCTTTTCATCCCAGATGGCCCACTTCAGAGTCGTCTTTTCTCCGCCGCCTGCACTTTCATTTTCTGCATTGTTATCCGCCTCATTGTTATCTGCGGCGCTGGTATCCTCTGCATCTGCAGCATTATCCGCGTTTGTCCCGCCTGCATTGGAATCTCCTGCATCTGTACCGCTGTCTGCATCACTGCCGCACCCTGCTGCCATTGCTGCCGCCATCGTAACTGCAAGCAGCATGCTGATCATTTTCTTTTTCATATTTGCTTTACCTCCTTTTTCTGCCTGTATCCGACAGATTTATGATACATTTATTATATAGGTAAAACTGTATTCTTTTCCATGGTATAAACTATATTTTTTGGTAATTTTTTTGGTGATTTATAAATCGTCAAAAAAACAGCAATCTTTTTTTAGTCAATTTTTACGATTAAATATATTTTTTTACTCAATTTTATAAAAACCCCAAAGATGCTTTTTAACGAACCCATACTATGGTATAATAAAAACACAATTTCCATAAACCCGTATCAAGGCCACGCGCGGCAGCCTGAAGGGGCCGCCGCATAAAAGCAGACATATAGGAGTACATACACTATGAATCATCCGCTGTATCAATCCATCCGGGGCAGATTTCTGATGATCACGCTTATGCTCATCCTTTTCGTAGGCATCAGCGTTTCTGCCCTCAGCTACCAGATGTTTTCCAAAAATCTGACAAATAACCTGATCCATACCGCCGAAACGAACCTGCAGCTGTTTGCCAGCCAGATTGACAGTTCCATGAATGAAATCATAAACCTGACGGACTGGTGCCGGAACAATTCCCAGATTGCCGCTTTTGTCATGACCCCGAAATCCGCCGCTAGTTATAACCGTGTCACCTCCACTGCCGCGGCACGATTGGACGAAGAATTCCGTACCTCACATTCGTCAAAATATCTCTGCCGCCTGGTGATATCTGGTATTGAACGAAGCGATTATCTTCAGGTACTGGCAAACGCTTCTTATTCCGTGGACCGCCCGATTCCTTCTGTCATACAAAAGCTTTCCTATTATAACAGGCTTTTGGAAGCTGATTCTTATGATTTCAGCATAGGCTTTCAGGAAGACCCGTTTTTATCCAGACGCCCTAAGATGCTTCCCATCATCCGGCCAGTCATTCATCCGTACCGCTCAAACATGGTCGGTTTTGTCTATGCAGAGGTTTCTGCCTCTCTGTTTGCAGATGCCGTCTCAGAATATATAAAATTAGAAGATACCTGTATTTATTTTACATCCGGAGCTTATTCGTACGCAGTTACCCCTGACGGAATCGTTCCTACAGACGCCCTGGAAAAGCTCAGCCCGCATCACGCCGATATCCCGCTGAATCAGAACATATCCATACATAAAGCCGCATCCGGCAGACAGCTGTTTTTGACCATCCCTTTAGCCGCCGGAGGCTGCAGCCTGACGCTGCCTGTTTCGAACGATGCCTTCCGTGGGCAGGCCGGCGGATACCTGAAAATTATCTCCGCTGTCTTTCTTCTGAGCGCGGTAATTGGAATCATATTAATCTGCTCGCTGTTTCATATCGTAACACGGCCTGTGCATTCCATACGCAGCCGCCTGACCGCAATCTCCGGCGGAGATTTTTCAAAGGACGAAACGATTGAATGGGATAACGAATTCGGAGATATCGGAAAAGCAGTCAATCAGCTTGCCGTCAGTATCCACAGCCTGATTGAGGCCGAAATTGCCTATGAAAAGCAAAAAAAAGATTATGAATACCAGGTGCTGCAAAGCCAGATCAATCCGCATTTTCTATACAATACATTAAATTCCATGAAATGGATGGCTTCTGCACAGAATGCGCCCGGCATTGCAGAAATGGCGACGGCGCTTTCCCATCTTTTAAAAAACATCTCCAAAGGGACAAGCACGATTGTCTCCATACAGGATGAAATTACGCTGCTGACCGATTATTTTACAATTCAAAAATACCGCTACGGCGGCACCATTACCTTAGATTATGAAATCGACGACCAAGCCCTGCTCTCAAACCAGATTCTGCGCTTTACCCTGCAGCCGGTTGTGGAAAATGCCATTTTTCACGGCATCGAGCCCAAAGGTCAGGCAGGGCGCATTACGATTCACATCTATCCGTCCTCAGATACCGATATACGGATTGATATCACCGACAACGGCATCGGCATGACACAGGAAACCATTGCCCGCGTATTAAGCCAGGATTCGGCAGAAAAGTCACATTTTTTCCGGCAGATCGGAATCAGAAGCGTAAACAGACAGATTCAGTATACGTTCGGAGAATCTTACGGACTGACTATCTCCAGCGAACCGGGTGTCTATACAACCATGTCCATCCGGCTTCCCCGCAGGAACATGGATGCGCATACAGAGGATGATTACGCAGATAAAGCAACAGACCAGGAGGAGTTATGTTAAAAGTATTAATTGCAGATGATGAGCCGCTGGTACAGATTGGGTTAAAATCAATGATAGACTGGAACGCGCTCGGCTTTGAAATATGCGGCACCGCGTCCAACGGCAGGACAGCCTGCCAGCTGATTGAAGAACATATGCCGGAAATCGTCATTGCAGACGTGCAGATGCCGTGCCTTTCCGGCCTCGAACTTGCCAAAAAATGCCGGGAAACCTACGGACGCCTTCCCGTATTTATTATCTTAAGCGGATATGAGGATTTCCATTATGCGAAAGAAGCGCTGAGCTTTCAGGCAATCGACTACCTGATTAAAATTGACCTGACACCGGAAATCCTTACCAAAGCGCTGAATGCGGCCCGCGCGGAGGTCGCCTCCGTCTTAAATAAAAATACCCCGCCAGATATAGAGTCCTTAAACCGGATGCTCTTCTCCCAGCGGTTTTTTATCCAGCTGTTAAACAATCTTTTTGAAAACGAGGCGCAGTGCAAAACACAGGCCGCCTCTTTGAATATCCGCCTGGACCATCCGCTTTACTGCGCCGCCCAGGTGGAAATAAAAGCCGGCCGGGAAAAAGGAAACTCTGCCCTCTATTCCAGCACTCTGCACATGTTTGAAGAATTGATCGAAAAATATATTTCCTGCCGGGTTATCCCGTTAGACAGCCGTTTTTTCGCAGTGCTGTTCTATTCCGGCAGCCAGGACGCGTCCCGCTTCCGTCAGGAAATCTCCTCTGCCCTAACCAGGAGCTGCAGCATGATTTTCCGTTACTACAGCGTAACACTGTCCGCCTCAGCCGGACGCATTGTTTCTGACATTATGGAAGCAAGCGCTTCTTATTACGATGCAAAACAGATAAGCTCCTATGCCGGCGAGCGCCAAAACATCCTTTTCTTTGACGACCTGCCGGATTCGGGCAGCCTGCACAATGTCTTTAACCTGTCCATATTCCGCAAAGACATTACCCGTGCCTTCGAAGAGCTGGATGAAAACGCCCTGTGCAAAACACTCGACGGCATCATCGACCTGCTCTCAAAAGAACATGTCAATATAGCACAGGCCATGGATGTATCGTGCAGCATTCTGCATTTTACGCTGACCCTGCTTTCCAACGGAGGAGAAACGGCAGACCGTATATTCGCTTCGCAGCCGGACGGCTACCGTTCCTTATACCGCCAGAAAAATGTAAAATCTGTGATCACATGGCTGCAGACACTAAAGGCCGGACTCTGCACGGAATTCCAGAGCCGCCCTGTTTCCCAGAAAAACTTTCTTGTAGAAAATACGAAGAAATATATTGAAGAACACTTGACGGAACGCATCAGCCTGACGGACCTTGCGGAATGCTTTCATGTCAGCCCGAATTATCTGAGCCAGCTTTTTAAAAAATATACGGACACCGGCATCAGCAAATATATCAGCCAGAAAAAAATCGAGGCTTCCATGGAGCTTTTAAAGCAGCCGGAGCTGAAAATTTATGAAGTTGCAGACCGGTTCGGGTTTGAGAACGCGTTTTATTACAATAAGGTGTTTAAAGTCGAGTAGACCTGCCCCTTTCGAGACAGGCCCCTCCCGGAACCGGACGTGCGG
>CAOKJJ010000224.1 GCA_948468465.1 uncultured Eubacterium sp. | reverse complement strand
GAGGATGAACATATTCTTTCTCTGGTGCCGGATTATCAGATTCATTTGATTACGCCTTATGGATTGTCGAAAGATGAGTTGAAAAAATTTCATTCATCTCTTAGGGAAGTGCTTACTTTTATCAAATATTCTAAAGACAGGGAAAAAATGGATGAAGCTGTCCGAGATAATTTTAAAAAGTTACGGAAAGAGGAAATAGATGTTTTAAATTATTGTGCTAATGTCAACTTGAAATTGCCGCCAGGAGAGGAGGAAGTGGATGTGTGTAAGGCTTGGGAGGATATGAAGCAGGAGGTAGAAGAAAGAACATTATTAGAGGCTCTTAGAAATATAATGGAAACCCTTCATTTATCGTTAGAGCAAGCAATGAAGGCATTGAAAGTACCAGAAGCTAATCAGGCTGGACTGGCTGCGAAACTAAACTCGCTCAGATAGGCAGGAGCGAAACGCCCCAGATCCTTATTACAAGATGTCATATTGTACAAATATTACCTTTTCTGACTGCAATGATGATTCAGGCTTATGCCGCAGTTAGGAAAGGATTTTGCTTTTTTATACAGGTAAGTAAGGATAGAACAGCGGGAGCAAAAAATCAGAAATCAGAAAAAATCAGAAATCCAGAATAAATTGACATTACATGCCAAAATTGCTATACTCGTTAAGGAAATGAAGGGAGATTAGGAAATGGTGGGAGAACGTTGGATAAAGACGCATCCGGTACGAATTGCTGCTGGTGTTTTTCTGTTTTATGTATTGTTTAGTGCATGTGCGAACTGGTCGCTGCTGCTTGGGGAAAATTTAATGAAGTATGATATCTGGGATGCGGAGTATCCTACGCAGGTGCTGATGACGGATGCATTGGCTTCCGGGACAGTTCCGCTCTGGAATCCGTTAATGCGTTACGGTTCGCCGTATTATGCGGTGTTTGGTTCTCCTGTCTGGTATCCGCTGACGCTTTTTCTGGCACTGGTTTTTGGGTATTCGCCGCACATCCTGGCGGCATCGTATGTGATGCACATCGTTATTGCGCAGTTTGGCATGTTTTTGTTGGCAGGGAAGGAGCTGGCAGAGCGCAGGCCGGAAGAAAACGGAGCGTTTTTATCGGTTTCGGGGCTTTGCGCAGGGATAGCCGCCGGTTTACTTTACGGCGGATGCGGGGTGTTTCTGTCAAATGCACAGCATATTATGATTATTATTTCGGCAGCGTGGATTCCCTGGCTTTTTTATTTTGTGCAGAAATATATACGGGAAAAGAAAGTGCTGCATCTTCTTTTGGCTGGATTGTGCGGAGGACTGATTCTGACTGGCGGTTATCCGGAGCTGTTTTATCAGGCATTTTTATTTCTTATTCCCTATGTCTGGTATGTCTGCCGTCTGTGGCGTACAGGAAAGAATACGACCGTTTTTCTGACCTCTGTAAAAGTATTTATCCAGTTGTGTATCTGTACGGTGCTGGCAGGGGCGGTAACGCTGATTCCTTTTCTCTGCCATATGGGACAGCTTACCAGGACGAATGGGCTGGGGCAGGTTCCCAATACGTATCCGTTCAGCACGATGCTTTCCCTTATTTTTCCCCGGATGACGCAGTTTATTCCAGGACTTGAGCCAAGCATGGTAAATGTGTATTTCGGGCTTTTTCCTGTGCTCCTTTTTCCGGCGCTGCTGGTTAAAAAAACGCGCAGTAAACATATCTATGCAGTACTGGCGCTCATTGCCTGTTTAATTGTCAGCAAAGATTCTTTCCTGCACAGCCTGCTTTACCGTATTTTGCCCATGATGCAGAATTTCCGTTTTCCGACGCTGGCTAGGGTGTTTGTGTCTTTTTTTGTACTTCTGGCGGCAATGCCGCTGATGCAGGAAGTATTTTCAGGAAAAATAGAAGAAAACGTTCTTGCGTTTGCCAAACGGATGGCGGCGGTGATACTGCTTTTTGCTGTGCTGGCCGTGCTGTTTGGCTACTATGCAGAGTTGAAGGATAGTTCGGGGCTGCTGGCATTTTCGGAATCTGCATTTGTGACTGCCTCTCTTATGGGGATTTATGCGGCGGTGTTTTCTTTTATTAGGACAAAGCAGCTGGCAGGGTGGCAGCAGAAGGCAGCGCTTATCGGGGTAGTCAGCATTGAACTGCTGACGTTTTCAGCGCTGGAAGGACCAATTACGGTAACTTGTTATAAAAGTACGGATTACTGTTCTAACGCGGCGGTTCGGGCGGCAGTCAGCCAGGAATATGCCAAAGTGAACAACCGGATAAGAGAGATGAACTTTGCCGGGCATAAGCGCAGCACCAGCGGGCTGAACGGCCAGGCCATTGTTTTTCAAAAAACATTTGATGAAGAAGGATATATTTCCTTTCTGATGAATAGTATCGAAGAATTTAAAGACACATACCGCAGGAGCATTATGGAAACGAATCCTGTTATTTATTTTACCGATAATGTGGTGACGGCAGAGAATACCGATTACGATCAGTGGAAGGATGAGGGGAATGCCGCACCGGAACAGATTTTTCTGGACAATGCCTTGTGGAGAGAGGAACTGACAGGAAGTCTGCCGCAGGATGGTCAGAACAGCCATGGGCATACTGACCGGCTGCGCCCGGAAATCCTGAGCAGGCAGGAACTTCCCATAGGCATGGAGAACGGCGCTGCAGTTTTGGAAGGAATATTCAGCGCCGGTCTGGAAAAAACGGAAAATATCCGTCTGTATTTTACGGATTCGGATGCAAAGCGGACAGAAGGAAACGTTATTGAACTGCTCTTGGTTTTCTGGGATAACAGCGGTGGAATATATTCTTATCAGGAAGAATTTTTGCTTCGGGAGGAGGAAGGAAGCGGGAGAAAATATGTGGATATTTATTTCCCGGATGTGGATGTACAATATCAGAAAGTCGAGATTGGATCTTCCAGGCAGCTTCCGGCAGCAGCAGAGCTGGTGAATAAAGAGCGGATGACAGCAGATCCCTGCGTCAATGTTTCTTATTTTGGACTTAACCGTATTGAATTGACGGTAAATGCGCCAAGTGCAGGGGTTCTCACATTTCTGCAGTCTGCACATAAGGGATGGTCAGCCTATATTGACGGAGAGAAAGAAGAAATTCAGACGGTAAACCGATGCTTTATGGGGCTTTTAATGGATGAAGGCGAGCATACGGTGGTGATGAAGTTCAGACCGAAGGATTTCTATGCAGGAACTGTTGTTTCTATAGGTTATCTTTTGGCGGTATTGGCGGCGGGAATCTGTACATGGTTAGAACGGGTTAAAGGAAAAAAGGACAAAATACAATCTGCATAACGCAGAAAATGTGCACTGCGCACAGAATGGAGGAAGACATGTCCAGATATATCGGTGTACAAATGCTGGAATTTGTTCAGAAAGGTGATGAACGCGGGCATTTAGTAATTGTCGAGGGAATGAAGGATATTCCTTTTGAAATTAAACGGATATTTTATATTTACGGTTCAGGGGAAAATGTCGTGCGCGGGCAGCATGCAAACCGGGAATCAGAATTTATCTTGATTAATGTTGCGGGAAAGAGCAAGGTCAGGGTAAAAGACGGAAAAGGAAACGAGGCAGTTTTCTGCCTGAACCGCCCGCATACAGGACTGTACATTCCGCCGATGATATGGAAGGACATGTATGATTTCAGTGAGGATTCCGTTTTGCTGTGCATTGCTTCCAGCAATTATTGTCCAGAAGAATATATCCGCGATTATGATGAGTTTCTGCGGGTAATTCAGGAAGAATATTCTGGAATAAATGGACAGAGCACGCAAGGAAGGAAATAGAAGAAATGAAAGTATCAATCGTTATTCCTGTATATTTTAATCAGGATAACCTGCTTCCCCTGTATCGGGATATGCAGGAAAAGCTGTTCGTCCATACAGAAATAGAATGGGAAATTGTTATGGTGAATGACGGATCGCAGGATAACAGCTATCAGGTGATGCAGGAGTTGGCAAAACAGGATTCGCGGATTCGAATTTTTTCTCTGTCCCGGAACTGGGGTTCGCATGCGGCGATACTCTGCGGCCTGTCGAAATGCACCGGAGAGTGTGCAGTGGTGAAGGCTGCGGATCTGCAGGAGCCGACACAGCTTGTCCTGGAGATGGTTGAATCATGGAAGAAGGGAAATCATGTTGTTCTGGCTGTGCGGAAAGACCGTCAGGAGAGTCAGAGCCAGACGCTGTTTGCCAATTTATATTACTGGATGGTTAGGAAAGCAGCATTGCCGCAGATGCCCAAAGGCGGTTTTGATGTATATCTGCTGGATCGGAAGGTTATCCGCGTACTTCTGCTTTTGGACGAAAAAAACAGTGCATTGACCGGACAAATTTTATGGAGCGGATTTACAACAGATAGCGTATATTACACCCGGCTTCAGCGGGAAATCGGAAAAAGCCGCTGGACGCTGAAAAAGAAGTTTCGTCTTGTTTCCGATACGTTATTCAGCTTTTCTACCTTCCCGATCACGCTGGTATGCGTGATTGGAAGTTTATCCTGCATCATATCTGTGATTTGGGCAATTGTTGTTTTTATCGCTAAACTGACCGGGCAGATTCATGTCAGCGGCTGGGCTACCTTATTTATATTTAATCTATTCAGCTTTGGCGTGATCATGCTTACTCTGGGAATACTCGGAGGATATTTGTGGAGAACTTTTGATGCCTCCCGCAACCGTCCTGCCTACATTATTGAGGAGGAAGGAGATAATGAGCAGGAGAAGCAGCAGTAAACAGCGATGCTTTTTTATACCAGAAAATCATGTTCAGAAAGCAGAAGGAGGAAGAGATGGACGCAGCTGTACAGGCAGAGCCGGAAATGAAGATTTATCTGCGGGCACTCCAGCCGGAGGATGCTGCCGGAATGTTGGAATGGATGAAGGATGCAGATATACAGAAAGGATTTCGGTTTTCCGGCGAAGAAAAAACAAGAGATGATGTTATGGCCTTTATTCAGGGGGCGGAAATTGTGCCTGTTCAGGGGGGAAGCGTGCATTTTGCTGTTGCAAACGAACAGGGCGAATATATGGGAACGATCAGCCTGAAAAATTTTGACTTTGCTGCACGCCATGCCGAATATGCGATTGTCCTGCGAAAAAAAGCTCAGGGAAAAGGCATTGCCGTAAAAGCAACGAATGAGCTTCTGGAAAAAGCGTTTACGGAGTTTCATCTGGAAAAGGTATATCTGAATGTCCTTTCCGACAATCTGTGGGCGATTCGTCTGTATGAAAAGTATGGTTTTGTCTATGAGGGGGAATTTCGGCACCATCTGTATCTGCGCGGGGAATATAAAGGACTGCGCTGGTACAGCTTGTCCGCTGAGGAATATGCTGTGATAAAAGAAAAATGGGAAAAAGAAAGCTGTCCTTTGCCGCAGGAAAAGATTGTTCCCAATCGTATGGACAGGGGATTTTATGCGTATCAGAAGGAGTTTGAAGCAAAGGCGCTGGATGTCCTGCGTTCCGGCTGGTACGTTCTGGGAAAAGAGGTAACGGCATTTGAAGAAGAATTTGCGGCATTTACCGGCGCAAAATACTGCGTAGGTGTAGCCAGCGGCCTGGACGCCCTTTGGATTGCGCTTCGTGTACTGGGCATAGGTCCAGGCGACGAGGTGATTGTACAGGGAAATACATATATTGCCAGTGTAATGGGTATTACCATTAATGGTGCTGTGCCGGTATTCGTCGAACCGGATGAATATTTTCAGATAGACCCAATGCAGATAGAAGAGAAAATTACCGAAAAAACAAAAGCCATTCTCGTTGTCCATTTGTACGGGCAGGCAGCAAAAATGGATGCAATTATGGCAATTGCTTTACGTTACGGACTGAAGGTAGTGGAGGACTGCGCGCAGTCCCATGGTGCCTGCTACGACGGAAAAATGACTGGTACATTTGGTGATGCTGGCTGTTTTTCCTTCTATCCTTCTAAAAATTTAGGCGCATTCGGCGACGGAGGTGCCATCGTTACCGATAATCCGAAGCTTGCCAGAGATGTGCAGATTTTCCGCAATTACGGCAGCGAGAAACGGTACTATAACTGTGTTGCAGGGACAAATTCCCGTCTTGATGAGCTGCAGGCAGGACTGCTGCGCGTCCGCCTTTCCCATCTGGAGGAGTTAAACCGGGAAAAAGAGATGCTGTGCAGAAATTACCTGGACAAGCTGGATAATTCCTGTATCCGTCTGCCCAAAATCCGCAGCGGGGCAACGCATATCTGGCATCAGTTTGTGATTCAGACGGACTTCCGCCCGGAACTTATTGCGTATCTGGAGGAAAAAGGAATCGGGACATTGATCCATTATCCCATTCCGCCTCATTTATCCGAAGCTTATCAGTACCTTCAGTTAAAAGAAGGAAGCCTTCCTGTCACGGAAAATGACGCGCAGACCGTTCTCTCCCTTCCGCTGTATAACGGAATGACCAAAGAGGAGCAGAACCGCGTAATCCAGGCTATTAATGAATTTCAGCCCAAGGGCGCAGATCATATACAGTGATGATTCTTTAGAATAAGGATGGAATATCGGATGAAACGATGGAATCAGTTAATCAAATTCGGCATTGTAGGCGTGGCCAATAACGGCATATACTATCTTGCCTATCTGCTGCTTATCCGGCTGAATATACACTATCTTGCCGCCAGCACAGCAGCGTTTCTGATCAGTGTGGGAAATGCCTGCTACTGGAATAGTAATTATGTATTTACTGAAAAAAATCAAGAACAGCCGCCGTACCGCTGCTGGTGGAAGCTGTGGCTGAAAACCCTCCTTGCCTATGCCGGAACCGGCCTGATTCTTAATAATCTGCTGTTAATCTTTTGGATTGATTTTTGCGGAATCCGTTCCTCAATCAGCCCTATGATTAATCTATGCATTACGGTTCCGGTAAATTTTTTGATCAATAAATACTGGACTTTCCGCAGTCCAAAGTAATTGTTCTGACGGCGGTGTCCTTTCTTTGGATGATGGCTTTTAATTTTGTCCGTTCATCATCGGTTAAGGAAATTGTATATATCTTAGGTCTTGCCATGTTGAATCACCGCCGTTTCTTTTAGTATATCACATGGCGAGAAAAATAGCGATGACTATTTAGATAAACATCAACAGTACATTACACTAGTACTGTGTTGCGTAAATAACGGTGAATAGGTGCCTGATGTCTGCGTTA
>CAOKJJ010000223.1 GCA_948468465.1 uncultured Eubacterium sp. | reverse complement strand
TAGATCCACCATATCACAGAGGCGCGTTTATGGCGCTGAACAGTGATATCACTTCCCTTTCACCGCGTGCAGTGCCGACTGTGACAACGACCATGCAGATAAACGGGGCAATTGCCATGTTTTATCCCGGAGTAATGAAGCGTATAGCGGAGCTTTTCGGAGATGATTATTATATAGCTTTCACGGGCACCAGCGAAGCCAGACTTCAAAAAAAAGGCACGGTAGAGCCGCGAAATATACTTAAATGGATCAAGCATATGAACAATACATTCGATCCATCAGAAGTCCTGTCGCGCAAGGTCTATCTGTACGAAACAGCGACGCAAGAAATGACGCAGCTGGAGCTTTGAATTTAGAACTTAAAGCCCTTTCATCATGCGTGTGGACATCAGGCAGGTCTCCCCATTGGAAAAATGGATGATCCGGTTTTTAATGTCTATTTCTTTTATATTCTTTTTGTTTACCAGAAATGACCGATGGCAGCGTACAAAATCACTGCTTAATGCGCTTGGCAGTTCTTTTATGGTACCGGGAAATTCAATTTGTCGGTCTTTTGCATGAAGAATGACTTTATGGATATTGCTGGAAGTTTCAAAAAATAAAATATCCGTATAGTCTATGCTGATTTTTCGACCACTGGTTTCAATCGTATAGACTTTGTGTGTCCTGTTGGTCTGAAGGGTATAGCGTTCCATTGCATTTAACAGGCATTCTTTGATTTTCAATTCCGCCTCGGCAGGATTGTCTTTTAATACAAAGTCCATTGCCTCCACCCGGTACTGGAAGGTCATATAGCTTAGTTCAGAATGTGCGGTTATAAATATGATGAAACCACGAGGATCAAATAATCTGATCTGCTGTGCCAGTTTCATTCCGTTCATGCTGCTGTTTAAGTCGATATCAAGAAAATAAATGCCTGTGTTCCGGCTGGCTTCCAGTTTTTTCAGTAACACATAAGGATCGCCTGTATCTAAAACAAGCAGCATATCCAGTTCTTCTATAAGAACAGCATTTTGAATGGTTTGCACGATACTCTGCCGTTGTATGGCATTATCCTCACATACAAAAATATCCAGCATGTGATGTCACTCCTTTCTGTCAGTAAGGAATTGTAAATAAATAACTGCTGATATTGCTTGTCTTTTTCTACGACAGCACAGCTCAAAAATCAGTTACATAGTCCACTATGCGCCTGATTTTTGAGCTGCACTCTCGAAGAAAAATCCAGCGCACTATTATGTTTCAGATGGCATCACCTCATAATTTCAAAAGCCGGATTGCAATATCTTTTGCCGCAGCGCTTGTTACATTTTTATCATCTGTCCTTCCAAGATAAACGCAAAAATAAATATTTCCTCCCGCTGTCTCTGCAAATCCGGTATACCATGCGTCCACAGTAATTCCTGCCGCCTTGCCCATGCCTGTTTTCCCATAGATCTTTATTTGCTCTTCCTTCGCGTCTTCCGCAAGCATCACATCCTTCAGTGCACCGCGTACGGTATCTGAATAGACAGAGTGTTCCCCAAAAATACGCTCCATCACTTCCGCCTGCTCCATTGCAGAAATCATCAGTGATGATTCAAGCCAAAACCCGGTTAACGCACGGTTGTTATTATTCGTATTCAGCCGCCCTTCCCAATCAGAAATATCACAGTTTCCATAAGCAAGCCTGTCCAGTTCCTTCTGCACCAGCTCCTGCCCGATTTCATTGATCAGCTCTCTGTAATACCAGACACAGGATTCCCGAAAAGCTTCCTGAAAATCCAGATCCTTGTTCCAGTTTTCATTCCAAAATATCTCCCCGCTCCATTTGCGCATAGAATGATCCGGATCCAAAATTCCATGTTCCAAAGCAATCAAAGACGAAATGATTTTAAAGGTAGAACAAGGGGACCGTCTTGTTTTCACAAGTTTTTCGTTATAGACAAGAAATTGCTGTTTTGACGCATCATATAGTACCGCCGCTCCGTTGAAACCATCGAAATCATCTGACCAGTCTGTTTTTAGAATTTCCGGTTCTTTGCTTTCAGATTCTTTCTTTATTTCTTCTGCTTTATTCATTTCTTCTGTTTCGTTGATTTCTTTTGTTTTATTTGTTTTTCTGTTTTATTTGTTTTTTCTGTTTTATTGGTTTTTTCTGTTTTGTTTGTTCCTTCTGTTTTATTGGTTTCTTCTGTTTTTTCCGCTTCTTTTAAATAATCTCCTATATCCGTTTCCTTTTGTTCTAATTCTTCATTTTTCGATATCGTCTGCTCTGTTTTTTCTGCACCCTGCTCTTTTTCCATGTTGTCCTTCGCCAAACAGCCAGATAAAATTACAGCACCTGCCACGGCACAAAGGATCCATGTTACAGCATAATACTTTTTTCTCATTGATAAGCTCCTTATGTTTCAGTCAAACCATTTCCAAGAGATTTTAAAAAAATTATGGCCTTCGTATATCGCAAAGACCATAATCGTATAAAACGTTTCTCTGATGATTCAAACATTTTACATTTCTTTTATTCTATATTTTCTATCCTATTTGTTCTATAACCTATATCTCTATATCTGATATTCTATATCTCTATATCTGATATTCTATTTTTTCTATATCTGATATTCTATTTCTTTTATATCTTCTATTCCGGTTGTGTACTTTGACTGTCCATCCCTATAACTTCCACATTTTTATCCCGGTACAATACAGTCAGATTCGCATTTAAGCTCGTATCAAGCTTCACAATCTGGTTTTCCTGGCAAAAAAGCGCTTCCAGTGCCGGATTTGCACTGATATCCAGAGCCGTTAGCGCATTCGACTGACAGCCCAGTTTTTTGAGTGCCGGATTGGAACGGATGTCCAGCTCCGTCAGCTTATTATGGTCACAAGTCAGCGCTTCCAGAGAAGGAACCGCCTGCACATCCAATGCTTTCAATGCATTCTGTGCGCAGTTTATCACCTTTAACGCTGCATTCGTATGAATGACAAACTCAGTCAAACGATTCTGTGCACAGTTAACTTTTTCGAGCGCTGCATTTTCGCTTACATCCAAATCTGTCAGTTCATTGGAACCGCATTTTAAATCGGTCAGAGACGGATTGCCCGCTACGTTCAGCGCTGATAAATCATTTCCATTGCAATGCAGGCTGGTCAATGCTTTATTTTTCCGTACATCCAGCTCTGACAGCCGGTTGAGCGCGCAATGCAGTGTTTCTAACGCCGGGCTTTTGCTAAGATCCAGGCTTGCCAGACGGTTTTCATCACAAATCAGTTTTTTCAATGCCTGTGTCTTTTTCAGGTTCAGGCTTGTAATCCGGTTTCTGCTGCAGCATACCTCTTCCAGATTTTTTGTTCCGCCAAGCCCCAATGTTTTGATATTGTTAAAAGAACAATTCAAATATGCCAG
The DNA here is from genome assembly GCA_948468465.1 of uncultured Eubacterium sp. Next base: position 3,820 of record CAOKJJ010000223.1, on the reverse strand, counting down.
GGCAGAATTTTTGGATGTTTCCAGCTTCGTCAGGTTGTTGTAAGCACAGTCTAAATACGCCAATGTCTTCACTCCGCTGATTTGAATGGAAGTCAGCTCATTGGATGAACACCTAAGATCCGTCATAGCGGGATTGCTGCTGATATTAAGGCCCGACAGCTGATTGGCGCCGCAGCTTAATTCTTTTAAAAGCGGATTCTTTTTCGTATTCAGCTGCGACAGCCGATTTGTTTCACAGCTTAATGTAACCAAAGCCGGATTCTTTTGAATATCCAGCTCAGACAAATGATTTTGATCACACTTTAACACCTCCAGCGCCTTGTTCGCGCTGATATCAAGCGTCTGCAGTTCCTGCGCCGAACAGTCCAGATACTTAAGCGACTTGTTTTCCCGGATGTCCAGGCTGCTCAGGCTGCCGCCGCTGCAGTCCACATATTCCAAAGCAGACAATCCGGCAAAGGACAGCTCTCCCTCAAGGCCCGTCCCCGGCCATACAATGCGTGTCAGCCTGCGTTCTTTTCCGGTGTCTGTCCATGTATACTGGTCAGCGTCATCCGTATTGCTGCTTACCGACGCGTTCGGCTGCGTCTTTAAAATCTCTTTGAGCGCAGCCACATCCCCGGCATTTTTCTTGCTTTCTTTTTTTATGACTTTAATCATACAGGCCGCAGATTCCTCTGTTCCCTGAACAGACGCTGTAATCCTGGCGCTTCCTTCTTTTTTTGCCTTGACAGTACCGCCCGCATCTACAGAGGCAATCTCTTTCCGGCTGCTTGTCCAGACTATTTTTTTAGACTGAAAACGCTCCTTTGATACAACTGCTTTCAGCTTTACTTTTTTCCCCGCCTGCAGCGTATATGTGGAGTAATTAAGCGTAACTGCAGAAGTTTTTGCTGCCCCAAAAGCAACGATTCTATGCGCCTGCACAAAGAAAGCGATGCAAAAAACAGTCAGTAATATCATAGCCATTTTTCCCGCGCTGCCAAGCCGCATTTGTATCATTCGTTTGTTTTCCTTGCCTTTATCATCCATAGTCCAGTCGTCTTTCCTTTCCTGAATATTTTTACTCGCAGCCGTTTCGATCGTTTCATAAAGCCACTCGTTTATTTCTGCACAAAATTTATGATCGTTTTATGAATCCGCTCGTTTATTTCTGCACAAGATTTACGATTCTGCCTGGTACATAAATCTCTTTAACGATCGTTTTGGTCAGTTTGTCAGCGACCGCTTCTTTTGCTTTTGCGATGACATCTTCTTTCGCCGCGTCCTTATCAATCTGAATCGTCGCTTTTACTTTGCCATTAATCTGAACAGCAATCTCAACCGTTGCCTCAACCGTCTTTGCTTCGTCATATTCCGGCCAGTTCTGTTCATAAATATGTCCTTCAAATCCCATCGTCTCCCACAGCTCTTCTGTAATGTGCGGCGCTGTCGGATTCAGCAGCAGCAGCAATGTCCGGTATTCGTCTCTGGTCAGGCTGTTCTTTTTATAAAAATCATTGATCAGCGCCATCATAGCCGCAATTGCCGTATTGTATTTCAGATTTTCATAATCATTGCTGACTTTTTTAATCGTCTGGTGCATCTTCGTCTCCAGATCTTTGGAATAACCGCTTTCGTCCGTTGTCAGATCCTGCAGTTTCCATACACGTTCCAAAAATCTGCGGCAGCCTTTGACCCCGTCCTCTGACCAGGAAGCGGCCAGGTCAAACGCGCCGATAAACATTTCATACGTACGCAGTGTATCCGCGCCGTAGTCTCTTACAATATCATCCGGATTTACCACATTTCCTCTGGACTTCGACATCTTTTCCCCGTTTTCTCCAAGAATCATCCCATGAGAAGTACGTTTTTGGTATGGTTCCGGACATGGAACCTGCTTCTGGTCATAAAGGAATTTGTGCCAGAACCTGGAATATAACAAATGCAGCGTCGTATGTTCCATACCGCCGTTATACCAGTCTACCGGCATCCAATAGCGAAGCGCTTCCCTGCTGGCAAGTGCGTTTTGATTATGCGGATCTGTATAGCGCAGAAAATACCAGGAAGAACCTGCCCACTGCGGCATCGTATCTGTTTCCCGCTTTGCAGGGCCGCCGCAGCACGGACATGTTGTATTTACCCAATCTGTCATCGCAGCCAGCGGAGACTCTCCGTTATCTGTCGGCATATAGCTCTCTACCTCCGGCAGTTCCAATGGAAGCTCGCTTTCTTTTATCGGCACATACCCGCACGTCTCACAATGCACAATCGGAATCGGCTCGCCCCAGTAACGCTGGCGTGAAAATACCCAGTCACGTAATTTATAATTTGTCTTGGCCGTACCGATCTGTTTTTCTTCCAAAAACGCAATCATTTTTTTCTGCGCTTCCTTCACATCCATTCCATTTATAAAATCAGAATTTACAATCACCCCTGTTGCCACGTCTGTAAACGCTTCTTTTGAAATATCCGCCGGCTCTCCATTTTTTGAAACAACCTGTATCATCGGCAGGCCGAACTTTTTCGCAAATTCCCAGTCTCTTTGATCATGGGCAGGAACCGCCATAATCGCACCCGTACCATAAGACATTAACACATAATCCGAAATCCAGATCGGTATTTCCTTTCCATTTACCGGATTGACAGCTGTCAGCCCGTCGATGCAGACACCCGTTTTTTCCTTTGCCAGCTCCGCACGTTCAAAATCCGATTTATGCGCTGCCTGTTCCCGATATGCTTCAATTTCATCCCAATTTTTTAAATCTTCTTTATATTTTTCAATAATCGGATGCTCCGGCGATACTACCATATACGTAACGCCAAACAGCGTATCCGAACGCGTTGTATAAATCCGCAGTTTATCCTCTTTATTTTTAATAGAAAAATCCACTTCAGCCCCATTGGACTTTCCAATCCAGTTCCGCTGCTGTGTTTTGACCCGTTCAATATAGTCTACATCCTTTAATCCTTCGATCAGCTTTTCCGCATAATCTGTAATTTTCAGCATCCACTCGCTTTTTACTTTGCGCACGACCGGGGCGCCGCAGCGCTCACAAACACCGTTTACAACTTCCTCATTCGCAAGCCCGACCTTACAGCTCGTACACCAGTTGATCGGCATCTCTTTTTTATAAGCAAGCCCTTCCTGAAACAGTTTTAAAAAGATCCACTGTGTCCATTTATAATAATCCGGATCTGTCGTATTTACTTCCCGGTCCCAGTCAAACGAATAACCTAACGAATGGAGCTGTTCTTTAAAACGGACAATATTATTTTTGGTAACAGTCTTTGGATGTATTTTATTTTTTATCGCATAATTTTCCGTCGGCAGGCCAAACGCATCCCAGCCCATCGGATACAATACATTATATCCCTGCATCCGACGCTTACGCGCAACGATATCTAGCGCCGTATACGGCCTTGGATGCCCGACATGCAGCCCTTGTCCGGACGGATACGGGAACTCCACCAGCGCGTAATATTTTGGTTTGGAATAGTCGTCTGATGCGGCAAACGCTTTCTCATCATCCCAAATTTTCTGCCATTTTTTCTCGACGACTTTGTGGTTGTATACTTCTGACATATTTTCCTCCATTTTTCGTTATGATATGTGTATGAATTTCATAATTGTATTTTACTCTCATAGTACCGGAAACACTTAAATTCTACCACATCATACCTATTTGTCAATAACAACACGGCAATATTCTGTTTGTGGATTCCCGGACGCTGGATGAGGGGCGGGGCCTGGATTTCGGCTCCTACTCCAGAATGTTAAGAATCCCTAAGCATTCTGCATGGACGTAGTGGCCCCGTCCGGTCGCGTCGCGTAGTACCC
>CAOKJJ010000222.1 GCA_948468465.1 uncultured Eubacterium sp. | reverse complement strand
TAATCTGTCTTTAACTGAAGCTCCGGGTTTGCTGTAATATCATATAGATACAAAACAGATTCCGTCCGCAGCATTTCATTGATTCGTGGCAGGTTGTTAATTTTTCCATAAACCATTGCCGCCATAGACTCCTGTTTCTCAATCCGCTTATAATATTTCCGGATTAGTTTTTCGATGGAATCATAGCGCAGCCGCCCCGATTTTATCATATAAACCCCATGATCCCCTTCAAACATTCCCTCCTTTGCAATGTACTGCAGGCCCATAAGATGCGGGATTTTTAATTCCCCGTTTGTCAGATGGAGGATTTTTTTCGATGTATGGATATAATAATCATATCTGCATAAAATCTGTTTGATCTCGTTAAATTTATCCAGCAGCCTTGTATCTTTCATAGCGTTTTATTCCTCTTTCAGAAAAGAAAATTGCCTGGGCTGTTAGGCTCAGGCATCACTTTTCTTTTCGAATTGCAATTTATTCTTATTGAACTACTAATGTTCAATAAGATTGGGAGCCGTCCTATGATAATTCCATAGGCAGAGAGCTTCTTTGTATTTCTATTGCCCGCAAAGTCGGGACGGGTAGCTCCTCTCTATCGCCGCAAAAGCACTGAAGCTTTTCATTACCTATAATCTATCATGCTCCTGCCACATTGTCAACTGCTTTCGTGCTTTTTTCCGCTATTATGTAGAACCATTCAGGCGCATCAGATGTGCAGTGCGGTATCAAATAAATCGTTAGCCAATGATTTCACAAAGTACATTTACAGGCGTCCAACATGTTCCCTCTCCACATTCCTCTTAAATCCAATGTAAGTAACAGCGAAATATGCCGCATAAATCCCAAAAAACAATGCCGTTCCCATCAGGAAGTAAGCCGCCGATGACGTTTGGACGCCCGTATAAAAGTTAAATCGATTTCCTGCATAGACCGTAACCAGCCCACTGAGCAGCAGGGCCATAACCGCCGGACACATATAATATCCCAGGAGCTGTTTCAAAATAATCCGACTGATTTCTTTTCTTCCATATCCGATCTGTGAAAGCACACGGTAGCGGAACCTGTATTTTACCGAATCGCTGAGCTGCTGTACGGAAAGCACCGTCAGGGCAACGCAGAGGAATACCAGCCCTACATAAAACAAAGGGAATATTATAGAGGACAGCATATATTTGACCTCCGGTATCAGGTTATCCCTCACCAGGTTTTTCACCACATAAACAACGATGGAATCCGAACCGGAGCAGGAATTCCCACGTTCTTCCCCTTCCCCGTCGTCCGCCGCAGCCTCCGTCATGACATGGCTCTGAAAATTCACTTTTCCCGTATCTTCTTCTATGTCATCCAGAAGACTCTGCAGATTCTTCGGCGCATTTCCTTCAATATCCACCGCCATCTCTGCATAGTACGGATTCATCTCTTCCAGCACAGCGTCCGGCACCACAAGGATATAATCTCCGCCGTTATGCCCGTCCTGTGAAAAGCTCTCCGTATGACATCCGGCAAAAGAAAGCCTTCCGTCCGGCCCGTTTACCTCAATCTGATCTGAAAAATCCCCGGTCTGCCCCCACACCCGCTCTTTTATGTGAATCGCATACGCATCTTCTTTCAGGTCTGTTTCCGGCAGGTCCAGCATTTTTCGCAGATGGTTATAGTCAGAAATTCCCATATAGGTATCGTAATCACAGTAAATCATCTCGTCATTCCGTTTAATTTTTTCCATGTCCGGCGTCCCGTCCGCTTTCCGGTAATCCGAGCCAAATTCCCTCAGATGACTGTACAGATAGGCGTTTACCTGGTTTGTTCCATTCTCATAGATCCGGTAGGTATATATCTCATTCACCTGTGTTTCCTTCTTAAGCAGGGCAATCTCCTGATGAAAATCCTCATCCGTATTGCTGCTGTATACCTGCACATCAAACGGGAATTTATGGATCAGCATCTCATTCTGGAAATGGTTGAACATAAACGCCACAGCGCTTCCCATAAGTGCCAGGGCAAACAGCGCTGTCAGTGTTCCCATAGAAAAGCTCATCGTCTTCACTTTGGAAGAGAACTGGCGCAGCAGGAACAGGTTATCCCCGCGGTAGACCGCATTTCCTTTTTTCCTTACATAACAGGAAATCCATGCGGCGATTCCTGTATAAAACAGGTAGATGCTAAGAACCAGCCCGATCAGGAACGCCGTCAGGATTCCTGCATCCCAGTTTTTATAACAAAACAGGAAAACGCCAAATAAAGCGAGAACCAAGATGGAAAACGGAAGGAGCATTCGTTTCATTTTCTCGTGTTTTTCACCGATTTCCTCATTCCGTCTCTGGCTCTCCATCAGGTCATGAATATTCATTTTCTTGAACCTTCTCCTGCAGCGGAAAAGCGCCAGCAGATAACATCCGAAAAAGCATGCCGCTGTCATCAGAATACAGTTTCTATTCCATTCGAGATGGATATGGTAATCCATCTGGATCATGCTGTAAAAAACAGACAGCAGAATCTGCTGCAGCAGGAACCCAAGCCCCATACCCGCAAGAAAAGCCCCCATGCCAAGCATCACATTCTCACGGATATACAGCCTTGAGATTTCCCTTTTCTTCATCCCAATCAGCAGATAAATCCCAAATTCCCGGCTTCGTTTTTCCAGGATAAACCGTACCATATAGTTAATCAGCCACGCCACGATCAGGACAATGAAAAACGTAGCAAGCCCCGTCATGACCGCCATCATATTCGCCATATCGAAAAGGTTCTGCACGTCTTCGGAAAATAAAAGCGTGTTGAAGGAAAACATCAGCGCCGTAACCACAGCCATCGTCATAAAATACACCAGATAATCCCTTGCGGAGCGTTTTACGTTCCGGAAAGCCAGTTTATTCATCATGGGACAGCGCACCTCCCGTCAGCGACAGAACGTCTAAAATTTCATTCAGAAAATCCCGTCGGTTTTTCTCTCCCCTGACCAGCTCGTGGAAGATTTTTCCATCCTTTAAAAAAAGGATACGCCGGCAGTAGCTTGCCGAAAAAGCATCGTGCGTTACCATAAATATAGTTGCTCCCATTTGGCTGTTCATATCCGTAAACGTTTCCAGAAGCGTCTGCGCAGACAGGGAATCCAAAGCCCCCGTTGGTTCGTCCGCCAACAGAAGCGCGGGATGGTTTGCCAGCGCCCTTGCACAGGCGCACCGCTGTTTCTGCCCGCCGGACACCTGATATGGATACTGGTCTTTTACCTCCTCAATTCCAAGCAGGCGCAACAGTTCCCCGCACCGTTTCTGAATCTCTTTTTTCCCTTTCCGGTGAAGCGTCATGGCAAGCATCATATTTTCTTCCAGCGTCAGCGTGTCGAGAAGATTGTATTCCTGAAATACGAATCCAAGATTTTCTTTGCGAAAATCAGAGAGACGGTCCTCCGATAGTTCCGTAATATCCGTATCCCCATAATAAATATGCCCTGCCGTCACGCTGTCTATCGTAGACAGCAGGTTTAAAAGGGTCGTCTTGCCAGAGCCGGAAGAACCCATCACGCCGATAAACTCACCCTTCTCCACCACAAAGCTCACCCTATCAACCGCCTTTGTCACATGGTTTCCATTTCCATAATATTTTTCCACATCGCATACACGTATTGTATCCTGCATATCCTGCTGCTCCTTTCCTTGATGATAAAATTTTTAAAGGCATAGTAACAGTTTTCCGGGATAATCCCTTCCTCCTGCACTATGCCTACTATAACAGGAAACGCATCTGCCTTGTATCAGATTATCTTTCCTGAACCTTACAATTTTGAAAGACAGATAAAAAATTCTCTTCACGAATAGGCTTAGTCCCTGTAATCCGCCAGATAGGAGCTGACCGGAAATTCCAATATAATCTCTGTCCCCTTCCCTTCTTCTGAAACTGCCCGGATACCGATTCCTAATTTTTTGCACAGTTTATGGCACAGATACAATCCCATGCCTGTAGATCGCTTAGTTTCCCTTCCGTTTGTTCCGGTAAACCCTTTCTCAAAAATGCGGGGAAGTTCCTCTCCGGGGATTCCTGCACCATTATCCTTCACTTTTAAAAGGACACCGCTTTTTTGTGTCTCTGTGGAAATCCAGATATGTGCGCCCTCGTCCCTGCTGTACTTTGCGCTGTTCAGCACAAGCTGGTTCATAATAAAACCAATCCATTTACCATCGGTAAATACCATATCAGGGCAGTCCACTTCTGCCTGGATGCGGCGCTGTATCAGATAATATTTATTTTGCATCAGCACTCTTTCCGCCGTTTCCTGAAGGTTTGTTTCCGCAATCATATAATCCTTATAAACAGCATCAGACCTGGCATAATACAGCGCCATATCGACGTAATCCTCCACCTTCCTGTTTTCTACCAGAAGGTATCTGCCCCGCTCGTCCCTGTGGTTCTCACAGTTGAGCGCGATTGCCGTTATCGGCGCTTTAATCTCATGCACCCAGCTTTCAATATATTCCCGGTAGTCCTTCTGTTCCTGTTCTATGTAACGGATACGCTCTATGACGGATTTATTTGATTTCCGGAGCAGGGTACGGTACAGCCTGTCCTCCAGGCGGAACGACCAGGGCATTAATTCCCCCAGCAGATACCGCTGGTCCAGATTTTCCAAAATATGCTCCATCTCCTGAAAATACCGCCTGCGTGAAAGAAACTGCACCGTCAGCCAGACACCTAAAACAATCACCCAGCAGGACAAGATCACCGCACAATAATCCCACGGGTATCCGGTCAGCCTTAAATATACGATAAGAAGGGACATGCATACCATATGCAGGAGCAGCAGCAATGATTTATCTTTCAAATATTCCGCCAATTTCATATCCGGTATCCCATTTCCCTCTTTGTCTCAATAAAATTATGGATTCCGATTTCTTCTAATCTGGCCCGCAGCCGGGTCATATTGACACTAAGCGCGTTATCGTCTATAAAAACCTGCTGATCCCACAGGTATTCCACCAGCTCCATCCTTGATACAATCTCGTTTTTATGTTCAAAAAGGCAGTGCAGTATTTTCAGCTCGTTTTTTGACAACTCTGCGCGTTTTCCCTGGTACATGACCGCTGCGCGCGCCGTATCAAGCTCCACGCCTTTATGGATGTTCTTTTTTTCTTCTGTATTCGATTTCCTGGTTCGTTTTAAGACAGCGGCAATATGCGCCAGCAGCACCGGGGCATGAAAAGGCTTGGTAATATAATCGTCCCCTCCTTTTAACATTCCGCTCAGTTCATCCATAGAATCCGTCCTGCTGGTTACAAAAATAACCGGCACATCTGATGTCTCCCGTACCTTCCGACATACATCAAATCCCGACTCCACAGGCAGGTTTACATCCAGCAAAACCAAATCCGGCTGGATTTCCAGAATGTCTTCTGCAGTATTGCGAAAATCCGCCAGCGCTGTTGCCTGATATAACGCGTTCTCCAAAAGCTGCTTTAACTCCTGCCGGATCGCGGCATCATCCTCTATGATTAAAACATGCATCCAGACACCTTCTTTCCATGATTCATTGCTGCAATCAATGAATAAACAGTTCATCCACTGTAACATCAAGCTTAAAAGCCAGCGACAATGTAGAAAAAACGACCTGCTTACGCAGATCGCCTTTTCGAGGAGTTTAGTTATGAAAATGTTTAATCTATATAAATGGAATAATTTTTAGTCGAAGCCAGCGGCTTGCGCGCGCTTTCGTTACCGCCAACTTCATTTGATGGTATTTAGTATACGCACAAAATGTGTCTGAAATGTGTCAAAAGCCTAAAAGAATCATAAACATATTCTTAATAATTTTAAAAATGATCAATAGGCCCTTTCGTCTAAAAGTTTTTCCGTCACGGTCACCATTCTTTTCGATTCAAAGTCAACCATCAGCACCATCGGGTTATCGTCCGCCGTAAAACAGTCTTCCGGCAAATAATAATTTTTCTTTGTCAATTTTTCTCCGGCTTCCAGCTTCCTGATCGCTTCTGCCGCATATGGCGGCGACAGCGGATTGCATTCAAAATCCGCATGAATTTTCCCATCCAGAATAGCCTGCAGGCCGGCTCTTGTCGCATCAAAGGAAATCACTATGATATCTCCATCTGTCCCATCTCCATCAATACCATAAGAAATGCCCGCTTCCTCCATCGCCGCACATGCCCCGAATGCCTCATTGTCATTTTGGCATATGACAACATCAATATCCGGATATGTCTCTAAATACTGTTCCATAACCTCCCTCCCGCCGCTCTCTGTAAAATCTCCGCATTCCTGTGCCAAAAGCCTCCAATTGCTGTTTTTTTCCAGATATCGCGAAAATCCTTCCGTGCGTCCAAGCTGGGCCGAAGCTCCCTGTGTGCCGTTTATCGTAACGATATGAATCGGTTCCACCCTTCTGCCCTGCCTGCTCAAATAATTTTGCAGCCATTGCCCCGCCCACTCACCTTCCCGCACAAAATCAGAGCCAAACCACGCCGTATAATAGCGTTCCTCACAGTCAACCGTACGGTCCAGGATGATGACGGGAATATGCGCATGATACGCTTCCTTTAATACCGCCGTCCAGCCGATTGTCAAAATAGGGTCTATGACAATATAGTCTACCTGCTCTTTTATAAAATTCCGCACAGCCTCCACCTGTACTTTCGGATCGTTGTCCGCATCTACAAAATATAATTCAAATCCGTTTTCCTCTGAAAATACTTCTTTGCAAGATTTCGTAGCGGCAATCCTCCAATCCGATTCATGCCCGACCTGTACAAAACCAACTTTGATCAGCTTTTGCGGCAGCAGCGCCTGTGCCTGCTGCGCTGTTGTAAGACCGCCCGATAACGCCTTTTCTTCGCCTCCCAATCTGTCCGCATCATCCAGCACCGTTTTTGCCGAGCATGCAAAAAATAGTAAGACACAGACAGCCAAAACCATCGTTGCCGCGCGCGCATACCGTTTCCATATCACGCTCATTCGTTTTTTTCCTCCATCATTCTGACAGTTTTCGCCGTTTCAACCGCTTCTGACCTGGAAAATTCTTTTGCAGATAAAGACAGCATATATGCATGATCATATCCTTCTTTAACAAAATAAAAATACCAATATTCGCTCTGTATTTCCAGCTTCGCCTTATCTAAGGAACTGTCCCAAAATAACTTCCCGATAGTCCGCAGGATTTTTCTTCGAGAGCGCCGCTCAAAAATCAGTTACATAGCCCGCTATGCGCCTGATTTTTGAGGGCCGCTCTCG
>CAOKJJ010000221.1 GCA_948468465.1 uncultured Eubacterium sp. | reverse complement strand
CCTGGCGAAGCCATATGATGTAAAAAAGCAGGGAGAATAGGATGGAATGACAGATAAACGGATGCAGAGCCGGATGGCGCTTTTGATTTGTACAGTTGTGATAGCGGTATTTATCGTTATGACCGTGAAAGTATATCCGGTGGCGATCGACAAGCAGAACTTTTTAAATTATTCGTTGACGTTTCATGTGATCGAAGACTGGAAGATTTGGTTTGCCGGGATTTTGACAGCGGGAGCGGTAGTTGTGGTGTTATTCAGATATGCCGCGGGGATATCTGTGGTCAGAGCTACAGATATCAGCGAAGATGCAGAGGATGAGCTGTTCGTACAAAAGAAGATTTTTCGGTTTTCTTTCTTATGGAACATCATTGTCTGGGGATGTGCGCTGCTGTTGTTTTTTCCGGGAACCGGCATGAATGACACGGTATTTTGCATGAAGTCACCGGTAAACTCCGCACAGATACAGCCGCTTATTTTTGAGGCAGTGGTGTACTGGGGTATGCGTTTGTTTGGCATGCTGACAGGAAATTCGATAGCGGCCCATGCGATGCTGATACTGCTCCAGATGCTGTTTTGCGCATGGGCAGCCGCTTATGCGGCAGCCTGGATGTACCGCAAAAAGGTTAAGGCATCCATCTGCTATGCCCTGGCAGCCGTATTTGCCCTGTCACCTGTCATGGCGGATTATACGGTAACACTCGTAAAGGATACGGTTTTTGCGTTTTTATTGTTATTGCTGCTGATCCAATCCTATGATCTGGTCTGTGAGAAACAAAAGCGGATGACAAATGCTCAGGCGGTTAGGCTGGCTTTGCTTATGATTTTTACGACATTGTTCCGGAGCAATGGAATCGCGGTAGTATTTGCTTTGCTGCTGGCCTTATTTTTCATAAAAAACATGGACAGAAAGAAGCTTGTGGCTGTACTGCTGGCAGTCATGGCGGCCAGTAAATTAAACGGGGCTGTCGTATCACATTATCATCCGCAAAGCGCATCGTTTCGGGAAGCGGCAGGCGTTCTTACCCAGCAGATGGCGGCGGTGATCGCCAGGGACGGGACGATGTCAGAAGAGGAGGCGGAGTTTTTAAACAGGGTGCTTCCGCTGGAACGATGGAGGGAATGGTATATTTTCGATTTTGTGGACAGGATTAAGTTTCATCCGGAGTTTGACCTTACATTTTTGAATGAGCATAAGGCAGAGTATGTGAAGACCTGGTATTCGCTGTTGAAGAAAAATTTTAATATCTATGTGGATGCCTATCTGTTCCATACGTATCAGCTGTGGAACGTAGCCAGCTTTGATCGGTCCTGCCTGGACTATACACAGTCGGTCTTTGTAAGGCTGAATAACAATGAGACGGATGAGAGCGCCTCCGGGCAGTACCTGCAGTCCATTGGATTAAAAAATGATTCTGTATTTCCGCAGATGTTTGTAAATGCGCTGACAGACACATTTGTCAAAGCATGTGAACTGAACCTGCTGCTGAATCCGGGATGTATGATATGCATCCTGATCCTGTGCACCTTTTTCCTGCTGGCTGCAAGGCGCCTGGAGGAGCTGGTATTTATCCTCCCGCAGATATTTTTCTGGCTGATCTTTATGATGGCGACGCCTGCGGGAGGGCCTTTCCGGTACAGTTATTATCTGCTGGTGTGCCTGCCGTTTAGCATTCTGCTGACATGGAAGGCGGTGTCTGGCCAGAAAACGGCCAGAGAGGTTTTGCGGGTGCCGGATGCTGCGGCCGCATGTATCGCAGGCGTGTGCAGCAGGCTGCATTTTCAAAAGAAAGAAGGAACAAGGCGTGGATAAAATAGCTGTGCTGATCCCGTGCTACAACGAGGCAAAGACGATCCGCAAAGTCGTGCGGGACTGGAAAAAGGAAATCCCGGAGGCGGTTGTATATGTATACGACAATAATTCTTCGGATGGTTCCGCGCAAATGGCCGCGGAGGAAGGCGCTGTTGTCAGAAAGGAATATCAGCAGGGAAAAGGAAATGTCATACGCCGGATGTTCCGGGAGGTGGACGCGCAGTGCTACCTTATGGTGGACGCGGATGACACTTATCCGGTGGAATACGGCAGGCAGATGATCGACGAAGTGCTCTGCAAAAAAGCGGATATGGTAGTCGGCGACAGGCTGTCTTCTACGTATTTTGAAGAAAATAAAAGGCCGTTCCACAATTTTGGCAACAGTCTTGTGCGGTTTGCGATTAACCGCCTGTTCCAGGCAAATATACGGGACATTATGACCGGATACCGCGCGTTCAGCTATTTGTTTGCAAAGACGTTTCCGGTGCTGTCCAAGGGATTTGAAATCGAAACGGAGATGAGCATCCATGCGGTGGATAAAAATATGCTGATCAGCAGCATTGTGATCGGATACCGCGACAGGCCAGAAGGCAGCGAGTCCAAGCTGAATACTTATGCAGATGGGATCAAGGTATTAAAAACGATCGGCGCTTTGTATAAAAATTATAAGCCGCTGCAGTTCTTTTCCTGGCTGGCGCTGCTGCTGTTTGTGATTGCGGCCGTGTTATTTGCACCGGTGCTTGTGACTTACATTCAAAGCGGGCTGGTGCCGAGATTTCCTACGCTGATTGCGTCTGGGTTTATTGCGCTTGCAGCGGTGCTGAGTTTTTTCTCAGGGCTGATATTGGAAACATTTGCGCAAAAGAGCAGGCAGGAATTTGAAATGTGCCTGCATGATGCGGAAAGGGCTTACAAGGAGGCTATGTCATTGAATTAGGAGCCTGGATTGATGGATACCCGGATGATTCTGCGGCTGGCGGGATGGGAAAGAGAAATTGACAGGATGACAGGAACGAGGAATGGGAGCTGAATGCAGATGTTTGAAGGCATGACGGAGCGGCAGGCGCGTGAAAGCATACTGGAAAGTGTGAAAGCGTATTGTGAAAAATTTCATATGCAGGATATGCGGGGCGGGAGTTGGAAGAAGGGGCAGCGGATTCCTTATGCGGCGAGGGTTTATGACAGCCGGGAGATGATGGCCCTTGCTGACAGTGCGCTGGATTTTTGGCTGACAGCCGGACGGTATACGCGGATGTTTGAAAAGGAGCTGGCTGCGTATCTGGGCGTGCCGTTTTGTTCGATGGTGAACTCTGGTTCTTCGGCGAATCTGCTGGCGTTTATGGCATTGACTTCTCCGCTGCTGGGTGACAGGCAGGTCAAAAGAGGGGATGAGGTCATTACTGTGGCGGCGGGATTTCCGACTACGGCTGCGCCTGTGATACAGTATGGTGCGGTGCCGGTGTTTGTGGATATTACGATACCGGAATATAACATAGACGTGCGTTTATTAGAAGGTGCGTATACGGGCCGGACGAAGGCTGTGATGCTGGCGCATACGCTTGGGAATCCGTTTGATTTAAAAGCGGTCCGGCAGTTTTGTGACAGGCATGGGCTCTGGCTGATCGAGGATAACTGTGACGCGCTGGGAAGCATTTATGAGATGAACGGGCGGGACAGGCTGACGGGTACGGTCGGGGATATCGGGACTTCGAGCTTTTATCCGCCGCATCATATTACGACGGGTGAGGGAGGCGCGGTCTATACCAAAGATCCGCTGCTGCATAAGATCATCCGGTCTTTGCGGGACTGGGGCAGGGATTGCCAGTGTCCGCCTGGCAGTGATGGTGTCTGCGGGCGCCGCTTTGACGGGCAGTACGGCGAGCTTCCGCTGGGGTATGACCATAAATATGTGTACTCACATTTTGGATATAACCTCAAGGCGACGGACATGCAGGCTGCCATCGGATGTGCGCAGCTAGAAAAGCTGCCGGAGTTTACGGCGCTGCGGAGAAAGCATTTTAAACGTCTGGAGCATGCGCTTGCGGCAGCGCCTGACGCCGTGGGTGTGGAAAAACAGTTGATCCTGCCGAAGGCTGCGGAGCATTCCAGGCCGAGCTGGTTTGGATTTCCCATTACCTGTCGGGAGGGGACGGACCGGAGGAAAGTTGTGTCGTTTCTGGAAGAGAGAGGGATACAGACGCGTATGCTGTTTGCCGGAAATCTGACCAGGCATCCGTGTTTTGACCAGATGCGGGCGGAGGGCTGCGGATATCGCGTGGCCGGGGGCCTTGGCAATACGGACAGGGTGATGCGGGATACGTTTTGGGTAGGTGTGTATCCGGGGATGACGGATGAGATGGTGGATGCGGTTGCAGATGCCGTTGTGGAAGCGGTACGGCAGCAGGAAAATGTTTTTCGAAATAAAAGGAGAGTCTGAGATTTAAAGATAACTTTAGGTTGGGAGATGAAGCATGGAAGAAATCAAACTGTTGGATTGTACGCTGCGGGATGGTGGATATGTTAACGACTGGAAATTTGGCAGTGAAAATCTGACGGGTATATTTCGATTACTTGCAGCAGCGGGCATTGATATGATTGAGATTGGTTTTATTGATGAACGTGTACCATATGACAGAAACAGGAGCATTATGCCAGATGTAAGCTGCGTGAAAGAGATTTACAGCTTGAAGGAACATAGAAAGACATTTGTATTAGGTATGATTGATTATGGGACATGTAGCCTGAAGCACATCACACCCTGTAGGGAAAGTTTTCTGGATGGGATACGTGTTATTTTTAAAAAGGATGCCAGAGAACAGGCGATGGATTTTTGTGCAGGACTAAAGCGGCTTGGATACAGGGTATTTGCTCAACTGGTTAGCATTACAAGTTATGATGCGCAGGAGTTACTGGATTTGGCTAGGTTAGCAAATCAGGTAAAACCATATGCTGTCTCTATTGTGGATACCTATGGACTGATACACCAAGATGATCTGTTGCGGTATGCGTGCCTGCTGGATCAGAGTCTGTATGAAGAAATAGGCATTGGATACCACGGACATAATAATTTACAGATGGCATATGCAAACTGTATCGCGTTATTGTCAAGAAGACTAAAGCGGAGAGTGATTGTTGACGGGAGCATTTATGGAATGGGAAAATGCGCCGGGAATGCGCCAACGGAACTAATTGCCATGTACTTAAACAGGACATATGGTACAAGTTACCAGATAGGGTGCTTGTTGGAAGCAGCAGATACGCATGTTTCAAAGTTCTATAAGCCGGCAGCGTGGGGATATAATTTACTTTATTTTTTGGCGGCGCTGCATGAATGTCATCCAAAGTATGTGTCCGATTTGATGGAAAAACATGCGTTTTCAATTCGGGAGGTTCATGAGATATTGAAAGAGTTGGAAATTGAGAAAAAGCTTGTTTATGACAAGGAGTACAGCAAACAAGTTTGTCAACGAAGCTGCCGGGAGGGATAAACCTTTCAATCATCTGACGATAAAGCAGAAGATATTTAAATGAAGTTCAGAAACAGGGGCAAAAACATGAGGATAAAAGTTGCAGAATATATAGCAGAATTTTTTAAAGAGCATAAAATAACGGACTGTTTTATGGTCACAGGCGGAGGAGCCATGTATTTAAATCATGCACTTGGGCACAAAAAGGGCCTAACGTGTATATTTAACCATCATGAGCAGGCATGTACTATGGCGGCTGAAGGATATGCAAGAATGTCGGGAAAACTGCCGGCTGTATGTGTGACAAGCGGTCCAGGCGGCACAAATGCGGTCACGGGAGTGATGGGGGCATGGATGGATTCTGTTCCAATGTTTGTAATTTCCGGGCAGGTAAAGCGGGAGACTTTTTCTGCTCTGTATCCCCATCTGGAACTACGTCAGCTTGGAGACCAGGAATTTGATATAGTGCGCTGTGTATCAAGTATGACAAAATATGCGGTCAGACTGCTGAAAGCAGAAGAAACTGCTTATCATATGGAAAAAGCATTGTATTTGGCGCAAAGCGGCAGAAAAGGACCCGTATGGATTGATATACCGCTGGATATACAAGCGGCTTGGATTGAGACGGATGAGCTTAAACATTTTGAACCAGAAAAAGAACAAATTTATCAGGCTCCAGAAGTTTCTTCTGCCATGTTAGCAGATATTTTGAAAAAAATAAGGGATGCGAAAGCACCGTTGATTTTAGCTGGCACAGGCATACGTCTTGGAAACGCATATGCTGAGTTTTTGCAGCTGCTTGAAAAACTCCGGATTCCAGTAGTGACAGCATGGAACGCGAATGATCTGGTGGCGTTTGACCACTGGCTGTTTGCCGGAATGCCCGGAACGGTAGGGACACGTGCCGGAAATTTTGCTGTGCAAAACTGTGATTTGCTACTCAGCCTGGGATGTCGTATGAATATTCGCATTATAGGATATAACCATTATGAATTTGCACAAAATGCATATAAAATTATTGCGGACATTGACAATCAGGAATTGCAAAAACCAACAATAAAGCCAGATATGGCTGTACATGCAGATGTAAAGCAACTGATGTGCGGATTGTTAAAACAGGATTATATGCCACCTTCCTGGCATAAGCCATGGATAAATTGGTGCCACAACCTGAAGGAAAAATATCAACTGATATCTGTTTTTTCAAAACCGGCTCGCGGAAGGCTAAATCCATATATGTTTATTGGGCGGATGTTTGACAAGCTGGAAGAGGATGACAGGATTGTATGCGGAAATGGTTCAGCGTGTGTCATTACTTTTCAGGCGGCAAAAATTCATCAGGGACAGCGGATGTTTACAAACTCTGGATGTGCTTCTATGGGATATGGACTGCCAGCCGCAATTGGGGCGGCAGTATCAGACAATAGCCGCCATGTCATTTGCATAGAAGGAGATGGCAGCATCATGATGAATTTGCAGGAACTTGCGACTGTTGCTTATCATGAGTTTGATTTAAAAATTTTTATTTTAAACAATAATGGATACCATTCCATACGCCAGACACAACAGAAACTGTTTCATGCTTCATTTGTTGGGATTGATTCTGACAGCGGTGTAGGATTTCCGGACTTTGAAAAACTGGCAGAAGCATTTTGCATTCCATATTTCAGGATAGATGAGGATGCGTGTATGGCAGAAATATTAGAGAAAGTGTTGGGGTGTACAGGTGCCTGCATCTGTGAGGTATTTATAGATCCAGCGCAGGAGTTTGAACCAAAGGTCGCTTCCAGAATGCAGTCGGACGGGAGTATGGCATCGGCGGCTTTGGATGATATGTATCCATTTCTGACACAGGAAGAATTGGACAAAATACATTATGACAGAAAGAATTTGTGAGTACTTATGAAAAAAATCAGTGTCGTAATCCCTTGTTTTAATGAAGTGGAAAACATATCGC
>CAOKJJ010000220.1 GCA_948468465.1 uncultured Eubacterium sp. | reverse complement strand
ATTCATTAATGCTTCCTGCAATACCCTTGATACATTAATTCCAGCATGCTCAGCTTCATAATTCAGCCAACTCGGAAGAGTAACATTTTTCCGTACCGATTTTGTGTCAATTTTTCTTCTGTATTCCCCCGAATCTATATCTACTAATGATATAATTGTTTCTCCATCTTTGGCAAATGTTCCGTTATTAACAGTTAAGTTACTGATTTCTGAAGGTAAAGGAATTTCTGTTTTGTCATCTTCCATTGAAACACATTTTAATTCAATAGCATCTCTTGCCATTTTTATAGCGTCTGACATATCTTTTCCTTCCGATAATATTCTTAAATCGGGAACTTCTATTAAAATGCCATTTTCTGTTTTCGTAAAAAATACAGGATATACGTTTTTCATAATCACATTCTCCATTCGAGACTTAGTATAAATATATTGTTGCCATTAAGATTAATGATAGAGATCTAGTATAAATATAATGAAATTACTTAAATACCATTAGGAATTTCGTTTTATGATTTCTTCAGCTAATCGCTGGTTTATTTCTTTATGCCGGGGTATTGGTTCCTTTATGGCGCCTTTTGCATAAATATCATGGCTTGCACCATTTCTTTCTAAAACAAAGCCGTTAGACTCCAGCCATTTTACTAAATCTCTTTTTTTCATTTATGGTTCTCCTTTCTGTTTCTAGTATGATTATACACATTTTATGCGCATCTGTCAATCGTTGGTGCTGGCAAAGCCGTTTCGAATTGTTTTAACGATGCCTTTCAAAATTTTGCATTGCATATTTCGACAAAGTTGTTTATAGTAATTATAGAAAGAAAACCACGCCAAAGAAACGGACAGACCAATGCCTACACGAAATACAAATACTGTATCGGGTCAAAATCCCATGCCTGCGGGTCAGGATACGAATAAAAATGCCCGGAAACAGAAAAACTGGAAGAAACAAAACAATTCGCACCCTGTTTTGAAAACGCTGCTGATATTTTTAAGCCTGCTTGCCGTCATTTTATCTGTGTTGATTGTGCACCGGCTGTATGAGCATAAACAGGATGCGTTAAAAGCACAGGAAAATATGCGGGCCATGCAGGGGCAGGAAGGGAAGATACCAAGACCGGAGCTGGATGTGGAGCTTTTAACAGTCAATGAGTATTCCAGGCCGGCGATTGCCCTGGAAAAAGTCGAAGGGATTGTGATTCATTATACGGCCAATCCAGGTACGGATGCGTTAGCGAACCGGAATTATTTTGAAGGGCTGAAAGATTCGCATGTGACGAAAGCAAGCAGCCATTTTATCATTGGCCTGGACGGAACGATCGTGCAGTGCATTCCAAGTACGGAGATCGCGTACGCATCCAATGGGCGCAATCAGGACACGCTTTCGATTGAATGCTGCATTGAAGACGACACAGGCAGATTTAATGCAGTGACTTATGACGCAGCCGTGCATTTGACGGCCTGGCTGGTAGAGCGTTTTGGGCTTAAGACAGAGGACGTGATCCGTCATTATGATGTGACGGGAAAGAACTGTCCGAAATATTTTGTGGAGTTTCCGTCAGCGTGGGAGCAGTTTCTTGCGGATGTGCAGGAGTATTTAGAAAGCTACGGAGTATGTGAGTAAATTTTTTAGCAAAATTTTTAGCAAAAATAGGAGAGACATATGCAAAAAGTATACGAAGCCTTAAAGCAGGGCAGCGATGTCCGTAATCATTTGATTCAGCTCAAGCAGATGTTAAAGGAAGAAGGAGCGCTGGAAGAATATCTGTCTATGACCGAAGACGATGAGCTGATCGCGTCATTTCTGCAGGACGAGGATCCGAAAACGCGTAAAAACGCGGCGTTAATACTTGGTCTGCTGCAAAGCCAGGAAAGCATCGAGAAATTATGGGAGGCATATGTAACAGAAACACAGCTGTTTGTCAAAGGCGCTTATTTATCTGCAATTCAAAAGCTGGACTGTCGGGCGTATGAAGCGCCGATCAAAAGACATTATCAGAAGCTGCTGGCCTATGAGCCATTAGAGGAAGAAAAAAAACATATTCAGGATGAGTTAAAAGAACTGCGCAGGCTGGTCATCCAGTTTGACGGCGGTATCAGCAGGCATCCGTTTATCGGATATGACAAGCCGCGGGATTTTATACTGACAACGATCAAAAATTATCAGGATACGACAGGCGTGCAGGTGGAGAGCGGCGCGACACGCATGATTCCTATGGGGGTACAGGTCGTAGGCGGCAATGTAAGGGAAGCGCTGAATATTCGTACGTTTCGGGAGATTTTATTTACACTGCGCTGTGAAAAAAATCTGCCCCCGCAGCCGACGGTTATCGCAAAAGAACTGGCGAAATCAAACCTTAAGAGGATTCTTAGCGAGGTTCACGAGGGGGAGGCGCCGTTTTATTTCAGGCTGGAGATTCGCGCAGATATGCCGCTTGATAAAAAAAGCGCGTTTGCCAAAAAGCTTGCGGCGGAAATAGAACAGCGGACGCATCATTTTCTTATGAATTCCGCTGAACATTATGAAGTGGAGCTGCGTCTTGTGCAGAATCGGAACGGCGGATTTTATCCGTGCATGAAGCTGTTTACAATTCCAATGAAGCGGTTTGCTTACCGCAAGTATACGACGGCTTCTTCCATGCATCCGTCTTTAGCCGCACTGCTTGCGGAGCTTGCCTCTAACTGGCTGACCGAACGCGCCAGGGTGTTGGATGCCTTCTGCGGCACCGGGACATTGCTGATGGAGCGTATTTATGCGCTTCCGGTACGTTCCGCTTATGGGCTGGATATTTTTGGCGATGCGATTCAGGGAGCGAGGGAGAATGCGGGTATTGCCCATATGAATATCAATTTTGTACAGCGGAGTTTTTTTGAATTTACGCATGAGCAGAAATTCCATGAAATCTGGGCGGATTTTCCGGTACGCGGCAAAAAGACGAAAGAAGAAACGGATGAATTCTACCGGCTGTTTTTTGAAAAAGTACAAAAGCTGCTTGCGGAACACGGCAGGATCTTTTTGTTCTGCAATGAGAACGGCCTGACAAAAAAATATCTGCGCCTGCATGAAAATCTGCATTTGAAACAGGAATTCTGCATACGGGAAAAAGACGGGGCTTATTTTTATATTATAGAAATGCGGGAACCAAGGAAAAACGAACAAATACAGGAACAAATACAGGAGCAGACGCAGGACAGCTTCGAACAACCGCAGCAGGCAGCAGAACCGGAAAACACTGCAGCGTCTGAGGTGCAGCCGGAGGCAACGTAACTATCTATAAAACTGTTGCAAGGAGTCTTTATGGGAAACATAATGGTAGTAGGAGGATATTCCTTTACAGATGAAAATATGGCGAAGCAGGCCCGCACCGAAGCGGAAGGTGTGCAGTATGTAAAAGCAAGGACAGATATGTCAAAGCCCGACCAGGTGTTTAATGTCTATCACAAGCTGCTGCAGCAGAGGATGTTCCAGACACCGGTCGGCTATGAGTATTTGAAAGAACTGCAGGAATATTTAAAGACGATACCAGGCATCCGCAACGAGGATATCAGGCCGATTCCCGTTGCGGACAATCTGGTAGTCCGTGATACGCGCGGGATATCAGAACGATGGAGCAGGCGGCTGGAAAAAGAACAGAACAAGCTTCGAATGTCGGTTGTTGCTAACTTTGCATTTGTCGTGTCTATTTTGCTGATGTTCTTAATTACGGCGACAAGCGGCCAGACGACGATTCTGAACTATGAAAAGAAGATTCAGGATAAGTATGCGCAGTGGGAGCAGCAGCTGACACAGCGGGAAAAGGCGATACGGGAAGAAGAACAGGAGCTGGAGCTGGATTTTGATACCGTACTGGATGAGGAGGAGGAAAAAGAACTGCAGGAATTGGAGTGACGCACACAGTTTTTTCATAAACCTGTGCTAATATAATGTGAAATGTACGAATTCAAAATTGCATGAGCAAATATTTGCACGAAAAGCGAGGGACTGAAAGTGGAAAAATTAAAAATTCTTGTAGTAGATGATGAGAGCAGAATGCGCAAGCTTGTACGGGATTTTTTTGTAAAACAGGATTTTGAGGTGCTTGAGGCTGGCGACGGGGAAGCTGCGCTTGACTTGTTTTATCAGGAAAAAAATATAGCGCTTATTATTTTGGATGTGATGATGCCGAAGATGAACGGCTGGGAAGTATGCAAGGAAGTCAGGGAGAATTCCAAAGTGCCGATCATTATGCTGACGGCAAAGGGGGATGAAAGTGATGAATTGTTAGGCTTTGAATTAGGCGTGGATGAATATATCTCAAAGCCGTTTAGCCCTAAGATACTGGTGGCGCGGGTGGAAGCCATCTTAAGGCGCTCGAATAAACTGATGGAAGACCAGTCGTTAGAGACAGGCGGCATAGTCATTGATAAGGCGGCGCATCTTGTAACCGTGGACGGACAGCGTATGGAATTAAGCTATAAGGAATTTGAACTGCTGTCTTATTTTATAGAAAATCAGGGCATTGCGTTGTCGCGTGAAAAAATACTGAACCATGTATGGAACTATGATTATTTCGGCGATGCCAGGACGATTGATACCCATGTCAAAAAGCTGCGGTCGAAAATGGGAGATAAAGGCGATTATATCAAGACGATCTGGGGGATGGGCTATAAATTTGAAGTAAATGAAAGCAGGACGTGATATGCCTATGGGTAAAATGCTGATGAATCAAACGCCTGTAAAAACAAACAACGGGAAAAAACAGCGCGGCCCCTTTGGAAAATATTCGCTGACCAGGCAGGTGGCGTTTGCGATGATCGCGCTGGCGGCAGGGACGGTACTGCTTTGCCTGATCTTAAATACGTTGTTTTTGGGACAGTATTATGTGTGGAATAAGTCCAAAATATTATCAAACAGTTATCAAAAAATTAATGCGGCGGCGCAGAATGGCACGTTAGACAGCGAGGAATTCGACATAGAATTCGAACGGCTGTGCGTATATAATAATCTGACAATTATGATTATCAATCCCGACCAGACGATCGTGCGTTCTTCTGTCAGCGATACGCAGACGATGTTAAAATATTTTATGGAGCTTTTAATCAGCTTTAGTGAAACAGCGCCGAAAAGGTATGTCATTGAAAAGCGTCAGGATATGCGGATGGAATCGGAATATCTTGTCATGTGGGGCGTGCTGAGCGACGGAAAGCTGATTATCGCGCGCTCCGCTTTGGAAAGCATTCATGAAAGCAGCAATCTGACGAACCGTTTTTTGTTTATGATCGGAGGGATTGCCGTAGTCTGTGGTGCCATTATCGCGGGCATTGTTACGCGCAGGATTACAAATCCGATCCTGGAACTTACAGAATTATCCACACGCATGACAGAACTGGATTTTGAAGCAAAATATATGCCGAGGAGACATCAGAATGAGATTGATCTGCTTGGCGAGCATATGAATGAGATGTCCGCGAAGCTGGAGCGGACAATTTCAGAGTTAAAAAGTGCCAATAATGAGCTGCTTATGGACAATGAGCGCAAGACGCAAATAGATGAAATGCGTAAGGAATTTTTGTCAAATGTGTCGCATGAACTAAAAACGCCGCTGGCTTTAATCCAGGGCTATGCGGAAGGGCTGCAGGAATATATCAATGACGATGCCGAGAGCCGGGAGTTTTACTGCGAAGTCATTATGGATGAGGCTGACAAAATGAACCAGATGGTGAAAAAGCTTCTGACGCTGAACCATCTGGAATTCGGAGACGACGCGGTATCCATGGAGCGGTTTGACTTAACGGAACTGATCGAAGGTGTCGTGAACGCATCGTCGATTCTCATTCAGCAAAATGAAATCACGCTGGATTTTGACCAGAGTCAGCCGATGTATGTGTGGGCCGATGAATTTAAGATTGAAGAGGTTATCACGAATTTTTTGAGCAATGCGATCCATTATGCCTTGTATGAAAAGAGGATTCATATTTTTTATACGGTAAAAGAAGACTGCGTCCGTGTCAGTGTATTTAATACCGGAGACGCGATACCTGAGGAAGATCTTGATAAAGTCTGGATTAAATTTTATAAGGTAGACAAGGCCAGAACGAGGGAATATGGCGGCAGCGGCATCGGACTTTCGATTGTAAAGGCGATTATGGATTCGCTGAACAGGCAGTGCGGCGTGCTGAATCGTGACGGCGGCGTGGAATTTTGGATAGAATTGGATACAAAGAATGAAGAAATTCCAAAAGAAAGCATTGCTTAATTGTCTTAAAAATGGTAACATAAAGAATAAGCATATAAGAATGCGTATATTCAGGCAGCAGTTTGGATTGTCTGGGCTGCTGTATATTTAGTGCACGGGAGTAAGCAGATGAAAAAGAACAGGTTAGCAGCGGGCGCGCTTGCGGTTGCGGTTTCTATCACAGCCTGCGGCTGCGGTGAGCAGATTTATGAATTAACAGACGAAGAAGAGGCGGTAATAGTACATTATTCCGCACATGCTGTTTCAAAATTCAATAAAAAACAATCAGAAGGAATTCAGGATGTTGCGGCACTCAAAGCGCTCAGGGAACTAAAGGAAAAAGAAGCCGAAAAGCGGCGCAAAGAGATGGAAGAGGAAGAAAAGCAAAGACAGGAAAAGCTCGGACAGCAGGAAGAAGCCGGCAGTGTGAAAAAGCCGCAGTCTTCCGCTAATGCAGGCCAGGCGGATTCTTCCAACGGGCAGGATACCAAGCCGGAGGCCAGCTATGTGTCTTTGAAACAAGCGCTTAAGCTTAGCGGCGTGAAAGCCATTTATCGCGGCTATGAGCTTGTTTCTGCTTACAAAGCGTCACAAAGCTATATGGTCAGGGCGAACAGCGGAAATGAACTTTTGGTTTTGCATGTGAATCTTAAAAACAGCGGAAGTAAAACTGCAGAATGTGATATTCTCTCCAAAATGCCTTCCTTCCGGTTGACATTGAACGGTGATGTAAGTGTGTCTGCGGATACGACGATTTTACTGAACGATCTGGGCACATACCAGGGCAGAATCCGGGCAGGTGACAAGGCGCGGACGGTTCTGATCTTCCAGGTGAAAAAAGGCGCTGTCAAGTCGATAGAGAGCATGGACCTGGAAGTAAAGTTCGGCGGAGAAGCTTCGCTGGTACATTTGGAAGGCTGAAAGCATGTATTTTTACAAAAAAATAAAAAAATACATGTCCATTTGGCAAATAGTGTGGTATACTGAATATAATTTGAGAATGGATTCGGGAGGAAATTAGCTATGGATACAAACATTCTGTTAGAGAACGGGACGAATG
>CAOKJJ010000219.1 GCA_948468465.1 uncultured Eubacterium sp. | reverse complement strand
AGCACGCTCTTAAATATGCTGGGAGGGCTGGACACCCTGGATGAGGGGGAGCTTACAGTTGCCGGCAGAAAGGTAACAGGGCTGTCACAGGAGCAGCGCACGGATTACCGTAAGGAAGATGTGGGATTTGTTTTTCAATTTTACAATCTGATCCCGGACCTGACGGTGGAAGAAAATATTGAGGTGGTAGCAGATATTTCCGATCAACCGCTCCCTATGGATGAAGTGCTGAGCGCGCTGGATATCGAAAAATACCGCCGCCGGTTCCCGAAGGAGCTGTCGGGCGGGCAGCAGCAGAGGGTGGCGATTGCACGCGCAATGATTAAAAATCCAAGGCTTTTGCTCTGCGACGAACTGACTGGGGCGCTGGACACAAAATCATCCGGACAGGTATTGAAATTCGTAGAAAAAATGAACAGCCGGTTTGGCACGACGGTAGTGATCATCACCCATAACGAAGTGATTGCAGGCATGGCGGACCGGATTGTCCGTCTAAAAGATGGCCGGATTTGCGAGAACCGGGGGAATGAGCAAAAAATCCCTGCGGCGGAGCTTGCACTGTAAGGGGGATATTCGGATGAAACTAAACAGACGCTATCTGCGCAGCATGAAGGAAAACCGGTCTTTTTATCTTTCTTCGACCGTGCTTACGGTTGTGACGCTGCTTTTGTATTTTTTATTTAACATTGCGGGAAACGCAATCCTTACGTTCAGTGAGGATTTTTATGAGCGGAACAGAGTGGAAGACGCGCATTTTGGCACATATATGGAAATCCCCCGGGAGGGGCTCCTGGAACTTGCGGATACATATAACGTAACGCTGGAAGAACAGCGTTATGTGAATATCGAAACCAATGGTGTTACCGCCCGGATATTGAACCGTACCCGGGAGGTCGATTTATATGAAATCACGCAGGGGAGAGATGTGGCGGATGATAACGATATCGTACTGTCCGAGGGGTATGCTGTGGAAAATGGCATAAAGATTGGCGACAGCATAAAAATCGGCGGGAAAGAATATACAGCCGCCGGATTTATGCAGCGGCCGGATTATCTGTATATGCTGGAAAGCGAAGAAGATTCCTACAAGAATGTATCCACCTTTTATCTTTGCTATATGACGGACCGGGAGTTTGCATCCCTGGGTGATACCGGCTGCCAGTATCTTGTAAGATATCATCCCGATTCCGATGCCATGGAATTTCGCAAGGCTGTGCATGAGCGGTATTATATGCGCTCCTATTTGGCGGCGGAAGAAAATCCCCGCATTACCATGGTGGAGCAGCAGGCACAGATGTTTATTGTCATGGCTTATGTCCTTTTGTGCATCCTGCCTCTGGTAGCGGTGGCCTTAATCAGCATTATTATCAGCCGCAAGGTAAAATCGGAACAGCGGATGATCGGAACCCTCTCGGCGCTCGGCTATAAAAAAGGGCAGCTTATGCTTCATTATGCAGGATTTGCGGCGATGCCGGGGCTTGCAGGCGGCATTTTGACAGCGGCAATTTCTATGGCGGCGGCACAGCCCATGAGCGAAATGGGCCTGCAGGACTATGAACCCATGCGTATAACAGGGCGTTTGAACCCGCTTGACGCTGTGCTGGGCGTGGCAATTCCAACCCTCTTATATGTCATTGCCGCTTTTTTATCGGTCCGCAAATTACTGAAAAAGGATACGGTTCTGCTTCTAAACGGCAATGCGGACGGCGGCAGTAAAAAAGGCAGGCGGATGCTGGCCGCAAGCAAGATTTCTTTCCGTACAAAGTTTGCCCTGCGTTCCCTGTTTGGCAATCCCGTGCGCAGTCTGGTAGTTCTTCTGGGCGTGTTCTTAGGCTGTTTTATTATGCTGCTGGGGCAGGGATTTTTTGATTCCATAGACCATATGGGAAATACGGCGGCAAAAGAGCTGGGAAGCTTCGGGCATCAGTACATCTTAAATGAAATGCTGACCGATAATCCCTATGGCGGGGAAGCCATGCTGGTATCCGCCGTGGAAAACGCGGACGGCAGCAGGCTGTCCGTGATCGGTACGGCGGACAGCAATCCGTATCTGAATTTTCACGGCAAAGATGGAGCATCCGTATCCCTGGAAGAAGGCTATTATATTACAAGCCTCACGCAGCTTACCTTTGGCTGGCAGACGGGAGATCAGGTAACGGTATATAACCCGCTGTCGCTCGAAAAGAAAGAAATCAGGATTGCCGGAATCATCCGGAACAATGTGCAAAAGAGTGTGATGACCTCCAAAGCGCTTGCAGCGCAGCTTACCGGACTGGATGAAGGCAGCTTTAACTGCATTGTCAGCGACCGTGCCCTTGCCATTCCCGAAGCAAAAATAGCGCAGGAGAGCAAAAGGAGCGATATTACCGACCAGGCCAGGACCATGACAAAGCAGATGGATTTCCTGCTGTGGATGATTATCGGGCTGGGCATTATCATCTGCATCGCCGCGGTCTATGTGGCAGTCAACATGCTCGTTACCGAAAGCCGCGGCAATATCTCCATGTTAAAGGTGCTTGGATACCGGGACAGCCAGATTAACAAAATCGTACTCAAGGTCCACCATGTCCTGCTTCCCGTCGGGATACTTCTGTCTGTGCCATGCGTTTATGCGGCGGCACACGCGTTTTTTCTGTTGATGGTGGACTATGGCATGATGCTGATTGAAACTTATATTGCACCGAAAAGTTATCTGATTTCGATTTTTCTGACGTTGGGCTGCTACTTTGGCTCGCTGTGGCTGCTGCGCCGCAAGGTGAAAAAGGTGGATATGATTGAGAGTTTAAAGGATAACAGGGAGTAATTGCAAGGAGAAAAAAGTGCCTGGGCTTAACTGCTCAGGCATTTTTCTTTTATACGAACAGGAAGGATAAAGAACCGGAGAGGAAATGGCGGATGGAAAAATTATTTGCCCCGTTTTCTCAATTAACATATCAACCTCATTTTTTTCCATTCTTTTTCGGTTCTCATCATAAAGCCTATATTGTCTTTCGTGGCATCTGCCCTCTGCATAATGACTTTTGCCGCGGTATGTCCATGTACCCCGTAATGTATTTTTATTCTCGATGGCAAGAATCATTTTAAAATTGTAATGTTTTTTCTTCCGTTTAATCTGTCTTTTTCCCTCTGTTTGAACTTGTAAGAAATCCTTACAAGTTCAAAGTTCATCCAGTTCACCATCAGCATAAATATTGCAGATATGCATGGTGATGTTTTGGGGAGTCGTATTATGTAATCTGGCACTGGCTGACTGATTCATCCAGATGTCGCCATTTTGAAAAAATACGTCAATTTTGGTATCGCCTTTTTCCGTCTGGTATATAAGGATATTTCCCAATTCCATCATTTCATCAATCTTCATTTGTCGAATCTGCCTTTCTAACGCGGTAGTTTTACAAGATGCATTGGGGCTGTCACTTATGTGGTGAATGTGCGTTTTTCAGAAATCGATTCTGCAAAGAGGCATACAATGGTCAGTCAACGATGCGCCCGGCATCGCCTCTTTCCTCTGCCTTGTGCTGACACAAATATCGAGCACTGTATTCACTGTTATTTCCACAGCGCAGTACTAGAGCGTGTTTGAAAAATCATTCCCGCGATCTGCACTCCCCACTTTGCGGAGAATTCATCCCAAATTTAATCAACATAGCCCGCTATGCCTCCTAAATTTGGGATAAATTCTCCATATCATGCCCTATGGGTACAAAGTGTGAAGTACATCTCACGGAAAGCATTTTTCAAACACGCTCTAGGGAGATACAGCGGCAGCGACAGTATCTTTCAGTAGAACGGGTCAGGAGTCAGAGGCGATTTTGCGGAGCAAACTTTTCATATCGCTTTGAATAGGAAACTATGACATTTCGAAAAATTATTGCTTGTAGTTATTTATTATTTTCGTTCTATCCTGTATAATAAAATGAGATACTGATTAATTGTAAAAATAGTAATCAGATTTTATAGCTGATAATCTGAAAAATACAATCATGGAGGATATGTAAATGCAAAATACAACGGACAAAAAGATTTTTATCAGTCATTCCAAAAAAGATATGGAACTTGGAGAAACGATTGTGCAGCTGTTATTGGACATTGGCATCAGAAAAGAACAGATTGTCTTTACAAGCAATCCCGAATATGGAATTCCACTTGGTTACAGTATTTTTCGATATTTAAAAGAACAGATTCATAACAACGCGTATATGATTTATTTGTTGTCAGACAATTATTACAATAGTGCAGCATGCATGAATGAAATGGGAGCGGCATGGATCATACAAAATGAACATGTCCTGCTCGCGGTTCCGGAATTTGATTTTAATGGAGCAAAATTTCACAACAGCGCCGTAGATCCGACGGAAATGGGAACTGCAATAAATGATAAAGTTCGGATGCGTCAGTTTGCAGAAAAAATTGTTACAAGCTTTGGTCTCGCCGAAAGCCGTATACAGGAAGCGCTTGACCAGTATTTTGTTCATCTGCAGAAAACAATGGAAATCCGGCCGGTAAAACTGATGATGGATCTGATGCGGGTAGAACGGGAAATTAAGGACGGTTCGAAGCTCGATGAAAAATATCATCTAAAAGGTTTTTTGCTGTATGATACCCAGCGGGAAAATTATCCGACAGCATTTCAAAATTGCCTGTATGCGCTTTATCTGAATCCAAATTATAAAGAAGGGTACAGCAGGCTCGTGCAGATGGCAGTTTTTCAAAAGGAATATGATAAAGCCTTGTCAATAGCGGAGGAGATGTGCAGAAAGTTTCCAAAATATGCTATATCATATGGAAGCCGCGGTTATGCGAAATGTAATATGGGAATGCACATAGATGCGATTGAAGATCTGACACTTGCAATTTCACTGGATTCACATGATTGGTGGTACTATTCAACAAGAGGACATTGCTATAATAAGAGAGGTGAGAAGTGGAGGGATGAAGCCTTGTATGATTTCTGGGCGGCATACAGATTGAATCCCGATTGCTGCGACAACGACATCAGGAAAATTTGTGAAGACACTGGATTGAATGAAATGTGTAAGATTGCGATAAATCATAAAGAAATCGCATTAAATGCAAAAGCCAGCAATGATAAACAAAAAGAGACAGAAGAAAAGGATAAAGCCCGTCTGTATTTTGACAGTATACTGCTTACTGACAGTAAATACGAGAAAGGGCTTCGTGAATATGGCGGATATTATTATGACTTCAATGACTATGAGACAGCACAGAAATATTGGAAAACTGCTTTGGATGTCAGAAAATGCTGTGCACATTATTATTTGTATGGATTGTCTTTGGAATGCAGCCATAAAACCAGCCAGGCAATGGAATTTTATCGGGAAGCTTTGGCGTATCCGGATGATGGGTATCTTGGCAAGGCAAAAAAGCATTTAGATAAGATAAGCTTGAATCAGCCATAATACTGTAAACCGTTACCAATATCAAAATATGGTCGCAGGGCATTTTAACAATATATTAAGAGGATTAAAATTATCATTACATTCAAAATTCCTTGTAAAATGCAGCTGTGCAATGCACTTTTACTCTATTTAAGCATAGCAAATGATACAATATCACATGGGAACCTTTCCGATATAATATAGTTGTTCAGGCTATCTTATATCGGAAAGGTGATTTTATGGCCCAGAAGGCAAATTCTTTAACACACACAAAATAGGTATGCAAATACCATATAGTATTCACCCCCCTTCTCAAAAAAGTATAGACGAAAAATAATATATAATCAGTACAAAGAAAGCATCAGGGATATTATAAAATAGCTGTGCGTATACAAGGGAGTGGAAATATTAGAAGGATATCTGATGCCAGACCACATCCATATGCTGGTAAGTATACCGCTAAAGATCAGCGTGTCAAGCTTTATAGGATATTTGAAAGGAAAATTTGTGTTGATGATATTCGATAAGCATGCAAATTAAAAATATAAATTTGGAAACTACTACTTTTGGGCAGTTACGGATTTGGTTATGTAAAGTGCTGCAATAACAGGAATTACATCATTTATGCAGGCTCATCCCTTCAAAAAAATCAGCTATGCCGACATGGAAGATTTCGGCAAGTGCAAGAAGTTCCTGGACTTTGATATTGCTGATGCCGCATTCAATCTGTGAATATGTGCCGCGTGATATTTCAATGCCAAGCAGCTGCATCTTTGCGACTGTCTGTTCCTGTGTCAGTTTGTTCACCATTCTGAATTTGCGGATGTTTGCACCTATATTGTAGTTGCCATTGTTTTGTCTGATTTTCACATTGCCCTCCATAATATGAAATTATTTCCATGTTTTTATTGATTTTATCCAAGAATACTTTTATAATTGCTAGATATAACTAGCAATTAAAATGATGATGAAATGAAAATCTGTATGAAGGGAAAATAAGTATCCCGGTTATGATATCTGAAGAACTGACTGATACGTCAAAGAATCTTACTGGCCAGTGTGTCTGTGTAGATGGGGAGTTGCGGTCTTGCAACCAGTATGACGGAAATAAGAGCCGCATGAAACTGAATGTGCTTGCAAAGAAAATGGTGGCAGATGGACTGGAAGGGGATGATTTGATGGAGAATGCAATTTTTCTGGACGGCTATGTCTGCAGGCAGTCTGTTTACCGGATGACGCCGCGAGGATATGACATTGCTGATTTGCTGATTGCTGTTAACCGTCCGTATGGCAGAGCTGATTATATTCCATGTATCTGCTGGGGAAATAATGCACAGTCTGTAGCTGGTTTTGGTGTTGGAACTCATATTAAAATTGAGGGCAGGATACAGAGCTGTAAATATTTGAAGAAGTTTAATGAAATTGAGATGGAGGAAAGGGTTGCTTACGAAGTATCCATAAACAGGCGGATGCCGTCCAAAAGAACGGGATGCAGGAAAACACCGATATACTGATAGTGACGCACGCCTTTGCTATTAAGACCATATTCCACCTATTTGCGCCAGAGCAGTTAAGCGGATTGGGGAAGGTAAAGAACGCATCGGTTTCCCGGCTTATATTTGAAAACGGGATTTTCTCATTGGAGCCGGATATACAGTTATGAAACGTCAGCAGGAAAGCCAGTCAGGGTTCTCCTGCTGATTTTTTTGTGCAGCATGGCGGCTTGTCTGGAATGACTTCCCGGTGCAGCATTCCGCATTCCTCCAGATCATGTAGCTGCTGCGACAGCATCTTGGGTGTTGCTTTCGGGATCATGCGCTGCAGTTCCATGTAGTGGAGTGGTTTTTCTATAATATGCTTACACGGCGGTTTGCGTTTGTGCCGCCCTGCGGGTTGCTAAGC
>CAOKJJ010000218.1 GCA_948468465.1 uncultured Eubacterium sp. | reverse complement strand
GTCGTGGCGTAGGCATGCAGCAGCTCGTCCAGTTCCGTCACGTCATACTTCACCAGCCTGCCGTCAAAATTTACAGACAGTTCCCTGTCCTGGATGCTGACAGACTGGATCATGCCGATATCGCCGTTAAACACTTCCTTGTCATAATTGTTTTTAATCTGCATAACTTTGTCGCCGCAGCGGAAAATATAGCCGCTCCTGCGCAGACCGTCCCCGGACGGGTTCAATGCCTCCTGCAGCGCAAGGTTCAGCCCCGCCGCCCCTGCCGGTCCCCGCTGCATGGGCGTTAATACCTGGATCGTTTCTGGTTTTATATGATAATATCCGGGCAGTTTCTCCTTTACCAGTTCCACAATCTTTACCGCGGCAGCTTCCGCGCTTTCACACTCCATAAAGAAAAAGTCAGCCGTTTTTCCATTGGAAATATCAGGCATTTTTCCCTCATTGACACGATGGGCATTCATGATGATGCGGCTCGTCTGCGCCTGCCGGAAAATCCGTGTCAGACGTACCACTGGAAATACGCCGCAAGCGATAATGTCGCGCAGCACATTTCCGGCGCCGACCGCGGGAAGCTGGTCCGTGTCGCCCACAAGGAGCAGGCGCATGGATTCCGGCACAGCCTTTAACAGCGCGTTCATCAGGATAATATCGATCATAGAACATTCATCCACTACCAGGACATCGCCCTCCAGCGGGTTCTTTTCGTTTTTCTGGTATCCCTCCGGCGGCCTGCAGCCGAGCAGACGGTGTATTGTTTCCGCTTTCATCCCCGCTGTTTCTGACAGCCGTTTTGCTGCCCTCCCGGTCGGCGCCGCAAGCAGCACTTTCAGGCCGTATGCACGGAAGGCCGCTATAATACCCTGTGTCGTGGTGGTCTTTCCCGTACCCGGCCCGCCTGTTAAAACCATTACCTTTGCGGACGCAGCCATACGGATAGCCCCGGCCTGGGCCTCATCATATTCCATATGCACGATCTGCTGGATTTTTCCAACATCCACGGAAAGCTCCCGGTTCCCCGTTTTTTCCCTTGCCTGCATAAGCTGCACCCACAGGCGGTCCGAAGCCGGCGCTTCTGCAAGTTTCCGGAGTTTATTGGATACCCCGATCTCTGCGTAATAAAACGGCGGCAGGTACAGTGCCCTTTCTTCCGGCAGCTCCTCACAGGCCAGGTCTTTTTCTTTCAGCATCTGGTCCATCGTCATGACAATGTATTCTGGGGCTGATTCCAGAAGGCCGGATGCCTTTTCCAGAAGCTGCCCCTGTCCGGCATAAACGTGGCCGTCATCCGCAAGCTCACTGAGCGTGTACATAATGCCGCTTCTCAGGCGTACATAAGATTCTTTCCCAAATCCGAGCTTCTGCGCAATACCGTCCGCCGTCTTAAAGCCTATCCCCCATATATCGTCTGCCAGGCGGTACGGATTTTCACGCACTTTTTCGATGCTTTCACTTCCATACTGCTTATAAATCTTTGCCGCAAACGCTGTACTGACATCATGTTCCTGCAGAAAGAGCATGATATTTTTCACTTCTTTCTGCCGCTGCCAGCTTTCCGCAATCTGGCGGATGCGTTTCTTCCCAATTCCCTCAACCTGGATCAGAAGCTGTATATCATCTTCAATTACTGTAAATGTATCCACGCCAAAACGCTGTACGATCCGCTTTGCGAATTTTGGGCCGACACCTTTGACCAGGCCGCTCCCAAGATACTTCTCCATCCCGTAAACCGTTGCGGGCAGCGTTTCCTCCCACTTTTCAGCCAGGAACTGCCTGCCGTATTTTCCGTCCACTTTCCAGCTGCCCTCAGCTATGATCACGGAGCCCACGTTCGCATCCAGAAGGTTCCCGACTACTGGAACAAGGCCGTCATATCCTTTGATATGTACTTTTAAAACAGAATACCCGTTTTCCGGGTTCTGGTATGTGATCCGTTCCACCACGCAGCGTATTTTCGTCATGATGCCCCTCCATCTGCCGGCGCAGATACTATCCTTCCATCAGGAAATGTACTGCCGCCAGGTTCCTGTTACTCAGACTATTATATTCTGTATTGCCTTTCCATGCAAGCACCGGATCCTATGCTGCGCATGCACAGGGCAGCGCAGATCCGCTTCTATAAGCAGTCTTTTATAAACAATCCTGCACCTGTCTGGAACCGGCTGCTTTCCTGCCGTTCATCTGGTAAATATCATGGCTTTCGATCTGCTGTAAGGCGGACGAAACCGTATAGGACTGTCCATGCCTGTGGTAATAAGGTGTGTTCTGGGTATGTTTGTGATAGACCGTGACTGGATACCGCTGGCTGATGCGGTTTTTTTGGATGATCCAGAAATGTCCTGTGTTCTTAGACTGGATTTCATAGAAATTGTCTGTCTGGCGGATAAGCCGGAAATAAGGGGCAGAGAGAAGCCTTTGTTCCTTTCTGCTGAACATCATGCCGCCCCGCTTTCTGCTGGGTGGAAGTATAATTCCTGAACCCGTGTATTCAAAGATGCAAAACCTGGTATTTTCATAAATCCCCTCCCTTTCTTTTGTGTACTACCGTATGACATATGTTTTGCGTATGATCACTATAACGCCAGCCTATGCAGATGTCAAATATTTTTTGGAAAAATTATAAATACACAAAAATTTTTGCACATATAAACAGCATTTCCGGGCGTTCCCTGCTAAAAAAGCAGACAGGCACGGTTCCGGCGCTGCGCATTTCCGGGCGTTCATCAAAAAAAAGAGCAGCAGGCCGGACAGGCTGTTTTCCAGCCCATCCAGCCTGCTGCTCCATAGAAACAGCGGACACGCATACGGATCCAGGCGCTTCTTCACAGGGCTGCCGCCCTGTCTTTCTTTATCTGCGGCTTTTGCACCCGGTTCTGTGACTGTTCCGCTGCCCGCCGTTCCCTAATTGCTGCAAGTTTTTCCCTTACGGATGTACGTACCTGCATGGATCCGGGCGTCCCTTTCCCTCCGTCTGCAGGCCGCGGTGTTTTTCCCTGTTTTTCAGCCGCATTTGGGGAACGCTGCATCTGTATCGATGTATCCGGCTGGCAGCTTTCCGGAGCCCCCTGCTCCCCGGCATTCCCCGGCTGGCCTGCCTCCTCATTTTGATCTGTTTTATCCATATCCAGCAGGGAATTTAGCTCAGCAAGACGCGCCGATTTCTCCGCCAGCTCCTGCTCTTTTTCAAAAGGCTTTGCCACTTCCAGCCGTGCTGTTTCAAGCTGCTGCTGCACGTTCTCCAGGTCCCTCTGCAGCTTCTCCAGTTCTACCGGCATGGCTTCCAGCACATTGTCCATGCGCTGGATTATACCAAACGGATCAGAACTTGCCTCCGAACTGTGGTCCGCATGTCCTTTCATATGGATCAGGCACTTTGTAGAAAAGAACTGCTGTGACGCTGTTATCTGGAACCCCATGTACTCCCCGATAACAGCCGCCTCATAACTGCCGGCCTGCCGGCACATCTCTATCAGGGCAGTGCCGGCTTCTTTCCTGGTGTGATAGGACGTATTCCCAACCGTCATGGAAAATGTCTCACGGTCTGGGGGCCTGTTCTGCATATATATCTGGATATCTGCAAGAAAACCCTTGATCTTTTCTTCCAAAACTGCTATCCTTTCTGGGTATTTCACTGCAATGTTATCCTGCATCTGGTATTTCTGGCTGGAATAACTGGCTTTCAGCATTTTTAATTTTGCCACTTCAATGTCAAGTGTCATTTTTTCTTTTATGTGCGGATTTCCAGTAGCAAGGGCCTTCACTTCCGCGTAGGAAAGGACGGATTCATCGATATCCTCGCAGGAACGCACCGGACTTTTGCCCGTCATGACCTGGCTGATGAATTTCTGCTTGTTTTCGATGAGCTGCCAGGAGTACGAATCAAATGTCTGTTCCGTTATATAGCGGAAGATAAATACTTTTTTGTTTTCGTTCCCCTGGCGCAAGATACGACCCTCCTGCTGTTCAAAATCAGCCGGGCGCCATGGTATGTCCAGATGATGGAGGGCAATCAGCCGGTCCTGGACGTTGGTCCCAGCGCCCATTTTCTGTGTGGAACCTAATAAAAACCGGACCTGCCCGCTCCTTACTTTTGCGAACAGCTCCGATTTTCTTGCATCCGTATTTGCCGAATGTATGAAAGCGATCTCCCCCTCCGGGACGCCCTTTTTTACCAGCCTGTCACGGATATCCTCATATACATTGAACGTGCCGTCCCCTTTTGGCGTGGACAGGTCGCAAAAGATCATCTGTGCAGATTTCCGCTCTTTTGTGCTTTCCCAGATCTTATAGGCGTTTTCCACACAGGCAGCCGCCTTTGAGTTTTCATTGTCCGGGAGCATGTCATTGACCAGCCGCTGGTCCAGCGCGAGCTTTCTGCCGTCATTTGTAATTTTAAGCATGTTATCTTCTGACGGCTCCACAAGGCCGCTGCGGACTACCTCCGCCCGCTCTGCAAGCGACTGTACGATCTCTTTCTGGTGTTCACTTGGTTTGAGGACTACATTTTCATACTGCGCCTCCGGGACGGGGAGCTTCAGCATATCCGCGGTC
This sequence comes from uncultured Eubacterium sp., assembly GCA_948468465.1. The sequence continues at coordinate 2,793 of CAOKJJ010000218.1, read as the reverse complement.
TGGATGTCTGCACACTCTTTAAATATTGACATCAGCTCCGGCAGGTTGTAAAATTTAGAAAACCTTGTTTTGGCACGGTACCCTGTCCCCTCCGGCGCCAGCTCCACGGCTGTGACGGTCTCGCCAAACGTGGACGCCCATGCGTCAAACTGGCCGAAGCCAAGCCGCTGTAAGGTATCATACTGCAGATAGCGCATATTCGTATACATCTCCGTCATGCTGTTGCTGATGGGGGTCCCTGTTGCGAATGTGATCCCTTTCCCGCCTGTCAGTTCATCCATGTACTGGCACTTTGCAAACATATCGGAAGATTTCTGCGCCTCTGACTGCGCGATCCCGGCAACATTGCGCATTTTAGTATACAAAAAAAGGTTTTTAAAGCTATGGCTTTCGTCTACAAACAGCCTGTCAACGCCAAGCTGCTCAAATGTCACGACATTGTCTTTCCTTTCTGCATCATTCAGACGTTCCAGCCTTGCATTCAGTGATTTTTTTGTCGCCTCCATCTGCTTGATGGTATACCGCTCGCCTTTTTCCGCTTTTGCTTCTATGATGGATGCCTCGATCTCATCGATCTGACGCTCGATCATCGCGGCCTGCCGCTCCGCTGAAAGCGGGATCATTGCAAACTGGCTGTGGCCGATAATGACCGCATCATACTCCCCGGTGGCTATCCTGGAACAGAATTTTTTCCGGTTTGACGTCTCAAAGTCCTTTTTTGTGGCTGCAAGGATGTTTGCGCCGGGGTACAGGCGCAGGAAGTCCGCCGCCCACTGGCCTGTGAGGTGGTTCGGGACTACAAACATGCACTTCTGGCTGATGCCGAGCCTGCGGGATTCCATTGCCGCCGCGATCATCTCAAATGTTTTCCCGGCCCCTACACAATGCGCAAGCAGGGTGTTTGCGCCGTAAAGCTGATGCGCGATGGCATTTAACTGGTGCGGGCGCAGCTCAATGTCCGGCGTCATGCCGGGGAATTTCAGGTGGGAGCCGTCATATTCCCGCGGCCTGGTGGAATTGAACAGGCGGTTGTATTTCCCGCACAGCTCCTGCCTGCGCTGCTGGTCCTCAAAGACCCAGTTACGGAAAGCCTCCCGCAGCGCCTCCTGCTTCTGCGTGGCGAGCATGGTCTCTTTTTTGTTCAGGACGCGCTTCTCCCGGCCTTCGTCATCCGTTACCAGGTCATAAACCCTGACATCTTTTAAGTTGAGCGAATCCTCCAGTATTTTATAGGCATCTGCCCTGCCCGTGCCGTAGGCCACACTGGCTGTCACGTTCCCGCTGTCGGCGCTCTTCCCCTCAATGCCCCACTTCCCGGTCATGGCAAAAAACCTTGTTTTTATCCTCCCGTTTTCAATCATGTATCCGGGTGTCTGGATCACTTCACGCATAAAATCATCGATATACCGGGGTTCGATCCAGGTGGCGCCGATGCGCACGTCGATCTCGCCCGCTTCCAGGTCTTTCGGCTGCACCTGCCTGAGTGCCTGCACGTTTACGGCATATTCCTGACGGCTTTCTGCATATATTTCCGCCGTTTTCAGTTTTTCACGCACGTTTCCGCTTAAATACTCCCCGGCAGTTTCCCACATCCCTGTAACCGGGTTCTGGAAGATGACGCCGGAAAGCTCTTTTGTAACCTCACCGGTATCTTTCCCGCAGAGCGCCGCCATATATTCCAGGTCAATGCCCGCTTTTTCCGCCAGCGACACTGCAAGCGCCTCCGCTGCGGTGCCGACGCTTGTGACGGGCTCCGCCCTTTTGATCGTTCGTTTGAAAAACATATCTGCCTTCCCTTTAAAATTCCCCTCATCATCCAGCTTTTCCAGGGAACAGAGCAGGCAGTAGGAGGCGTCCTGGCTGAATGCCCGTTTGTTGCCCGTGGAACTGAGCAGGCCGAAGGACTTTGTAAAATTATCATACAGTGTGTTTAATTCCGCCTGTTTTTCCTTTATGGCGCTGTCCGGGCATTCGTTCATCTGCAGGCGGATCAGCTCCTGCGTGCAGTCGCGGATCTGGACCATGCCCCTGATCCTTTTTTCCGTTGTTTCCGGCACATCTGCGGGTGTCATAATGGAGTTTTCACGGTAATACACGCCGCCATCCACAACCGTAAAGCTGTAATTTTTCACGTCCGGGTCAGCGGGGATTCTTTCCGCGGCCGCTTCCATATCTGACAGCTCCATCATGCGGATGCTGCCTCTGATATGCGAAACTGCCGCTTTCAGCTGTTCCTCAAACGGCCTGGACGTGTCCGGCTGGCACGTGCTTTCCATGCCGTAAGGCCCGGACACCATTTCCATCCTGCCTGTGACCATCTCCGGATGGTACACAAAATACCGGTTCATGGATATGCCGTCCGCGTTTTCAGCAAGCTGCACCCACTCCGGCTCCTTTACAGCCATGCGGTCCAGCTTCTGGAAAAACAGGATATCCGCGGTGACTTCCGTGCCTGCGTTGTCTTTAAATGCATTATTCGGAAGCCTGACCGCGCCGAGCAGCTCTGCCCTCTGTGCAAGGTATTTCCTTGTTTCCGTGGTCTTCTTGTCCATCACCCATCTGCTTGTAATAAATGCGACCACGCCGCCGGGGCGCACCTGGTCCAATGCTTTGGCAAAAAAATATTCATGTACAGGGAAGCCGAGTCTGTCATACTGCCTGTCCGCCACACGGTACTGGCCGAAAGGCACGTTGCCCACGGCTATATCAAAAAAATCATTCGGATAAGATGTTTTTTCAAAACCTGTTATTTTAATGTCTGCGCCTGGATAAAGCTGTTTTGCGATGCGTCCG
>CAOKJJ010000217.1 GCA_948468465.1 uncultured Eubacterium sp. | reverse complement strand
TATTTGAAAAAGTACACTGTATCATTACAGATATCGAAATGCCGATTATGGATGGCCATCGTCTGACAAAATTGGCGAAAACAGACGATGTATTAAAACAAATTCCGTTAATTATTTTCTCGTCACTTGTAAATGATGAAATGAGAAGAAAAGGGGAGGCGCTTGGTGCGGATGCACAGCTTACCAAGCCGGAGATTGGTTCCTTGGTAGAAGCAATAGATGGTCTGATTGATAAAAAAATCAGATCGTAGAGCTTACGATTTCGTGAAAGAGTGAGAGCGGCCGTGGGTGAGGGTAATTACGGCACTCTCACTTTTCGTGCTTAGTATTAGTAAGAATGTAACAGTTCAAGGGTTATCTGAACTGTTACGTAAGAATAACAAAAGGAGAGGTTTGCCATGAGCAGAAGTGAAGATTATCTGGACAATCTGCTGACTTCGGTTACAGACACATTAAATGAGTTTGACAATGATTTCGAGCAGAACAGGGAATCTTTAAAAGAATCTTATCAGACACAAAACGATCTTCCGTCAAAAACGCAGAGTGCGCTGGACGAGATTCGGGAAGAAAATTTTCTGCGTGAATTTGAAGATGAAATAAACAGAGGAAAAACAGATGATGATTTCCTTTCTGAATTTGAACGGGAGCTGAACGGGGAAGCTGACGCGGATGTTAACCATGCCGGAGTTGTGAACACAGATGGTATGCTTCCGGAAACAGAAGATTTGGATGATATGACCAGGCTGGATGCGGATTTGGAAGACTTTTTCAAAGAAGATGCGGGAAACGACGCGTATCAGCCGCCGGAAACTGATTTTATGCAGGATTCTGCAACAATGGCTATGCCCGAAGAACCTGCCACAGTGGCATTTGACCAGGAACCACAGACAGTGTCTATGGAACCGCCAAATCCAGATACCGGAGAGGATGTGTTTTCACAGATGGCAAATGAACAGGACAAATCTATGGAAGTGCCAAAAGGAATGGAAGGCCTGGAAGATATTTTTGGCGAATTTGGAGATGCCGATACTATTTTACAGGAATTGGAGAATGGAATATCACAGCCGCCTGAGGAAAGCTCAGGAGCGTCCGCACCGCCGCCAGATGTGGATGACAGCCTGACGGAAATTTTAAATGCATCTGATGATGAGGCGCTGTCTGAGATCGATAAGCTGCTGGACGCCGATGAAGACGCTAATCAGACACAGCCGATGGAGGGGCAGGATAACCCGCTTCCGATGGGGCCGGATTTTGCTTTTGACGAGTCATCTCTGGGTGAAGATGATTCCGGTGATAAGAAGAAAAAGGAAAGAAACAAAAACGGTTTTTTTGGAAAGCTTTCCCGTGTGCTGTTTGGAACGCCGGCTGAACTGGATCCGGAAGCGGCAGCCGAGTATGAAGCGGCAAAAGCCGCGTTAGGCAAGGATGAAGAGAAAGACCAAAAAGCGTTAAAAGAAAAGAAACAACAGGAGAAGGAATTAAAAAAGCAGCAGAAGAAAGAAGCAGCAGAGCAAAAGAAACAGGAAAAAGAAGCGGCAAAAGCAGAAAAAGCAGCCAAAAAGGCTGCAAAACCAAAGAAAGAAAAAAAGCCAAAGCAAAAGAACAAAATGCCAAAGGAGCCGCCGCTGCCAAAGGTTCCGGTTGCCATGATGTGGATACTGGCGCTGTCGCTGCTTGTACTTGTGCTCTTAGGCACGTCGCTTGTCAGCTATACCGTACCGGTAAAGGAATCGAAAGAAGCGTTTGAAAGCGGTGATTATGTTACGGCATACCGCATGCTTCAGGGGATCAAAGTCCGCAAGACAGATGAAGAACTGATGCAGGCGGCGTCCACGCTGGCTGGAATACAGACAGAGATGGAAGCATATGCCGCTTTGATGGAACAAAAACAGTATGAAATGGCACTTGACTGTCTGGTCAGAGGCTACAACCGATGCAATCTTCATTCCGCAGACGCAGAAGAATGGAATGTTTCTGACGAAATGACGAAGATGCAGGATCAATTTGACCTGCTATTAAAAGAGCAGTTTGATGTGACGAAACATAAAGCAAAGAAACTGTATAAAATTAAAAAGCGCAGTGAATATACGCTGGAGCTGCAAAAAATCCTGGATAAGCTGGGACTGGAATATTAGACGAAAATTAGATGAAAAAAATTAGATGGAAAAAATCAGAAGGAAAAAAATCAGACGGAGAAGAAAAAAATGGTCGCGATCATTGATTATGATGCAGGTAATTTAAAAAGCGTGCAGAAAGCGTTTGAAAGCCTGGGTGAAGAAGCCGTTGCCACAAGAGACTTTCAAACGATACTGCGTGCGGACCGGATTGTGCTTCCAGGCGTCGGTTCCTTTGGCACTGCGATGCAGCAGTTGAAAAAATACGAACTCGATCAGGTGATCAGAGAAGCAGTCGCACGCAAAATCCCTTTTTTAGGCATTTGCCTTGGCCTTCAGCTTTTATTTGAAGGCAGTGACGAAAGCATGGGTGTGGAAGGACTGGGCATTCTGCAGGGCCGCATTGTGAAAATTCCGGAGGCAGACGGCCTGAAAATCCCGCATATCGGATGGAACAGCCTGACGATGCATGGCCAGGGGAAACTGTTTTTCGGCATCAAAGACCAGTCCTATGTATACTTTGTCCATTCCTATTATCTTAAGGCAAAGGACGAGCAGATCGTAAAAGCAACGACGGAATACGGCGTGACGATCCATGCATCCGTGGAATGGCAGAATGTGTTTGCCTGTCAGTTTCATCCTGAAAAGAGCAGTACGACAGGGCTTGGGATTTTAAAAAACTTTGTGTCACTTACTCAGTAAAGAGAGGAATCCTATATGTTTACAAAAAGAATTATCCCCTGTCTGGATGTCAAAGACGGACGCGTAGTCAAAGGCGTGAATTTCGTAGATCTGAAAGATGCCGGGGATCCGGTTGAGATTGCGGCTGCATATGATGCGGCGGGCGCCGACGAGGTCGTCTTTTTAGACATTACAGCCTCATCGGACAATCGCGCTACCGTAGCAGACATGGTACGCAGAGTGGCGGAACGTGTTTTTATTCCGTTTACAGTAGGCGGCGGCATCCGTACGGCAGATGATTTCAAAGCGCTTTTGCGGGAAGGGGCAGATAAAATATCAGTTAATTCCGCTGCGGTAAGCCATCCGCGTTTAATTGCAGACGCAGCCGATAAGTTCGGCAGCCAATGCGTTGTGGTGGCGATTGACGCCAAACGCAGGGCAGACGGCAGCGGCTGGAATGTCTATAAAAACGGCGGACGCATAGATACAGGCATAGACGCGGTAGAATGGGCCGTTCAGGCAGACCGTCTTGGCGCCGGAGAGATTCTGCTTACCAGCATGGACTGCGACGGCACAAAAGCAGGATATGACATTCCTCTGACAAGGACGATTGCAGAAAGTGTCTCCATTCCAGTCATTGCATCCGGCGGTGCAGGCACAAAAGAACATTTTTACGAAGCGCTTACAAAAGGCAAAGCAGACGCTGCACTGGCAGCATCATTGTTTCATTATAAGGAACTGGAGATTATGGATTTAAAAGAAGATCTTGCAAAACGCGGTGTTTCTGTACGCAGGTGATGATCTGAACAGCAGATCTTCATCTGAACGGCAGATCATCCGAACAGCAGATCTTCATCTGAAAATAAGACAAAAGAGGACGCATAACAATGGGAATGATAGCTAACGACTGGCAGCCGGCGATGCAGGCAGAGTTCGGCAAGCCATATTATAAAGCGCTGTATCAGTTTGTAAAAGAAGAATACAGTACACATGTAATATATCCGCCGTCTGAGGATATTTTTAACGCGCTGCATTTAACGCCTTTATCAGAGGTAAAAGTGCTGATCCTGGGACAGGATCCATATCATGGAGAACACCAGGCACATGGACTGAGCTTTTCCGTGCTGCCGGATCAAAAAGAAATTCCGCCTTCGCTGCAGAATATATACAAAGAACTGTCCGACGATCTGGGATGCTATATACCAAACAACGGATTTTTGGAAAAATGGGCAAAGCAGGGCGTGCTGATGCTAAATACCGTACTCACGGTTCGCGCGCATCAGCCCAATTCACACCAGGGAAAAGGCTGGGAACAGTTTACAGATGCGGTTATCCGTGCCGTCAACGACCAGAATCGTCCAATTGTCTATATGCTCTGGGGCAGACCGGCACAGAACAAGATCCCAATGCTGAAAAATCCGGATCATCTGATTTTAAAAGCGCCTCATCCGAGCCCGCTGTCAGCATTCCGTGGATTTTTCGGCTGCAGGCATTTCAGTCAGGCAAACGCATTTTTGGAAGAACATGGCATAGAGCCAATTGATTGGCAAATAGAGAATATTTAAATCTGGATTTGAAAATTTATCTTACAAAAAACTGCTGTGCAAATGTACAACAGTTTTTTTGATGCACAGACAGAACCTTCCAGCATGAAAGGGATATTTCAGCGCAGACTAACAGAAAAAACGGATCAAAGGCATAAATACTAAAAATCCGTGAAACGAGGGCATATGACAAAAGAAGCGCTTGAAATCATCAAAAAAACAGATATCCGCTCACTGGACGCACAGCTGGCACTTCGATGCGCACCATTCATCGCAGGACTTAAACCATCCAATCTGCTGATCACAGACAAAACCCAGGCAGATACGTTAAATAAGCTTTTAAAAGAAACAAGGTTCAGCAGCTTTCTGCTATATGAATGCCACACGAAAATGACAGTGCTGCTGTATGCGCATCCATTGCTCGACGATTTTATAAACAGTCCAAACGTCAGAAAAATTCTGTATCAACAGGGTTATGCGAATGCAGCATTGCAAAATTTACTTAAAACATTCGCTGCAAGATATCAGGACTATATGCAAAGGAAAACAGAATTTCCGCACGAAATGGGATTATTCCTGGGATATCCGCCAGAAGATGTGGAAGGATTCATTGCCAATAAAGGCAAAAACTGCATATATGCCGGATACTGGAAAGTATATGCAAACCCGCTTGAAAAAATGTATTTATTCCAAAAATTCGACCAGGCAAAAGAAGCCTTACTCCGTTTATCAGCACAAGGATTCCGCATGTGCGACCTGCTCAAATACGCCTGACGCAGGAAAAATGCAAATCTGCAGTGCATCCAGCCATGGTTACAAAAGTATTCTAGCATTGCTTTTAGTTCTAAAATCCTATATAATTTATAGCAAGAAGAAACAAAATTTAATACGAGTTTTGGAGGAATAAATTATGTATAGTTCAATTATTGAGATTAAGAAAAGTATTAGTGGTGAGGCGTTACGGAAATTACGAGAAACTGCAGAGAAGGCATTTGACAATCGGGCCGGAAAAGTGGAGAATTCGAGTACGGATTCACATAAGCTGGTTTTTGAAGGCGGAGAAGATAAATATGGATGTTTAGATTTAGGGACAGCGGAATTTGGTTTTACTAATGGAGTTCTGGCGCAACTCGATTCTTGGCAATGGCTTGACGATGACCCAAGAGAGAATTGTGATGTGCTCAAGGTTTATACTAAAAGGCTAGGTTACTAGAATATGGATAATAGCAGAAAACAAATTACTTTTGATTTAGATACTAAAGCATTGCAAAAATATTATCCAGGAGAAAGCTGGAATAATGCTTACGAAGTGATTAAGAAGCACATGTTAAAAAATGGTTTTAGATGGCTGCAGGGTTCCGTTTATGTCTCTGAAAATTTAATGGAAACGGCAGCAGTTACACTTGTTTTGACGTTATTAGTTAAGAAAAACCCTTGGCTCAACCTTTGCATGCGTGACTGCCGCGAAACCAATATTGGTAAGGAGCATAGTAAAAATCATGTGTTTGATAAAACCTTCGAAATTGAGCCAAGATAAGTAGCGCGTGTACAAACAATAATATTCCCATTTTTTGTAAAAAGGTATTGACGTGCATAAGAATCGTATAGTACAATAAAATGCAAGTAACTTTAAGCACTGTGCAAAATTAAGCTTTTATTAGCATTTACTCCATATAGTCCAACCCCTATAGGAAAAATTTTTTGCATAGTGCTTATTTACATAAAGGGTTTTTGCTTAAAAATGAATGTACGACAATAAAAAATAGCCCCTGTGCATGCAGAGGCTATTTTTAATGTGCATTTCAGCGAATATATACTGCATAAGGCAGTGTGTATTGTATAACAATTTTATTTATGAAGTATTTATTTTAAAGTGTTTATTTTAAAGTGTTTATTTTAATGTAAATTGGCCCACAAGCTGTTCCAAAGCTTCTGACTGTGCGGATAACTCTTCACTGGTAGCAGAAGACTCCTGGGCAGCTGCCGAATTGTTCTGGATTACTTCTGAAATTTGTTCGATACCAGATTCCAGCTGTTTCATAGCGTCTGCCTGTGTTTCTGACAATTCACTGATTTCATTTGTAGATGCAGCCAGCGAGGTAATGCCTTTGATTACGGATTCAATCGCGATGGTTGCTTTTGATACGATCTCATTTCCTTTTTCAATCTCAACCAGGGAATTTTCAATCAAATTCTTGGTATCTACCGCAGAAGCTGCGCTGTCTGAGGCAAGCTTGCCGATCTGGTCTGCCACTACAGCAAAACCTTTTCCGGCTTCTCCGGCTCTTGCGGCTTCGATAGACGCGTTCAGAGACAGCAGGTTTGTCTGGGAAGCGATATCTTCAATGGCGGAAATAATATTGGCAATTTCCCTGGAAGTATCGTTAATTCGTTCCATTGCCTGATTTAACAGTTGGATATTTTCGTTGCTTTCCTCTGCATCCTGACGGAAGGCTTCTGCATCTTTATGAGATTGGATCGCTTTTTCTGAACTGTGTATAACGGCTTCTGTAACATCCTGAATTGTTGCAGTCAGTTCCTGTACCGATGCGGCCTGGTCTGTGGCGCCTTCGGCAAGCGCCTGTGCGCTTTCTGCCATCTGGCTGGCTCCAAGGGAAACCTGATTCGATGATTCGTGAATGTTTCCAAGTGTGTTGCTTAAGGATGTGGTAATGGTATCTATTGCGTCATTCAGCTTTAAAAACTCACCACGGAAATCTACATCAGTGGATACGTTAAAGTTGCCGCCGGCCATTTCCCCGAGAACTCTGCTTAATTCTGAAACATATTGTTTCAGCAGGCCGATAGCTGTATTAAAGGAATCCGTCATTTCACCGATTTCATCCGGATACAGTTTTTCTACGTGAACATCCAGATTTCCATGTTCCAACTCGGAAGTTGCTTTTTGGATATTTATAATCGGGTCAGCAAACATTCTGGCAACCATTTTGGAAATTCGCAAAGCTATAATAATAGAAACAATGATGATAATGACCATAACGGCAACCATAAAA
>CAOKJJ010000216.1 GCA_948468465.1 uncultured Eubacterium sp. | reverse complement strand
TCTTGGCAGATACAGTATACACCCACAGAGGCGTGATGTCTTTAGTTATGTGCAATTTTAGACAACTTTGGTAAAAATTTAGATTTGCTTATTTATAGTCGTAAACAACTTCACAAAAGGATTTATTATAAATATTGTGTAATTGTTCACTCCACCCTGTATTTAAAAAATTACACATTTTAAGTAAAATCCTTTATTTATAAGGGGTTCAGAATTTCGCAATTACCTACCGTTGTATATGCTTGAAGAGAGCTGGCATTTGTTTAAGATAGTATAAAAAATGGGAATGATTTTGTGAACGGTAAATCGTGAGTACGATACAAAATAGGAGCAGATCTGTATGTATAGTAACAGATCTGCTCCAATTTACAAATTACATTATAACAGGCGCTTATTTGGCATCAGATTAAAATAAGACATGTAAGGAGGGGATGAACATGGCCAGAACAGTAGGAATCGGTCATCAGGATTTTGAAAAACTGCGGATGAAAAATAATTTTTATGTGGACAAGACCGGCTTTATTCAGGAGTGGTGGGATGCGGATGATGATGTTACCCTGATTACCCGTCCCAGGCGTTTTGGCAAGACGCTGAACATGAGCATGACAGAATGCTTCTTTTCCGTGAAGTATGCGAATCGGGGAGAGCTGTTTGAGGGACTTAAGATCTGGGAGAGTCAGAAGTTCCGGGAACTTCAGGGAAGCTGGCCGGTGATCAGCCTTTCTTTTTCCAATGTCAAGGCGAGGGATTATACTACCATGCGGGGACAGATCTGCCAGATTTTGACGATGCTGTATTCGGAAAATCGTTTTCTGCTGGACGCAGATATTTTGGATGAAAGAGAGACTGAATTTTTTAAAGAAGTGTCTTTAGGAATGGATGATGTTCATGCCTTCATGGCTCTTCATCAGATGTCTTTGTATTTATCCCGTTATTATGGGAAAAAAGTGATTATCCTGCTGGACGAGTATGATACGCCTATGCAGGAAGCTTATGTGAACGGCTGCTGGGAGGAATTTACGGCATTTATCCGGAACTTATTCAACGCAGCATTTAAGACAAATCCTTATCTGGAGCGGGCGCTTATGACCGGGACAGCGTGCCCCGCTTTATCGGGCATTACGAGGGTCAGCAAGGAATCAATTTTTTCAGATTTGAATAATCTGAGGGTGGTGACGACAATTGCGGAAAAATATGAGGACAGCTTTGGATTTACGGAGGAAGAAGTTTTTACAGCTTTGGATGAATTTGGCTTGTCTGATCAGAAAAAAGATGTAAAAAGATGGTATGACGGATTTACATTCGGCAAGCGGCCGGATATTTATAATCCATGGTCTATCGTAAATTATCTGGATGAAAAAAAGTTAGGACTTTACTGGGCCAATACGAGTTCTAACAGTCTGGTGGGAAAGCTGCTGAAAGAAGGCAATCGCTATATGAAACAAAATTTCGAAAAGCTTCTTTCCGGGGAGCATTTGCAGGTATCTATTGATGAACAGTTTGTATACGGTCAGATGAGTGAAAATGAAACCGCGGTCTGGAGCCTTTTGCTTGCCAGTGGGTATCTGAGGGTGTTCGGCTATCGGGAACTTTCAGATGAAGAATGGAGGTGTCTGACTCCACGGTATGAGCTGGGAATCACAAATCTGGAGGTAGAGATTATGTTCCATCGGATGGTGGCCGGATGGTTCCAGAAGGATATATATGATTATGACGAATTTATCCGGGCCCTGTGGGAGGGAAACATAAAAAATATGAATTTCTATATGAATCGGGTCACCATGGAAACATTCAGTTATTTTGATACAGGAAGGGATCCTTCCAGAGAAGAACCGGAGCGTTTTTATCACGGCTTTGTTTTAGGGCTTTTGGTGACGCTTCGGAAAAAATATGTGCTTACTTCCAACAGGGAGAGTGGTTTTGGACGTTATGACGTCATGCTGGAGCCAAGAGACTTGAAAGACGACGCCATGATTCTGGAATTTAAAGTACAGGAGACGGAAGAGGAAAAAGAGCTCTCAGATACGGTATATGCGGCGCTCAGACAGATAGAGGAAAAGAATTATGAGGCTGCGCTCATTGCAAAAGGAATTCCGAAAGAGAGGATTCGCAAATACGGATTCGCTTTTCGGGGGAAAGAAGTGCTGATTGGATAAAATAATTTCATAAGGACATGATTCCGGGAACAGAAAGAAATTGTAACAGTTCAAGGGTTATCTGAACTGTTGTTACTTTTCACGGGTCAGGAACGCGCATTAGCTGCGCGTTCCGTGAGAACATGATTCAACTGTTACAAGAAATTGGATAAAATCGTCAGTTTGCCTTGAATCACAGTACACGAAATGTTATAATTGTGACAGCATGAGATTTTACACACATTATTAAGAAACCGAGGGAAGCGAACGATGAAAAAAATATTTACCAGAAGTCTTTGCATTTGTATGGCGGCAGCATTATTAATCAATATTGCAATCGTAGCCCTGCTTCAGATGGTTGTCATGGAGCAGACGCATACGGAAAGCAGCAATGAAAGACTGGAAACTGTAAAAGAGAGTCTGCAGACAAACGATGAAAATATCGCACAGCTGACAGAAGCACTGGGCGAAAACAATCTGGCGAAAACAAGAGCGTTCGCGGATTTGCTTGCGGAAGATGAAAGCATTTTGGAAGATATGGCCAGAATGGAAGAAGTGAAAGACCGGCTGATGGTGGAAGAGCTGCATGTAATAGATAAAGAAGGAATTATTACACATAGCACGATTGAAGATTACATAGGATTTGACATGAACAGCGGAGAGCAGTCGGCAGCTTTCATGCCGATTGCGGATGATCCGTCGATAGAGCTTGTGCAGGAGCCTACGGTGAATGCGGCTGCTGGAATTGTGATGCAGTATATTGGCGTGGCCAGAAAGGATGCACCTGGACTGGTGCAGGTCGGCATTCGCCCGGAAGTGCTGGAAAATATGCTGAAAGGCACACAAATAGACGTGGTGCTTCGTGGGATTGATTTTGGCGACAAAGGCTTTGTATATGCGGTAGACAGTTCTTCGGGTGATATTCTCGCATATCCGGAAGAGTCATTGATTGGAGCTTCGGCGCAGGAAGCGGGTATTCCGATGGAAGCGGGAAAAGGTTCCGCTAAATTTAACGGCACGAAGGGAAAATATGTTTCGCAGGAATACGATGGCATGTATATTGGCACATTTATGCCAAATGGTGAATACTATAGTGACCAGATCAGACAGACAGTAATTATGGCTTTGAGTATTTTTGTGATTTTTTCAGTACTGCTGTTTATTATTAATAAGATGCTGGATAAAAAGATTGTCAGCGGGATGCAGAATATTACGACTTCGGTAAAGAAAATTTCAGAAGGAGATTTTGGGATTGTAGTCGACGAGCAGGGAACACCGGAGTTTTCTTTGCTTAGCAGCAGTGTAAACAAGATGGTAGAGTCTATTTGCCAGAATATGAAGGAAAATGAAGAGCTGATTGTACAGCAGAAAGAAGATATGGCAAATAATTCAAGCCTGATCGAAAATATTAAAAAGGTCTGCTCCAATCTGGACGGCGTGTCACAGGAAACGCTGTCGACGGCAGATGCCATTCACAGCGGGACGAACGAGCAGGAACAGGCGGTGAAAGATCTGGAACAGGTTATGGATCGTCTGGTGCATGAGCTGAATGAAAGTGCGGATGTATCTAAAAAAGCGGCGGGAGCGGCTTTGGCTGCAGCGCAGAAGATAGAGATGACAGGGCAGCAGATGCAGACATTGGAAGGTGCCATTGAAAAAATCAGCGACATGTCGGCGGAGATAGAAAAGATTATCGGAGAGATTGACTCGATTGCGCAGCAGACGAATATGCTTTCGCTGAATGCGTCGATTGAAGCGGCACGAGTGGGTGAAGCAGGAAAAGGTTTTGCAGTCGTTGCTACGCAGGTAGGCGATCTTGCGGCAAGGAGTGCGCAGGCGGCGAAACAAACAGGCGAATTGATTACAAATTCCATTCAGGCTGTGGAAGAAGGCCGTCTGATTACGAAAAAAACTGCGGAAGAGTTTGAGAACGTTATTACTGAAATTGAAGAAGCGAGTCGCAGCGTAAAAGAAATCACAACGATGGTATCGCAAAATGCGGATACTGTGAAGCAGGTTGTGGAAGGATTAAATGTTATAGCAAATGTAGTAGAGAAAAATGTCGAGATTTCTAAAAACAGCAAGGCAGTTTCGGAACATATGGCAGATGAAGCAGGCAAACTGTTGGATTTGGTAGAGTAATGAAATAAAAACAGATTTAAATGATAAGGCTGAACAGTTGACAGAATTGTTCAGCTTTTTTGTGTAAAATTTATTTTTCTATTGACTGTACAGTTACTGTATAGGATAAAATAATTTACAAATAAACAAAGGAAGGAAGTTAAAGAATACATATGGAATATACGTTTTATGAAATGGCGGTGCTGTTTTTTGCCTATTCTTTTTTGGCTTGGCTTGGGGAGACGGCAGTAGCTACATACAAAGAAAAAAATTTTAAAAACAGGGGATTTGTATCCGGACCGTTCTGCTTTATTTATGGATTTACAGGAGTGCTGCTGACGGTTTTTTTACAGGATTTGCAGCAAGATACGTTTTTTTTGTTTTTAGGATGCACGGTTGTGTCTACGGCAGTGGAATGGTATGCCGGGAAGCTGCTTGCACGGATGAAACGAAAAAAATGGTGGGATTATTCAGGTAAGAAGTGGAATTTTGACGGATATATTTGTCCACAGTATTCTCTGCTCTGGGGTGCGATCGGATTTTTTGCGGTACGATATGGAAATGCCCTCGTACTTGGTTTGTATGATTTGCTGCCAGAGGCTGCTGCAAAGACAGCTGTCTGGGGACTTGTACTGTACGGATGGCTGGATCTGATGGGTTCTGTCATATCCGTTTATCATATGGAAGAAAAACTGCCGCGCCTGTTCAGATGGAACCGTACGCTGCAAAAGTGGACGTACCGCCTGACAGCGAAGCTTTCGGGGCACATTGAAGAACGGTTTGTCAGATCGTATCCTTCCATGCTGCAGGAGCAGGAAGATGATGAAGAGGAAGAAAAGTGCAGCCTTGTGCAGCTGTTTTGGCTGTTTTTGATAGGAGCTTTTTTAGGAGATCTTGTAGAAACGGTCTTTTGCAGATTGACGGCGGGCGTATGGATGAGCAGAAGCAGCCTTGTCTGGGGGCCGTTCAGCGTAGTCTGGGGACTTGCCATCGCGCTTGCGACAGCGCTGCTTTATAAGGACAGGGATAAGCAGGATCATTCTATTTTTTGGACAGGCGTGTTTTTAGGCGGCGCTTATGAATATATCTGCAGTGTGTTTACAGAATTGGTGTTTGGGAAAGTTTTCTGGGATTACAGTGATATCCCGTTCAATCTGGGCGGCAGGATTAATCTGCTGTATTGTTTTTTCTGGGGAATTGCAGCCGTTGTATGGATTAAAACGCTGTATCCACATCTGGCGCGATGGATTGAAATACTGTTGAAAAAAACAAGATGGGCGCTGACGGGGGCCGCAGTCTTATTTTTGACCGTGAATCTTTGTGTGTCGGTGCTGGCGCTTGTGCGTTATGATGCACGGGCGGATGGAAAGAAGGCGGAAGCGAAGTGGGAGCAGTCTATGGATGCGTATTTTGATGATGACAGGATGGAGCGTATTTATCCAAATGCGATAGCTGCGGATGAGCCGTAAGGAAGTTATTCAAAATGATGAGGGTTTTCTGATTAGGTGAGAAAATAATAGTATTATGTTGGGTGAGGAAGATGCAGGGTGCTTTATTGTGTGCTGGAACTGGTATAAAACATAAGCTATACTGCACGTCACTTTGAATGAAATAATTTATATTCAAATAAAGTAAAAAAAGTATTGATTGTAGTCGAACTTATGGTATAATATACTAGATATGTCGATAAAGATATTTAAAGATAATAAACTGTACATTAAGCAATATGATGCAAAAGTAACGGATAATATCTGATTATCCAATTTAAAATCTGACGGATAATCTACTATTATCCATTATTTTTGTACATATGGATATAGGCTAATTAGAAGCAGAATTGGAAAATAAAAAAGGAAGAATATCTGAAGAGTGGGAAGGCAGTCATACAATGGTATGCTTTTTTGAAAAAATAGGGTGGTATGAGGGTTGTTCATATGATAATAAAGATTATGAGAGTAGAGAATCCAGTTAAAATATAATAAAAAGTCATCTAGAGCGTGCTTGATATTAAAATTTTTATAGTGTATAGATATGAAATATGGATTAGATTGTGCAGGCCTCATTTTATCAATGTACTTTTTTCTGGCGGGGTTTATTCGTCTGGTAGCCTTCGAATTAGAAATAGGGCAGTTTGAGTCGGAGTAGTATATCTAAAATGGATTTTTATTTGTAAGAATTTAAACGTCAGTGCTGGCTATGGAAAAATATCATAGACTTCATTTATTGTTTATGATATCTTCTCTTAACAAGAGCATACAAAAATACAACAAATTAAATGGGCTGTCAACCTTACGCAAAAACGGAGGCGGCGCTTTTCTTACGTTTCCTCCGTTTCGCGGGCTTTTCGAATGTCTTCTTAGTGCTCTCTATGATATGCCGTTTTGGGGAAAGTTGAAAATTGGGTGAAAGATTAGCAGAAGAGATTGACAAATGTCTTGCCTTGATTTATAATTTGTGTTATACATAACTTTAATTATATATAATTCAAATTATAAATAGAGGTAAGAATATGCCTGTAATCGCAAAAGTCACAAAAGAAATGATTATAGAAGCCGCTTTTGAAGTTGCAAAAGAACTGGGGGCAGAAAGCATAACCGCCCGGACAGTTTCGCAAAAACTCGGCTGTTCAACTCAGCCCGTTTTATATCATTTTAAAACGATTGAAGATGTCCGAATTGCAGCACATAAGAAAGCAAGTGAATTTCATATTGACTATGTAACAAATTTAAGCGGCAAATACGAACGCCCTATGTTGGAAGTGGGTATGAGATATATTCAATTTGCCGTAGAAGAAAAAAATCTTTTTCGCTTTTTGTATCATTCAAACTATTATACGGGCGTTTCCCTTTCTGATTGGCTTACAGGGAAAATTTTTGATTCTTTATTTCCTATTCTAAGGAGACAGGCAAATGTAGACGAGCGGCAGGCATATAGCATATTTTCTCAAATTGTTTTAGTAACACATGGAATAGCCAGTCTGCTTGCCAACAATGCAATGGTTTATGACGAAGCGTATTGTATAAACACATTGTCTAATGCTTATTTTGGGATAATGTATCTGATAAAAGAAAGAGGTTCATTATGAAAAAATAACACAAATATTTTTTTAGTAAGGAAGCAAGAAATGAAAATTAGCAAAAATGAAAATTGGATATTGTGTCCTGTATGTGGAAATAAAACAAGATTAC
>CAOKJJ010000215.1 GCA_948468465.1 uncultured Eubacterium sp. | reverse complement strand
AACATTGACAACTGAATAACTGCCAGATATTGAATTTTCAAGGTGCATAGCTAAATCTATGTACGAAGTTTGAGTTTTCAAGTCTTCCCCTAATTGTATGTTTTCCGTTCCTAATAGTGAATATAAATATATTGATATTCCGACAGTCAAAGCTCCTCAATATCGGAAGCTTTAGATGTCAGAATACCGTATTATCATAGAACCACAGGATAAGATATTGAAAAATTCAGCGGAAGTTTATAAGAATAAAATAAAAACAGACAATACAACAGCACTTGCAAAAAGAAGCCATAATTTTAGTTTATGAGAAAAAAATAAAAAGTTCAAATCAAAATCCTGCTGATTAAGCAATTGCATTCCTTTGGTAATGAAAAATAAGAGCTTTTTTCAATTATCATATATTCCTGAAAAATAAGAGCATTTTTTCAAGAATCATATATACTGATAGTAAGTCTTTCTTTAAAGAAGGGATTCCAACATGTATCCTGTCGTTTTTCTGGCGCTTTTAGCGACCATCGGAACATGGTCTGTAACTGCATTAGGCGCTGCCACTGTCATATTTTTTAAGTCTCCCAATGCCCGACTGATGAATCTGATGCTCGGATTTGCTTCTGGTGTCATGATTGCCGCCAGCTTTTGGTCTTTGCTCCAGCCAGCCATCGAACGTGCGGAGGCAAGGCATGGCCTTCCGGCCTATCTGACCGCTACCGTGGGCTTTCTTTGCGGCGCGGTTTTTATGTGGCTTTCTGATAAAGCCGTCTCTTATGCCCGAAGCAAGACCTCTGATCACACCCTGGAAAAAGCAAATGAACGCATGAATCGGATCATCATGCTCATCCTTTCCATCACGCTCCACAACATACCGGAAGGACTGGCCGTTGGCGTTGCTTTCGGCGCATTGGGGAAAGAATACACACCAGAAAGCCTGATGGGAGCTATTACAATTGCCCTTGGCATCGGCCTGCAGAACTTCCCGGAAGGCGCTGCTGTATCCATTCCGCTGCGCAGAGAAGGCTGCTCCAGAAAAAAGAGTTTCTTTTTGGGGCAGGCTTCCGGTATCGTTGAACCAATTGCAGGGCTATCCGGCGCTTTGCTTGTCGTTTATGTAGAAGCGATCTTGCCATTTGCGCTTTCTTTTGCCGCAGGCGCCATGATCTTAGTAGCCGTTCACGAGCTCATCCCGGAATGTCAGCAGAATCAAAAGAACCAGCCTTATTCTGCTACTATGGGAATCATGCTTGGGTTCGCTGTTATGATGCTGTTAGACGTAATGCTTGGCTAAATATTCATATCCATCCGGCTTAATTTTTCCAGCAGAATTTCTTCTTCCGTCGGGGCATCTGATACTGCCTCGATCTGCTGGCGGATGCCAATCATCTTCTGGTCCGTCATCGCGATAACATCTGCACATTCCTTTAATTGCTGTACAATGGACTGCTGATTGGGAATATTCTGCTTATATTTCAGCTGATGTTCCAAACTTGCCCAAAAATCCATCGCAATCGTACGAATCTGCACTTCCACTTTCATGTTCTTTTTAAAATTCGCAAAATATACAGGAACTTCTACGATTAAATGCAGGCTGCGGTAACCATTCGGCTTTGGATTAATAATATAATCCTTTCTCGTAACAAGCGTTATATCATCCTGGTTTAGCAATGCATCTGCAATTCCATATATATCATCTATATAAGAACAAATGATCCGGATTCCCGCAGCATCATGTATATATTTCTCAATATTATCTACCGAGAACCCATATCCATACCGGTCCAGCTTTGCCATAATACTGTTTGTGTGCTTTAAACGCGTAGACACAGAACTGATTGGATTACGCTGATAACGGACACTGAATTCGGTATCCAATACCTCGAATTTTGTCCGTACTTCTTTTAATGCACAGGTATACATCATCATCAGTTCCCGATATCCTACAAGCATATCCATAAATCTTCTTGTCTGGCTGACCTTTTCCGGCGTATCCAGCAATGTGCTCAGCCCCTCGGCCAGTTCGTCTCCAAGTATATCAGACTCTTCTGTTTTCTTCATTGATTACTTCCTCCAATTTTATAACTATTACACAAGTACCAATATTATACCATATGTCTGGCAATATCTGCTAAATATTCAACAAATTATGATGAACTTTTCATAAATATCCATAAACTAATTTTAAACAGACGAATTTCGTTTTCGAATTTTTTCCATAAAAAAATGTTTCCGCAAAATAAATGATTCTGCCGGAAACATTTTCATGTTCTATTGATCCATTTTTATAATTATGCGTTTAATACCTCTATCTGGCACATCTTCATTGTTTCCAATGCTGCCTGATGTGTAGCAGGTGTTACACCCGCACAGCAACTCGCGTCTACCTCTATGCACAGCTCTGGAAAATGGGCTTTTAAAAGCAGCGCGTTCGACACCACACAAATATCCGTACATAGCCCTAACAGCCTGACTTTCAGTTCTTTGTCCTCATCCAGCATTCTGCCAATCTCCGTCACAAGATCTACAGAACCAAACGTTCCTTTTTCAATGATACGGTAATCTTTTTGCGTCAATGCCGACTGTATTTTTTCGTTCAGCTGCCATCCCTTCGTCATTCTGATACAGTGCAGAACCGGCAGCTTTTTCCCTTCCGCCGTTTCCAGATAATTCTGTCCATGCGTATCCATGGTAACGATGATACTGCCGTCAAACCGCATAATTGCCTCCGCTGCCCGGTCAGCCGCCTGCACAGCCTCTTTTGTGCCGAGTGAGCCGTCTACAAAATCATTCTGTATATCTATCACGATCAAAACTGTATTCATATTCCCTCCTAACCTGGATGAACCAGAAAAGAAACACTTTTGACATTGTGTTGCATAGTATTAAAATTTTGCCATTTTGCGCAAGAAATTGTTTATAAGTGCCTAAAAAACATTTCACTACGACAGTTCTTTTACAATCGGCGGAATCTGGGACAGCATATTGTCCATGTCTTCAAACATCGCGCTTTTCGTTGTTCCCAGCCTGTTTGCATGTTCAATATTTTTTACTACTTCCTCATATTGCTTTTTTGTGCGGAAAAAGAAATCATGCACACTTTGCAGTGCCGTCTTGGAATCTGTAATAACGTTTGATATTTCTGTCTGTACGGTAGTCGCGCCTTCTGCAGCCTGTGTTATATGATCAAACATCTGATAGGTATCGTTCACCTTTAATATATTTTCATTCAATGCATCCTGAGAATTACTGATGCTTGTATGCAGCCTGTCTGTACCGCCTTCCACATCCGTAATGCTGTCGTCCACCGCTGCCACAAGATCTTTGATCTGATCCGCAAGATTTTTCACCTCTACGGCTACAATCGCGAAACCTTTTCCATGCTCTCCTGCGCGTGCCGCCTCGATGGAAGCATTCAATGCTAAAATATTGGTCTGATCCGCAATCGCCTTAATCTGATTGGTACAGGATTTGATCTGCTTGATAGAATCTAAAAAAACCTGAAACGTCTGTTCCATCTCCGCAAAATGCGATTCAACCTGCACGGTCTGATCTTTTAAAGACTCTACCTCATTTTGCACATTTGCTACCGAATCGCCGATTTCTTCTTTTACAGTCTGAAATTGTTCTGATACCTGGCCAATATTAGAAAATGTATGCTCGAAATCTTCCAGCTTCTGATGAAATTGTTCCGATTCATGCAGCACTTCGTTAAAAGACTCGTTGACTCTGCTTAACTGCTGCAGTGCGTCTACTTCCTTTTCTACGATTTCCTTTTGGCGTTCCTTTACACTTCCCGCTACGTGAAGAATCGGATACAGCCTTTCCTGATCAGCGGATGACTGTCTGCGTTCCAAGCCAAAGCCTGCAGGCTTATTTTTCTTTTTAAATCCAAACATATGGCTTTCCTCCCTCTGTCTTTACTCAAATACCACACATGTCATAGACTGGTTAACAAACTGGTTATTAAAATGCTCCCCATATCCTACAACACCAACGTGATTGCCAAGGGCCGCCATTTCCTGCAGGTATTCCTGCATATAGTGATTTTCAGTAAATAATAAATATCTAAACAGGCAGTTAATGGAAAATACCGCCGAAATTCTCGGAAAATCCTTGCGGATCGTTTGTATTGTCCGCTTTACAATCGCCCTGTAATCTCCCAGTTCCAGCATAATCAATACATCTGAATCATTTACCTGACGAAAGCAGCTGAGTGCGTTTCCATTTACTTCTTTAATTGAAATGATGCATGTATCCGTACCGTTTATTTTGCCAAACGGATTTTTAAACGTCTGCGACTGGATTTCCTGTTCTGAAATATGTAATAGATCCTGATAAACTTTTTTGGCTGACTGTCCGTTTAACTGTCCAATCATATAATTTGCCTTATCCGTCCCGGACGCTACAAAACGGTTATTGTCTTTTTGATGATAGATGTTCTCTTTGTATACCTTCACTCTGCCATTCTGATTTTTCACCAGGGCATAAACTGCCGCGTCCGAATACACAACACCATTTACAGACACTTTTCCATCCTCTGCAGTGCCCCCGACAAGAGAAATTCCGTTACGCTTTAATACACTGGAAAATGTATTCAATACACAAGCATCGTTTCCGGAACAAAAATCAATACATACGGTATCCTTGGAAGATGCCTTTACCATCTCTACATCCTTCTCCAGACGTTTAATATATTTAACCGGCATAACGGATGCCTGCTCAAGCACATTCACTGCAACGGTAACCCCATCATAAAAGGCTACAACACTGACGCCTTTTTCTACGATTTTTGTACTATAACTCATCCCCGCGCATCCGATGCATGGTACTTTCGGATACAACCCCTGCAAGGCCTTTACATGCGATTCAAACTGCCCGCTGTTGGACAGCAGCATAATAAATTGTGGATTGCTCAATCCTCTTACGGCTTCTTTCAAATCGCCGCTTTGACTCATTCCAAAAAACTGTTTCACAATTCTTTCCCCATTCATTTGTTATATTTTCCGTATATAAGTTCCATTATACTGGTATCTGTGCGTGAGGTCAATCTTTTTTTAGCGGGAACCTGACAAGATTGCATCGTAATTCCAGGCAAACCACAATCAGGCAAGATTACAGCGGCAGATATGTAGGGGCAAATATGCAGGAACAAACAAGCCAGTCAGGAAAATATGGCTTTCGGTAAAAAAAAGCTTATTGAATTCGGATATCGCCGGATTCACAGACAATTACAATCCGGCGGTCCGGATTTTTTTCAAAAGAGCGATAAGATTCTCCCATTTTTTCACCAGCAATTTTGATATTTCCATACTCCGCATTTAAATCATACGAATAATCAGCCGGATCCTTTCTTAAGTTGAGTGCTACATCTCCATAATCCGCCCTCATATCGCAGGTTTCCAGCAATAGATCATTCAGCCTGCAGTTACCGCTTTCCAAACTGATCTGTGCATCGGCAAGCTCTATCTGCTCACCGTCAATATCTCCATATTCGCTGTTAACATACATTTCATGCACCGTTATATTGCGAAATCTTAAATTTCCACTTTCCATATGAACATTCAAATCTTTCTCCAACGCTACATCATATAGCATCGTATCTCCATAATCATCTGTAATCGTACAGCTTTCCCCCTGTACCTGCTCCATCCTGAGTTTTCCCGACTCTAACTCCAGTTCTAACTGCCGCGCATTTACGCCCAGCAAAGAGGCATCGCCATAATCCGCCTTCATTTTCAGCCTGTCCGTTTGTATATTTGTACATGCTGCGTCTCCGGACTCTGTATTTAGCACGATGTCCTTACATTTTACATCTTTTGGCAGGCTGACCCTTACATAATCATTCTGTGCATTTTCTGTTACCGTATTTCCAAATACAAACCACTGAATCGAATTTTGATGGTTTCCAAAAGAAAGATCCTCTTCATGCTTTAATACAAGTTTTCCATTCGTAACTTCCCTGCGCAGATTTCTGCTGTCAGAAAGGCTGTACTCCAGTGAATATTGGTCTGCGTCCGATTGTTCTACTAAAATATCTGCATACGGAATGTCAATCTCCATGCTGTCAAAAGCTTCTAATGCTTCTTTGACCGGCGTTTGATTTTTCGTTTGATTTTCTTTGCTGCTTTGCTGCAAAAGCGGCGCATATACCCGGATGCCATTTGCATCTATGGTAACACCATGAATCATGCCGCCCATTGCGATGCCAATGCCAGCCATTACGATTCCGGCTCCTGTTAAAATACTACAGATCAATAAAAATAATATATTTTTACGCATTTTTCCGCCTTCCTTTCGAGATCATATCTGCCAGTCTGTGCAGCGTCCATCCTATAAAACGTCTGCATAAGATATAGGTTGCATAAATAAGTGCGGCTCCGATTCCTGTCGCCATCATTCCAAAGCCAACACAACACAAAAATACCGGAAAGCTTTTTGTAACCACACTAAATCCTGCAATGATTGTCAGAGGTCCTGCGATCACTGCGCATACTTCTAAAAGAAAAAATACCAGGATAAGCATCAACACCACGATCACTGCCGCAATCACAAGCAATATGCCAGTAAGAAGCAGCGGCAGCGCAAGCGGCCCCGCAAATAAAGCCAGTACTGCCACCCAAAGTCCGTTTATGCCGCTTCTTACATTTTTAACCGGCTCTTTGGAATAGTTCAGCGCCATATCACGGATAATCTGGTCAGCCGCTTCCTGCACAGTTCCAAGGTCTTTTATTGCTTTTCCTTCATTTTCTTCTCCTGCTTCCGCAAAATATTCTTCGAAATATTCAACGGCATTCGCAAAATCCTCTTTTGGCAGCCGTTTGAGCCTTTCCTTTAACTGCCGCATATATTCTTCTTTACTCATCATTTTCCCCTTCCTCCAGACGGCTGTTATTTAAAATTTCCTGCACCGCGTTGATGTGCCCCTTCCATTCCTGTTCCAAATATTCTTTTTGTTTTCTTCCCGCGTCTGTAATTTTATAATATTTTCTGTTCCTGCCCTGAAACTGCTGATCGTAAATATCCACATATTGATTTTCAGCCAATCGCCGCAGCACCGGATATAACGCAGAATCTTTCAGATTGGATACTGTCTTTAGCTTCTGGCTGATCTGGTATCCATAGCTGTCGTTTTGGCAGATCATTGCCAAAACAAGCAGTTCCATCAAGACTGGATTAATTGGATAAATCATTGTAGTCTCCTTTCTTTCCTTATTATGCATATCTCTTTTGTTTTTATATTATATGTTATATAATATATTTTGTCAACACATATATAAAATATTACAATATATTTCAAAAATTCATAGATGCAGCTTTCTAACTTTCACGTGCCATTTTAGGAACTTAAAAACAATTTCTTGCGCAAAATGGCAAAATTTTAATATTATGCAACAGAATTGACATTGTGTTGCGTTATTTTATTGGCTATGCGGACGCCGGATGAGGGGCGGGGCCTGGATTTCGGCTCCTACTCCAGAATGTTAAGAATCCCTAAACATTCTGCATGGAC
>CAOKJJ010000214.1 GCA_948468465.1 uncultured Eubacterium sp. | reverse complement strand
TCAAATCTTTCCATCATAATTCCGGTTCTCCTTTCTTCTTTGCCTGCGCTTTCTGCCCCTGTTTCTCCTGGCCCGGATTTTCCTTCCCCTGCGTTTTCAGCCTTGCCTGCCGTTCCCTGAGGGCATTTAAGACGGACTGCTTCTTGCTGTCGCCGGATATATTCCTGTCTGTCTTGAGGGCATTTTCAGCCGCTTTTTCCGGCTCTGCAGATTGCTTTTCCAATGCCGCCGTATCCCCAAAGGATTCCTGCGCCGCCTTGTCTTGATTCTGGCTTTCTTCCATCTGCACAGCTCCTGGCATCGGCTGTTGCGGTTCTTCTACCTTTTCTGCTGAATCCGGCGCTTCCCGCCCTACGGCCTGTTCCAGAAGGATTGCCTCCATATCCGCAATCGCCTTCTGCACTAATGGACTATTCCGGTACTGGGGACTCTCGTTGATAAATTCCGTCTGCATTTCTCCCATTACCATTAAATCGAAATTCCCGTCATAAATACTGCCATCCTCCAGGCGGAAGCCAATCCCTTTCAAGCCATTCCTCCTCTCTGCCGGGATTTTCTCATACAGCTCCATCGCTTCCTGCAATGTTTCCAGCCGCTCATGGTATTCCCCCAGAACAGGGAACTCCGTACATTCTGCCACATAGAATGTAATGGTTGCCTCCTGCTCTGTCTGTTGGTTGTTTTTAGGAATCTCCATATGGCTCTGTTTTTCGTCCAGATATTCTTCCGCACTCTTTAAATATTCTTCCAACGTCCCCGTCTTTTCCGTAGAGATTGGATTGATGTCAACCGGGATTCCCGCTATCTTCAACCCTCCCTCATGTAACGCATTAAAGAAAACATCTTCTTGTAAATCACCGCTATAAGATACCACCACATCCATATCCGAGCCTTCATGGTACAGTCCTTCCCTGGAACGGCTACCATATACTCTCGCGCCAAGCAGCTCCACTTCCTCCGACAGCTCCATTCCATCAATCTGCGCCTGGGCATAGCAGAGTACGGTTTCCTCTATCCCTGCCCGGCTCTGGCCGTTTAAGGCAGGCTCCGGCTCCGTCATATCAGAAACAGGCGGCAGTTTCCCCTTCTCTGTTTCTTTCGTCTGCGCTTTCTGCAGATCTTCCCGTGCCACTATTTCAGCTTTTTCCTGCAATTCCTCATAATCCATAACTTTACATGCTGTCATAGGGATTCCTTCATCAGAAAGGATTGCTTCCATCGCTTCACCGATGGATATATCCGGGTTGTCATACACGCCTCCGTCAATCTCCCGGAAATCTTTGCCATAAATCGTATAATCATAGCCGTCAGAAACAGTCTGGATGGAAAAATAGCCTTTCCCTGTCTGGTATGCGATTTCAACATCATAGTTATCCAGATACTCCTTTGCTTTCTGCGCCGCCGCCATCGTTTCCTCACGCACCCATTTCCCGCTCAGGGAATTAAATTCTATATCTGTAAGCGTTTCAATCCCATTCCTGCACTCAATCAGGGACATCCTGGAAGGCGGTTGTTCGGCGCTCTCCATGCCAAGCTGCTTGTCCATATGGTTCGGGATCTGATGGTAGGCAATGACCGCCGCATCCATCTCTTCAAAATACTGGTATTCCCTTTCCGCTTTACTGCCATCGGCGTTCTGTATGACATAGTATCGTGCGATGAATGGCGGTTCCGGCTCTGATTCCATCTCTATTCCCTTTTCCGAAAAATACTCGCCGATTGCTTCCATTGCCCCCTGGTCAAATCCATGCTCCAGATCCTCTGCCACCAGCTCCCCCTCCTGGTTGACAACAATAGAAGCGACCGAATCCCCATATTCCTCATGCTCCATCCGGTAAAATAGCTCGCCGCTAATCTCTTTTGCCTCTGCCGTATGCCATGTGCCGAAATGCCCAACTGCAATAAATCCTTTTGTTTCCTCATTAATCCGCACACTTTTTTCCTTCCCTAATTCCTGTTCCCTTATCCCATCTCTTGCAAGCCCGATAAACCCGTCCAGAACAGCCGGGTGGCTGTTTATCACATAGTCGGCGTTCATATCCATACCCCGGTTTATATTCTCAGGTATCTCATACCCCTTTGCCCACGCCTTATTTCCGAAGGAGAACCTCCCGTCATACTCCAAATGCTGTACCGTGTTGGCAAGGATAAATACCACTCGTTCCGCACCATATTTTTCAAGGATTCCTTTAGCGGCATCATGCGCCAGGTGCATCCCGTCAAAGTTCTCCCGGATTGCGTCCTCAACTGCTTTTTTGCAGTCCAGGTTCAGCTTCCTTGATTCCAGGTAATCGTCCGCCCTGCCATGCTCCATTGCATAGGTAATGGTATGCGTATAAAGCGGCGGGTACACCTTTTCATATGGTTTGCTTATATCATTGTTTTGCGACTCCTGCAGGCTGCTTTCCTGTATGCATCTGTCAAGTATAGACTAAGAAAAAATTGTAAATATTTTATAAATTTTGCTGAAAACTGTCACCTTTTGTTAATCAGACACTTTTTCCATACTGTCCATCCATTCCTATATCAATAAGCAGCTTTTTCAGATCATCCTGATAATTCCAGACAATTTGCAGTACACGATCTGGATAAACAACAATCTCCTGCAAAACATCTTCTATAATATCAGCCGTTAATTCCTCAATCTCCGTATATTTTCCAAAACTGTCCGTAAACCTGTTTTCCAGCCTGCCGCCTCCGCACGCATTCTGCAGTTCCGCCTCCAGTTCTTCCATGCGGACAGAAACACGCTCCTTCTTTTCCGCAGCTGCACGTTTCCCCGACAGGTATTCCTCCCTGCCCAGTTCGCCGAAAGCAAACTTCTCATAAAGATCCCTGGCATGGGTATCCAGGACCGTACAGGATTCTGCCAGCCTAGACAGTTCCGCCTGCATGCCCTTCACATCACACTGTTTCCGCCGGTGCTTTTCCTCCCATATCCGTGCCGCATCCACGGCATAAAGTGCCTGTGTACGCAGCCCGTCCCGCACCGCATCCAGAAGTTCTTCCTCTGCCAGCCTTTCTTCCGGGCATCCAAAAACATCTGTTACACGCGGGGTGTTGCAGATATAATACGGCTTTTTTCCTGAAAAATAGTACATGATGTGGCCGCATACACCGCACCGGACCTTCTTCCAGAGCAGCCTGCGGCCCGTCCCGTTTTTGCTGTACTCTTTATATTCACGGAGATTTTCCTGTGCATGTGCAAACTCCTCATCCGTTACAATCCCCTCATGGCAGCCGACCACCCTGATCCATTCAGCGTGCGGGATGCTGACCATGTGGTTTTTTCCAA
This sequence comes from uncultured Eubacterium sp., assembly GCA_948468465.1. The sequence continues at coordinate 4,225 of CAOKJJ010000214.1, read as the reverse complement.
TTTCATCACACATCCGCCTTCCAAAGACATTCGTCCCGATATAGCGTTCATCCCGTAAGATATTGTTTACCGTATCCCTCGTCCAGAAATTATTTTCACCTGCGCATATCCATGTGCGTGAACACCCTGCGGCTTTTTTGTACTGCATCGGCGTTGGAACACTGTCTACATTCAGCGCCCGTGCAATCTCTGTCGAACTCTTTTTTTCCACAGCCATTCGAAATATCCAGCGTATAACCGCAGCCGCTTCCGGGTCAATAACCAGATGCTTTTTATCCTGCGGGTCCTTGACATACCCGTATGGCGCAAATGAATTGATGAACTCCCCGCGTTCCGCCCGGAACCGCTTTGCTTCCCTTACTTTTTTGGAAATATCACGGCTGTAAATATCATGGAACAGTGTCTTGAAAGATGTTTCCAGGCTGTCAGCCCCCGGCCCGCGGCTGCTGTCAAAATGGTCATTGACCGCTATAAAACGTATGCCGAGGAAAGGGAATATACGTGAAATATAATTCCCAACTTCCAGATAGTCACGCCCAAAACGGGAGAGGTCTTTTACGAGTATGCACTGGATGGCCCCTTTCCTGGCCTGCTCCAGCATCTTTCTGACAGCAGGGCGGTCAAAATTTTTTCCGCTCCAGCCGTCATCACAAAATTCAAGGATGTCCGCATTTTCCAGTTCCGGCATCCGGCTTATGAACGATGTCAGCAGGCTGCGCTGGTTCGCGATGCTGTCCGATTCCGTTTTTGCGGAATGCCCGACATCCGAATCTTCACTGGAAATGCGCAGGTACATGGCTGCTTTCAGCTTTCCGGCAGATGTGCCGGTTCTTTCAGCATTTATCATGATATGCTCCCCCTTCCGTCTCCAGGGCCTGCACGAGGTTCTGGAACTCATCCTGCCACCGGAGGCTGACGGAGATCCTCTTATCCGCATGGATCTCAATGCGTGATATCAGCGCATGTGCCATTTCTTCTGTAATTTCCGTTTCATCCCGGTATGCCGTGCATGCTTCCAGCCACGGGTTCCCATCCAGCTGCGCGGCCCGCGCACGTTTCTTTTCTTCCAGGCAGCCCAAAGCCTTTTCCGCCTGCTCGATCCGCATGCGGTAGTCCTGCTTCATCCGCATGTATTCCTGTTCCGTCAGGACTTTTTCATCCGCATACATCGGATAAAGGCTGTCATACAGCATCCGGAGCCGTTCCAGTTCTTTCCAGGCGTTTCCATACTCCTTTTCCAGGACTTTATTTTCCGTTTCCCAGCATCCAGACACACGGACAGCAGCCGCTTTCACAGATATTTCCACTGCCAGGCCGGCCTGTTTTTGCAGCAGTCCCTGCAGCGTATCCATCAGTGTATCCGCACGGACGCCTGTCACCCGGCAGGATTCCGTGTCATTTTCATGGGAAGGGCATATGTAGCTGTAATAACAGATTTTCTTTTTCCCACTGTCATAGACTGACCTTTTGTATGCCATTGCCTTCCCGCATTCTGCGCAGAATATCAGCTTCCGCAGGATATTCGGCTTTTTACCAAGTTCATCATGCTTCCCAAGCCCTTGCAGGTAGCCGGCTTTCTGCTTCGCAGCCATATCCTGTACAATCCGGAATGTATTTTCATCAACCAGCGGTTCATGCGTATTACGGACAACCACCCATTCCTGTTCAGGCACCGTATGCCGCTGTTTTTCCTCATAAAATGACCTGCGCCAGCGCCCCTGCACCATATGCCCCAGGTAAACCTCATTGCAGAGTATCCGCCTTGCGACCTGCGGCTGCCAGACCACATCTGCATAACGTGCGCATTTTGTATCGCCTTTCAGGTAATGGTAGCGGGACGGCGCCGGTATGCCGCGGCGGTTTAATTCCTGCACGATCTTATAATAGCTCATGCCGTCCGCCCGCATGCGGAACATTTCCTGCACCACCGGGGCAGTTTCTTCATCCGGTTCAATTTTATGCGGATCGTCCGCACATTTCCGGTATCCGTACACCGCCCATACCGCCCCGGTCAGTTCACCCCGCTTTCGTTTTTCTGCAAGCGCAGTGCCTACTTTTTTCGACATATCCCGGCTGTACATCTCATTGAGCATATTTTTCAGAGGGACAATATAGCCGTCGTCCGTGCGCTCTGCATGCAGCGTGTCAAAATTATCTGTCAGCGCCACGAAGCGCACACCCATAAAAGGGAATATCCGTTCTATATAATTTCCTGCCTCCCGGTAATTCCGTCCGAAACGCGACAGGTCCTTGACAACGATACAGTCTGCTTTCCCGTCTTTGATATCCTGCATCAGGCTGTCAAAGCCAGGCCGTGAAAAGCTGGTGCCCGTATGCCCGTTATCACAGTGCATGGCTGTAAATTCCATATCCGGCTGCGTTTCTATATAATTCCGCACCATCTCCATCTGGCTCTCTATCGTGTCAGCGCCCGGCCTGCCGCTGTCCTCCAATGAAAGCCGGACGTAGCCTGCCGCGCGGTAAATACGCTGCCCCGTCCGGGCTGTTTCCTGTGCTTCGTCCTGATGGCACAGGGGATTTATTTTGCGTTTTGTCCTTGCCATCTCATACACCTGCCTGTCCAGAGCCGGGACCGTCCAGAATATCTTCCACGGTATAAGATTCTGCCTTTTCATCTAAACCCTGCACCTGCGCAAGCGTTTCATCCAGCAGGCGGAGTTCATCCTGGCAGCTGTAAATAATATCCACACGCCTGTCCCTGTATATAAAAATGCGGTCGATCAGCGACACCACGGCTGTCCGGTCCAGTTCTGTAATGTTCCTGTATTTCTTAAACTGCTCCATCCACCCGTTCCCGTCCACGCTGCTTTCCAGCGTCCGGACCATTTCCTCCTGCAGCCCTTCCGCCTGCTTTTCTGCCTCCGAGCAAAGGTCCGAATAATTTTTCTTAAGTTCATGGTATTCTTCACGGGTGATGACGCCGTCCACCATATTTTCATAAAGGGATTCCGTCAGCCTGCGGTACCTGTCCGCCTCCCGTTTCCGGCTTTCCATGCGCTCCTGGACCTTTTTGGCGCCGGCTTTTTGGAGCGGGGCTGTATCAGCCATTTCCAGCAGCCGGGCAAGGCTGATGATATACCGGATCTGCTTCTGCAGGGACTCCAGCACAATCTTCTCCAGCGCGGTGTCCCTGATACTGTGTGAAAAGCAGGTTTTTTCGTTTTTATGCGCAGCGCATACATAATAAATATATTTTTTCCCGCCTGACGGGACGGTCTTCCTCACCATTGCAGCTCCGCATTCCCCGCACAATACCATGCCGGAAAACAGCTCTACCTTATCATGCCCCGGGCTTTTACGTGTATCCAATGCAAGCACTTTCTGGACCGAGAGGAAATCCTGCCGGTTAACCACCGCTTCATGCGCGCTTTCCACGACTGCCCATTCCCCGCGCGGCTTTGCCACACGCTTTTTTACTTTATAGCTGGGCGTACTATTCTTACCCTGTTCCAGTATGCCCGTATAAACAGGGTTTTTTAATATCCGCAGCACTGCGGTTGCGCTCCACGGGGAACGTGGCCTGATGCGGAAAGGCGTAGCAAAACGAAGTCCTTGCTGCCTTTTGTAGTCCATAGGTGCCAGAATGCCGTCTGCATTCAGCCTGCCTGCAATGTCCGCGGCGCTGACGCCTTCCAGCTTCCACTGGTAAATATCGCGCACCACATCCGCGGCAAACGTGTCCACAACCAGATGGTTTTTATTCTGCGGATCTTTCAGATACCCGTATACAGCAAATGCACCGGTAAAATCGCCGCGCCTGCGCTTGACCTCAAGGCAGCTTCGGATTTTAACCGAACTGTCGCGGCAGTAAGCCTCATTGATTAAATTTTTAAAAGGCACGACCAGTTCATCGGACGCCGCATTGTCCAGACTGTCGTAATTATCATTGACTGCGATAAAACGCACGCCAAAAAAAGGGAATATTTTTTCGATGTACTCACCCGCATCCAGATAGTTCCTGCCAAAGCGGGAAAGGTCCTTGACCACAATGCAGTCAATCTTCCCCGCCCTTACATCATCCATCATCTTCCGGAATGCCGGGCGTTCAAAGCTGGAGCCTGAAAAACCGTCGTCCACTGCCATGCCGCACTCGGAAAGTTCCGGGTGGCGGCTGAAAAAATCGCGGATCAGGTTCTTCTGGCCTGTGATGCTGTTGCTTTCCTCCTTATCGCCGTCTTCATGCGAAAGGCGCACATAGCCGCAG
>CAOKJJ010000213.1 GCA_948468465.1 uncultured Eubacterium sp. | reverse complement strand
GGTATGGCGGTACATACGCATATAAAGATATTGCGTTTGAATTTGCAAGCTGGGTATCTCCGCAATTCAAATTATATCTTATCAAGGAATTTGAACGGCTAAAGAAAGAAGAACAGGCTCTGCTTGGATGGAGTGCCAAGAGGGAATTGGCAAAAATAAACTATCGGATACATACTGATGCAATCAAAGTCAATCTCATTCCGCCAGAACTTACACCACAGCAGACTTCTATCATTTATGCATCAGAAGCTGATGTGCTGAATATGGCATTATTTGGTATGACAGCTAAACAATGGAGGGATAAAAACCCGAATAAAAAAGGCAATATCCGGGATTATGCAAATATAAATGAATTGATATGCCTATCAAACATGGAAAACATTAATGCAGTGCTGATTGAAGATGGGCTAAACCAGAAAGAACGCTTAATAAAACTCAATAAAATTGCAATACATCAGATGTCTATTTTGGAAGAACAGACAACAAAGGTTTTGAAATGATTTAATTCCCCCGAATTCGGGGGAATTAAACCTACTACGATTCAAAGCTTTCCTCTTTTCATTATTTTTTGAAAGCATTTCAATCAGTTTACCAATTACCGCATATTTTGTGTTACTGTTTTCCCAATATCACTTCTATAACTAAATAATCGTCAAAATACCTATCGACTTAAGCAGTAAAACAACCAGCAGCACCGGCGCAATAAACCGGATCATAACCACATATAATCTTTTTCTTCCGAATGTACAGCCGGATTTTTCCACTTCTTTTATGATCAGATTTGGTTTTACAATCCATCCGATCAAAATACATGTCCCAATCGCTACAACCGGCATTAGCGCATTGTTGCTGATATAATCCATAATATCCAAAATCTGTCCCACAGAACCGTTCGGAAGTTCCAGTTCAAAATACAGCTTATTATAGCCAAGGCATACCAGAATTCCTCCGGCTAACGCGATCACCGTCTCAATAACCGCCGCCTTCACGCGTGTTACGTGAAACTCATCCATAAAGCTGGATACAACCGCTTCCATAACCGATACCGCGCTTGTCAGCGCCGCGAACAATACCATGGCAAAAAACATGGCTCCGATTATGTTTCCTACTTTGCCCATTGCCGCAAATACTTTTGGCAGCGAGACAAACATCAGGCTCGGTCCGGATGCTTCCATCCCTTCTCTGCCCATAAATGTAAACACAGCCGGGATAATCATAACACCGGCCAGAAACGCTACCAGTGTATCGAAAAACTCAATTTGATTAATAGATTTACCAAGGTTTGCGTCATCCTGCACATAAGAGCCATAGGAAATCATAATCCCCATCGCCACACTCAAGCTAAAGAACAGCTGACTCATAGCATCCAGTAAAACTGTAAAAAAACGCTGTACGGTTAATCCTTCAAAATTCGGAATGACATAAATCCGAAATCCTTCCATTCCAGTACGTACTACACCAGCCTCATCCGTATGCTTAATGGTCAGTGAAAACACCGAGATTCCAATGACAAGCAAAAGCAGCAAAGGCATAATGATCTTGGAAGACGCTTCTATTCCCTTATTAACACCTCGAAATACGATAAATGCCACTGCAAATAAAAATACGCAAAGCAAGATCATAGGCTCCACATCCGCGGTAATAAATCCGGTAAAATACCCGTCCTCAGCCGCCTGCTTTCCCTCTCCCGTAAGAAAGGCAATCAAATATTTCACTACCCAGCCGCCAATGACACAATAATACGGCATAATAATAACTGGAACAAGACATGCGATGATTCCTAACGGTTTCCATTTTTCATGGATTTTTCCATATGCCGTCAGCGGGCTTTGCTTCGTCTTTCTGCCTATGGCTACTTCTGTTGTCAGCAGCGTAAATCCAAACGTCAGCGCCAGTATCAAATATAATACTAAAAACAGCCCTCCGCCATCTTTCGCTGCCAGATAGGGAAACCTCCAGATGTTTCCAAGCCCTACCGCGCTTCCGGCCGCTGCCAGAACAAAGCCTATAGAACCTGAAAACGAATTTCTTTTTTTCTCCTGTTTCATACTAAACTCCTCTTTCTTTCATTTATAAACAATTTAATTTATAAACAATTTAATTTGCGAACTATTTAAATCTAAATGAAATGAATTCACATTTTAATTTGCGAACTATTTAAATCTAAATGAAATGAATTCACATTTTATCTTTTTTATTCTCTTCTCTCATCAACCTGAATCTCACCCGCTAAGATACGTTTGTAATCTTCATAATTTTTTTCCAGTAATGCCGGCGTATCCAGTTCATATGGACACTTACTTTTACATTGGCCGCAGTGCAGACAGTTTTCAATTTTTTTCATCATTTCCTGGGCCTTTTCTGTTAAATGCGCTTTCGACGGCGATCGCCGGATTAAGAGCGACATTCTTGCGCAGGTATTGATTTCAATGCCTGCCGGACAAGGCATGCAGTATCCGCATCCTCTGCAGAATTCACCGCTCAGCTGTTTTTTGTCAGCGGCAATCAGCTGTGTAAGCTCTTCTGTCAGTATTGGAGGATGTTCGATATAGGAAATAAATTCATCTAATTCCTTCACTCTTTGTACGCCCCAAATCGGCAACACATTTTCATATTGCGCTAAAAACGCATACGCGGCAGCCGAATTCGTAATCAGCCCTCCAGAGAGTGCCTTCATTGCGACAAATCCCATCTGCGCCTGTTCACATTTTTTCACAAGCTCCAGTTCCTGCTGTCCGCTTAAATAGCTAAACGGAAACTGCAGTGTTTCATACAAGCCAGATGCAATTGCTTCCTGTGCAACTGCCAGCCTGTGGTTCGTAATGCCGATATGACGCACCTTGCCCTGTGCTTTAGCTTCCAGCATTGCTTCATATAAGCCGCTTCCATCTCCCGGTTTCGGGCAAAACGACGGATTGTGGAATTGGTAAATATCAATATAATCTGTACGCAGGTTATGCAAGGACGTCTCCAAATCTTTCCAAAACGCCTGCACATCTGTCGCGCCTGTTTTTGTCGCAATAAACACATGCTCCCTGATACCGTCAAATGCCTCCCCAAGCTTTTCCTCACTGTCCGTATACCATCTGGCAGTATCAAAATATGTAATCCCGGCATCATATGCCCTGCGGACCAGCTGTACCGCATCCGTTTTTGTAATCCGCTGCATCGGCAGCGCGCCAAATCCATTTTTATTGACTGTAATGCCAGTTTTACCAAGAGTAACTTTTTGCATCTGATGTTTCCTCCTTTTCTGCCTTTTTTATGGCTTTGTCTATTATAACTTCTTTTTCAGTAGGATGTAAAGCTAAAATTCACTTTATTGTATCATTTCATGCGTCCTCGCTGCAATAAATAAAAAATCTGTGCACGGCCGCATTCGTTTATCCCATTTCCGGTAAACGTTCGGCCTTGCACAGACATTCCTGCCGGCAGCAGCTATTGTGTTATATTACTCTGTATCTTATGCTTCTTTTATGCTGCTTTTGTATTTCTTTTTACGATTCTTTTACTTCTTCTACTATAATCGAAATATCTGTCCCCATAATATTTTTCTGAGCTGAAAACTTCGTAAAATCTTCGCTTTCGGCGGTCAGTTCTTCGGTTATCGTCTTTCCGTCCGCTTCTATTGTAATAACAGCTTTTTTATCCTTTAAGACAGCCTTGTATGTACCAGAAAATTCCTCCGGCATCATCGTTGTCTCATTTATTTTTGACCCCGTTGCAGTACCATCCTCACGGAACGTAATTTTCATAGCCTCGATATTTCCAAGTGCTGTCGCTGCGGTTCCCTTAAATGTTTTTCCAGCCAGTAAAGCGGAAATATCTGTCTGGTTGGTGTCGGTACTTGTATTCGGTTCCGTATTTGGCTGGCTGTTGTCAGAACTTGCATCCGCACTGTCTGCGGCCTTTTCTTTCACCGTAATCTTACAGTTCAGTGTCTTTTTGTTTACGACAGCTTTAATCGTCGTTTTTCCTGCTGTTTTTGCGGCTACTACTCCTTTTGCTGATACGGTTGCAACCGCCTTTTTTGTACTGGACCATTTGATGCTGGTTCCTTTTTTTACATTTTGCACTTTCAGCGTCATTTTCTTTCCAACCGTCATGACAGCAGAGGTTTTGTTCAGTTTTGGAGCCGCTGCCTGTGCCGTAATCGGTGCGGCTGATAACGGTGCAGCAACAATTGCAGCTGCCAGACAGCCGCATGCAAATTTTTTCATACTTTTCATTTGGGATTCCCTCCTAAAATCATATGGATTTGTATCGTTCACATCATTGAAACATCTATATCTTACCACAATTGTGCGGAAAATGTTACCATACAATTTAACAAAAATATATGATATCGCAGACATATCTTTGATAGTGTAGATCACCAAAAACAGATTTTCATCATTGTGGCTTTAGAGCGTATCTTCCTCTTCCTCATCTTTATACTTTTCCCTCAGCCTGCGGTTCATCTGCTCGGCCCGATGTTTATCCAGAACATAATACACAATCATTACAAAGGCATATACGAAGGCAACCCATATCCCCATATAAAACATTTCGATCGGTGCAAAAGCAATCCATCCAAAACGCAGGCCGCAGACAATCATGATCACTGTCAAACTGCCAAAATGCAGCAGAAAGCACAAAAACGCACTGCTTTTTTTTATAGGTTCTATCATAAAAACCACATCTGTTACTGCCGCTGTCAAAAGAGCTGACAGTAAGATCTCCCAAAGTGTATCTTTCGGAATCGCTTCCTCACTTGAACAATTAACAGCACATATAATTAAAATGCCTGTAGTGATGTATACAAACCACTCTACAAACCATCCCGCAAAAATCTTTAATCGAAACATGATTTTTTTCACAGTGTCCACCTCTTCTATATTCCAAGTTTTTTCTTCATCAAAGCCACATACTGCCTCGATATAATAATCTTTTCACCATTTTTCAGCTCGGCTTCAAACCGTCCGTTAAACATTGGAGATAACTGCAATATTTTAGGCAGATGCACAATCGTTGATTTTGAAACACGCAGAAAATCCTGGTTTTCATAAGCATTTTCCAGTTCATACAGTTTTTTGCGAACTTCATATACATCCTTTTTACAGTAAGCAAAAACTTTGTTATCTACCGACTCAAAATAAAAAATTTCTTTCAGCGGCAGCATTACAATCTCAGAACCGGAAAAAACCGGTATGCTTTCTCTTCCCATCCTGATTTTATAAATAAGATGCAGCAATTCTTCATCCAATGCGGCACACCGGATAATGATTTCATCTTCTTCTCCCTGCCGCGGCGTTTCTATCGTAATCTTCATAACTCACCTGCGATCCTGTTTTCTGTAACTGTCCAGACACACTGTACTATTTTCATCTTCTACCTGTCCGTTTTCTTTGCATATTTCACAAGCGCCACTCCTATCATAAGAAAAATCACGCCAAAAATCAAGAGAACCGCCAGACATCCCTCTGTCGTAACCTGTTTTTCTAATACAAAAAGATCAATGCCCATCATTTCCCGGTAAGTATCCTCGGCTTCTTTCGGCAGATCCTGAAATGTCGTATGAACTGCCTGTTCTGTCATAAGCTCACGAAACAACACAGTACCATATATGATCGGCGTACTCTTCATAAAATTACCAATACCCTCAGAAAGCTGTCCGATCGGAAGATAAATGCCGCCTAAAAATCCCGTCAGCGTCCCTACAATCGTACCGAAGCCGCTCCATGCCCTTTCCGATTGCATAACGGTTGCGGCTACATACATCATTGCTGCATAGGTAAAAGAATTAACCACAATCATCCCGGCCAGTTTCATATGCACCGCTGCCGAAAACCACTCCATTCCCCAGAAAACACAATACAGTTCTGTAAGAAACATCGTCAGCATGCAGATAAATACAGAAGCCGCCCATGCAGACAATACATACCCGAGAGCGATCAGTCCTCTGCTCACCGGAGCAGTATAAATGGCATAGACCGCACCGCTTTCTTTATCCTTAATCATCGACGACATCGCAGAAAGTGTTACCGTTACTGCATTAATGGCCAGAATGCCCGCACAAGTCCAGGAAAGAATCAATAGCTTCGCATTTTTTTCATCATTTGAAGCATCATGTCCGGGAATGCCCTTTAACATATCTGTAATATTTTCCGTCTGCATATCCCCTAAAAATAAGAGCATCAGAACGATAACGATAAGCATAGACATCAGAGAAAAAAATACAGCCCCTTTATCCCTCAGATAAAGTTTCAGATTTCTACCAGTAATCGTTTTCAATTGTTCCATCATTTTCATTGTTCCTCCCAACTGCATGTAAAAATACATCATCCATATTTCCCTGAATGACTTCAAAACCATCTACTTTTTCTCTCACTGCTTCCAAAATCGGCATTGCATCTATCGTCGCAGGTATGGAAATCTCTATTCCTTTGTTTTTTAAACGCACAATCTCCTGCTTTTCTCCTGTTTTTCTTATAGCATCCGTAATCTCCTTTCTTTTTACGCCATCCGCATCATCAAAATACAATCTCAGCTTATCCGCCGCGTATTTTTCTTTTAACTCAAAGGCCGTCCCTTCTGTAATTATTTTACCATGATCTAATATGATAATATGATCTGCCGCTGCCGCTTCTTCCATATAGTGGGTTGTTAAAAATACAGTGATCTTTTCATTTTTCTGCAGATCCTGAACCGCTTTCCATACATCACTGCGCGTAGCCGGATCCAGCCCCGTCGTTGGCTCATCCAAAAACAAAATCTCCGGCGTATGCATCAGAGCCGCCGCAATCTCGCATCTGCGTTTCTGCCCGCCAGACAAAATCTTATATTTTTTCTTCAAAATATCATTAAGATTTAATATCTCGCAAACATGTTTCAACTGTCTGGCTGCATCTCTTTTTGACACACCATGCAAGATACCTCTGCAAATCAGGTTTTCCTTTACTGACAGCAAATCATCCAGACAATTCTGCTGATATACAATGCCAATCTTTTGCCGTATTTTTTGATCCTCACGCCCAATCATATATCCGCACATCTTGGCAGACCCCGCATCAGGCGGAAGAAGCGTAGACAGCATATGAATGGTCGTCGATTTTCCGGCTCCATTGATTCCTAAAAATCCCAGCATTGTCGCACGCTCTACTACAAAAGAAATATGATCCACGGCATAAAAATCTCCATACTTCTTTGTAAGATTTTGAACATTTATGATGCTCATTTCCTGTATCCTCCTTATCGAATTTTCATATATCATACAGCAGCAGCCATACAAAGCAAGCAAATTACAGTAAGATGCATTTTAACGGCGGCAAGTTACATAATGGCAATATCTTGAAAGAGCTGCCAAAACATGCTATACTCATTCGAACAGATATTGGCTGTGCGGACGCCGGGTGAGGGGGAAATGGCCTGGCTTGCGGCTCCTACTCCAGAATGTTAAGAATTTCTAGACATTCTGCATTGACGTGATGGCTCCGTCCGGTCGCGTCGCGTAATCCGCCCCTGGCTTACAGCCAGGGGCTAAAAGCG
>CAOKJJ010000212.1 GCA_948468465.1 uncultured Eubacterium sp. | reverse complement strand
AGTGTAACCTGGGTTATATGTATGAATTTGGCAAGGGAGTAGAGCAGGATGATACAAAGGCCGTAGAATGGTATGCGAAAGCAGCGGAGCAGGGATATAGTAGAGGACAGTGTAACCTGGGTTATATGTATGAATTTGGCAAGGGAGTAGAGCAGGATGATACGAAGGCCGTAGAATGGTATGCGAAATCGGCCGAGCAGGGATATAGCAGAGGACAGTGTTGCCTGGGTTACATGTATGAAAATGGCAAGGGAGTAGAGCAGGATGACGCGAGGGCTGCGGAATGGTATGAGAAAGCAGCGAAGCAGGGATACAGCCTTGGTCAGAACAATCTGGGATGTATGTATCGGGACGGCAAGGGAGTGGAGCAGGATTATGCGAAGGCCGTGGAATGGTATGAAAAATCGGCCGAGCAGGGACATAGTAGAGGACAGTGTAATATGGGCTATATGTATGAAATTGGCAAGGGAGTGAAGCAGGATGATGCGAAGGCCGTGGAGTGGTATGAGAAATCAGCACTGCAGGGAAACAGCTGTGGGCAGTGTAATCTGGGTTATATGTATGAACACGGCAAGGGAGTAGAGCAGGATGATGCGAAGGCCGTGGAATGGTATGCGAAATCGGCCGAACAGGGATATAGTAGAGGTCAGAACAATTTAGGTTGTATGTATGAGTACGGCAAGGGAGCAGAGCAGGATGATGCGAAGGCCGTGGAATGGTATGAAAAAGCAGCCGAACAGGGATATAGTATAGGTCAGAATAATCTAGGGTGTATGTATAAAGATGGCAAGGGAGTAGAACAGGATTATGCGAAGGCAGCGAAGTGGTATGAGAAAGCAGCCGAGCAGGGACACAGCGACGCACAATATGAACTTGGAAACTTATATTATTTTGGAAGAGGGGTAGCGAAGAATCATTCTTTAGCGCGAAAGTGGTATGAAATGTCTGTGGAAGCAGGAAATCCTTCTGCTAAAAATATTCTTCGCGACCTTTACCGTTATGTACCGAAATACAAGGAATAGCATATTCGGCAGCAGCTATGTCAGGACTGTCCGGCTTTGCGGTATTCTCCAGGAGAACAGCCGCAGAGGGCAGCAAACTTTTTATAGAAAAAAGTAACATTCTGATGATGTTTTGCCACGCTCATCCGCTGAGAGGTCACTAACGCCTGAAAAGACTGCCCGGTTCTGTTTTTTAAAAGCCGGGAGAGGTAATCAGGGTTCAGGCAGAACAGGGCTGAGAGCTCCTGCAATGTCAGGGTCTGATAATGTTCTTCGATATATTTTAAAACAGGCAGTACCAGATCGCCCTGAGGCTTTAGTGCCGAAGCGGCGGCCGTATGACGGCAGATATCAATCAGTTCCATTAAAATCAGTGAGAACAGGCTGCTTTTGACATCTTCAGCACATTCTGACGGGTCAAACAGTTCGCAGAAATATTCCTGGATAAAACGTGTCCAAATAAGCATTTTTTATCTTTACACAAATACTGCAATCCGCTATAATAATGGATGATTCTGAAAAAGCGATGAGAAAAGAGGAATGCAGTATGGATAAAAAAATACCTTATAAAATTTATTTGGAAGAGCAGGAAATGCCAAAACAATGGTATAACGTGCGTGCCGATATGAAACAGAAACCGGCGCCGCTGCTGAATCCGGCCACATTAAATCCGATCACGCAGGAAGAGCTTTCCGCGGTTTTTTGCAGTGAACTTGCAAAGCAGGAGCTGGATGACACAACGCCTTATTTCGATATCCCAAACGAAATCCGGGATTTTTATAAAATGTACCGTCCGTCTCCGCTAGTAAGGGCATATTGCCTGGAAGAAAAGCTGGGTACGCCGGCACATATTTATTATAAGTTTGAGGGAAATAACACTTCCGGCAGCCATAAGCTGAATTCTGCGATTGCACAGGCATATTATGCAAAACAGCAGGGATTAAAAGGCGTAACGACGGAAACAGGCGCCGGACAGTGGGGCACCGCGCTTTCGATGGCGTGCGCTTATCTGGATCTGGACTGCCAGGTATATATGGTAAAATGTTCTTATGAGCAAAAACCATTCCGGCGGGAAGTTATGCGCACCTACGGCGCAAAAGTGACGCCATCCCCATCCATGGATACAAATGTGGGCCGTAAAATCAACGAAGAATATCCAGGCACGACAGGAAGCCTTGGCTGTGCGATATCCGAAGCGGTAGAGGCAGCGACCAGCCAGGAAGGATACCGTTACGTACTTGGCTCGGTGCTGTCACAGGTACTGCTGCATCAGTCGATTATCGGACTGGAGACAAAGGCGGCTTTGGATAAGTACGGCATCCAGGCACACACGATTATCGGCTGCGCAGGCGGCGGCTCCAACCTGGGCGGTCTGATTTCTCCGTTTGCAGGGGAAATGCTGCGCAAAGAAGCGGATTATCAAATCATTGCTGTCGAACCAGCTTCCTGCCCAAGCCTGACAAGAGGCACTTATGCGTATGATTTCTGTGATACCGGAAAAGTGTGTCCGCTTGCAAAAATGTATACGCTTGGAAGCGGATTTATCCCATCGGCCAACCATGCAGGCGGACTCCGTTACCACGGCATGAGTTCTACCGTATCCGAACTGTATGCGCAGGGCCTTCTGGAAGCAAGAAGCGTGGAACAGACAGAAGTATTCCAGGCGGCAGAGACATTTGCAAGAGTAGAAGGAATTCTCCCGGCGCCGGAGAGCAGCCATGCGATTAAAGTCGCAATAGATGAAGCGATGAAATGCAAAGAATCCGGGGAAGAAAAAAATATCGTATTCGGACTGACCGGAACCGGCTACTTTGATATGTATGCGTATCAGAAATTCAATGATGGCGATATGAGCGACTATATTCCAACAGATGAGGAACTGGCAGCATCTATGGCCAAGCTTCCAAAAACAGATAAATAGTGACGGATAATATGAATAGTTATAAGCACATGATGTAAAATATCATGTGCTTATTTTTGCATGTAACCAGTCATTTTATTTTTCATATAATAAGGCAAACACTTTTTTGTACTTATAAAAATATATATAGATTTATTATATTGATTATTTCTTTACAAATCAATATATAACATATTTAAATCTGAAAATAATTTTAAATGGATACATAATCTTTTGGGAGGAAATGATATGTCTCATCTGCTGGAATTTCAACATGTATCTTATTCTTATCATTCCGTAGGCGGCGAAACGCTTGCGTTATCGGATATCAGCTTTACGCTTGCAGCCGGAGAATTTCTTGCGATTGTCGGGCCAAGCGGCTGCGGAAAATCTACATTATTAAATATGATCTGCCATCTGACGGAACCGGAACAGGGAGAGATTTTGTTCCAGGGAGAACCGCTGTCCAAAGAAGCGGTCTGTTCCATTGGCTATATGCTGCAAAAAGACCACCTGTTTGACTGGCGCAGTATTGAAAAGAACATTTATCTCGGCCTGGAAATTCAAAAAAAACTGACATCGCAGACAAAACAGTACGCCGAACATCTGCTGCAAAAATATGGCTTGTATGAGTTCAGAAAGAAAAAGCCGTCTGAACTGTCCGGCGGCATGCGTCAGCGGGCGGCATTGATCCGCACGCTTGTGTTAAGGCCCATGCTGCTGCTCTTAGACGAACCATTTTCGGCTTTGGACTATCAGACAAGGCTCAATACGGCAAACGATATCGGTTCTATTATACGTGAAGAGCAAAAAAGCGCTGTTTTGGTTACGCATGACCTGTCAGAAGCTGTCAGCCTGGCAGACCGTATTTTAGTGCTCAGCCCGCGTCCAGGCAGCTTAAAGTGCATTCTTACGACAGCCTTTCCAAAAGATATGACAGCGCTTAAGAGGCGCGGGACAAATGAATTTAAAGATTATTTTAATATGCTCTGGAAGGAGATGAACGAAGATGAAGAAATCACTTACAGCGCAGGAGCTGTATCTTAAATCCGTCAGACGTACAGATACAAAAGTCAGATTCTGGCGAGTCAGCTTATGCGTGATCTTTATAGCAGCATGGGAAATTTGCGCCCGTTATGAATGGATCAATTCATTTATATTCAGCAGTCCTTCCAAGCTTGTCGCCTGTTTTTGGAGACTGCTAACAGAAGAAGGGCTGACCGGACATATCGGCATTACATTATTTGAAACGTTAGCAAGCTTTGTACTGGTTATTGCAGTCAGCCTGATTTTTGCAGTGCTGCTATGGAAGAGCCGGACTTTTTCCAGAGTGCTGGAGCCATATATGGTAATGCTGAACAGCCTGCCGAAATCCGCGTTGGCACCGTTATTGATCGTATGGCTGGGAGCAAATTATAAGACGATTATATTAACTGGAATGTCTGTTGCTGTATTTGGTTCTATTATGAATCTTTACACAGGATTTATGGAAGTGGACGAGGAAAAAATCAAGCTGATCTATACGCTTACAGGCACGCAAAAAGACGCCCTGTATAAAGTGGTTTTGCCGGCAAATATCCCAAATCTGTTCAGTATTATGAAAGTAAATATCGGGCTGTGCCTGGTTGGGGTTATTATTGGCGAGTTTATTGCAGCCAGACAGGGGCTTGGATATTTAATTATATATGGAAGCCAGGTATTTAAAATGGACTGGGTCATTTTATCTATTCTGATCCTCTGTATCATTGCCATGGGTCTTTATTTAATACTTGACCAGCTTGAAAAACTGTATCAGAAAAAATCTGTGTAAATGCAGGCTAATGGGCGCACAATCAGCATTGCGCTAACGGTACGTTTATGATACAGTATTACTGCAAAACCAATGGGTGCAGTATAGGAGGAAATCGAATGGCAGCGTTTTTTCCAGATGTATTGGACAAATTTTTGTCGCCTGCTTTTTTAGAGGGGGTACGCAAAAAATTTCATTATGATAAAACACAGGCGCTTGAATTCCAGGCAGTGGCTGAAGAAATGCTGCCATTGATACGTGAAGAAGCCTTTTGGGAGAGAAGGGCATTTTCAGGAAAAAATCCATATCAAAGTAAATTGCATAGCGTGCTGCAGGAACAAGTTGTTATGTCTTTAGGCAATGGCATAGATTGTTTACAGGAAAGGTATAACGATAGGCAGCTGCTGCCGCAAAGCTATATGATTGAGGTACTGGCAAGCGAACTTCTATTGCAGGGATATGCTGCTTATAATCGTTATATCAGAAAAAATACAAAATGGCATGTCGCAAGATACCATTTTCCTGGAAGTGAGGATGATTTTCCTTTAGAGATGCTGCCCGAATTGTTAAAATCATTTACGCCGTTGATTGTCTGTAATTCATCTTTTTGCATGCTGCCGAAAAAGAGCGTTGCATTTATCGCAGAACTGACGCAGGATGAAAAAATCAGGTGCAGAGGTATATGTGTTGGATGCAGCAGTCTTAACTGTTCAAATAGAATGGCAGAGAGATAATTATTGCGAATATTTTTGTGGAAAAGGACTAGACTTATTCGACGAAATATGCGAAAATATATGCAGTATGTTGAGCAACATTAGTCCAACATGTTACCAACTCAGCAGAAAAGCAGCAGCTTCCTGCTGGCATCATTTATCTAATTGAAAGGAGTCTTAAAATGATTTACACACACGAAGTTCAAAACATGTGTCCGGTAGCTAAGGGTGCAAAGCACGAGCCGGCTCCAATCCCGGAAGAAGGGAAATGGGTACATTCTAAAAAAATTGAAGATATTTCCGGTTTTACACACGGGGTAGGCTGGTGTGCACCGCAGCAGGGCGCCTGCAAGCTGACTTTGAATGTAAAGAACGGCATTATCGAAGAGGCTCTCATTGAAACTCTTGGATGCTCTGGCATGACACATTCCGCAGCAATGGCAGCAGAAATCTTACAGGGTAAGACAATACTGGAAGCACTGAATACGGACCTTGTATGTGATGCAATTAATACGGCAATGAGAGAGCTGTTCTTACAGATCGTTTATGGACGTACGCAGAGTGCATTTTCCGATGACGGCCTTGCAATTGGCGCAGGACTGGAAGATCTGGGTAAAGGACTTCGTTCCCAGGTTGGTACAATGTTTGCAACAAAAGAAAAAGGTGTCCGTTATCTGGAAATGGCAGAAGGTTATGTAACCGGTATTGCTTTGGACGAAAACGACGAAGTAATCGGATATCAGTTCGTTTCTCTTGGCAAAATGACTGACTTTATTAAAAAAGGCGATGATCCTAACACAGCCTGGGAAAAGGCGAAAGGACAGTACGGACGTGTAGCGGATGCTGCGAAGATTATTGATCCGAGAGTAGAGTAAGGAAGGGAGAACGAAAAATCATGGCATTATTTGAATCATATGAAAGAAGAATTGACCAGATTAACGCTGTATTAAACAACTACGGCATCAGCTCTATTGAAGAAGCTGAGAAAATCACGAAGGATGCTGGACTGGACGTATACGAACAGGTAAAGAAAATCCAGCCGATCTGCTTCGAAAATGCATGTTGGGCATATACAGTAGGCGCTGCAATCGCGATTAAGAAAGGCTGCAGAAAAGCTGCGGACGCTGCTGCGGCTATAGGTGAAGGTCTGCAGGCATTTTGTATTCCGGGATCTGTTGCGGATCACAGAAAAGTAGGTCTTGGACATGGTAATTTAGGTAAAATGTTATTGGAAGAAGAGACAGAATGTTTCTGCTTTTTAGCAGGACATGAATCTTTTGCAGCTGCAGAAGGAGCGATCGGTATTGCTGAAAAAGCAAACAAGGTGCGTAAACAGCCTCTGCGCGTTATTTTAAATGGTCTTGGAAAAGACGCTGCACAGATTATTTCCCGTATTAATGGATTTACCTTTGTTGAGACACAATATGATTATAAAGAAGCAAAACTGAACGTTATTTATGAAAAACCTTATTCTGAAGGACTGCGTGCTTCAGTAAAATGCTATGGTGCGGATGATGTACAGGAAGGTGTTGCAATTATGCATCATGAAAACGTAGGCGTATCCATTACTGGTAATTCTACGAACCCGACACGTTTCCAGCATCCGGTAGCAGGTACATACAAAAAAGAATGCAACGAACAGGGTAAGAAATACTTCTCCGTAGCATCCGGCGGCGGTACAGGACGTACCCTTCATCCGGATAATATGGCAGCAGGCCCGGCTTCCTATGGTATGACAGATACGATGGGACGTATGCATTCAGATGCTCAGTTTGCAGGTTCTTCATCGGTACCAGCCCATGTTGAAATGATGGGTCTGATCGGAATGGGCAATAACCCGATGGTAGGCGCTACTGTTGCGGTTGCCGTTTCCGTGGAGGAAGCAGCGAACGCTGGGAAGTTCTAAACAGGCTTTATAAATGAATATGCTGAAAGGCTTGAAAATACCGCAATCTCAAGGGGTTGCGGTATTTTTTATGCTAGAGCGTGTTTGAAAAATCATTCCCGCGATCTGCACTCCCCACTTTGCGGATAATTCATCCCAAATTTAATCAACATAGCCCGCTATGCCTCATAAATTTGGGATAAATTCTCCATATCATGCCCTATGGGTACAAAGTGTGAAGCA
>CAOKJJ010000211.1 GCA_948468465.1 uncultured Eubacterium sp. | reverse complement strand
TCCAGCTGGTTTTGGCTGGCTTTACGGAAATCATAGCGTTAAGTTGTTGTATATTCCTATCATTTCGTTGAGCAGTTATTATGGCAAATGACAAGAATACCAGCTAATCTTTGAAAGATTACTGATAGTATTCTTTTTTGTTGTCATTTAAATCCTCTGTGAGATTATAACAGCTGCCGATTATCATAAATGTTCATGAATTTGCACGTAATGCCTGAGAAAACCAGCCGGGTGAGGGGAAAATGGCCTGGCTGGAGGCGACGTTGGAAGAATGTTTAGAAGTTCTTGGGATTCTGCTCAGTAAATCAGGGGCGCAGCCCAGCGTCGCTTTTAGCCACTGGCTGTAAGCCAGGGGCGAACTTGCGACGCGACCGGACGGGGCCATTACGTTCATGCAGAATGCTTAGAACTTCTTAACATTCTGGAGTAGGAGCCGCAAGCCAGGCCATTTTCCCCTCACCTGGCGTCCGGATAGCCACAGGATGCAACACAATGTCAATTTTGTTGCACAATATTAAATTTTTGCCACTTTGCATAAGGTTATAAATCCAGTGCGGCAGGATTGAGCAGGAAATCATACAACCCCAGGTGTAAAATTCCTGCTTCATCAAACCATGGCTTCATTCCGCTTTTCGTAACTATAAT
The DNA here is from genome assembly GCA_948468465.1 of uncultured Eubacterium sp. The sequence continues at coordinate 6,911 of CAOKJJ010000211.1, read as the reverse complement.
CTTCCTGAAAAAGTCCCTGACGCCAAGCAGCGGCCGAAGCTCTGTCTTTTCCTTCTGGGCACTCTCAAGATTTAGGGCGGACTGGATGTAATACTTCTTTACTCCCTTATTGACCACAAAATCGATCTCGCAGCTGACTTTCTTCCTTCTCCCTTCTGCGTCTGTCTCAAAAATATCAACCACGCCTACATCTACCGAATATCCCCTGAAGACCAGCTCATTGTACATGATATTCTCCATAATATGCGTTTCCTCCTGCTGCCGTAGGTTCAGCCGCACATTCCGAAGCCCGATGTCACTGCAGTAATATTTCGACGGATAGGAAAAATATTTCTTCCCCTTCACGTCGTACCGCTTGGCCTGACGGAACAGAAAAGATTCGGAAAGATAGTTAAGATAGCTGGCAATGGTTCCGCTGTCCACCTTGATCCCCTTTACCGTCTGCAAAGTGTTCGCTATTTTCGTAGCATTGGTAAGCGATCCCACGGAGGAACACAAGTCATCCGTCAATTCGCTTAAGACCTCTGAAAGCCCGATCTGATACCGCTCTATGATATCCTTAAAATATACCTCTTCAAAGAGCGCGGACAGGTATTTAAATTTGTCATCCTCAGTCTTTCGGTATAGGACCAGCGGCATGCCTCCGTACAGAGCATATTCCTCATAGGCCTCCGCCTTATCTCCACCCACGTAACCGTAGTATTCCTGAAAGGAAAGCGGGTGGACTTCAACCGAATCTCCCCGGCCCCGGAAGGCTGTCATCACATCCTTGGAGAGCATTTTGGAGTTGCTGCCAGTCACATAGATGTCCACGTTACGAAGCCTTTGCAGACCGTTGAGCACATTGTACAGGTGAATGTCCTCCGGATTCTTAAGTTCCTTCCGGGAAATCGCATACTGCACTTCATCAATAAAGATGTAGAACATACCCTCCTGGTCCGTGACTTTAGAACGGATATACTTAGACAGCTTTGCCGGATCCCGATAGGCTACGTTTAAATCATCATCCAGAACAATCGTTATGATATGATCCCTCGAAACCCCTTCCCCAAGCAGGTAATCATAAAACAGTTCAAAAAGCAAAAAGCTCTTGCCACAGCGCCTGATTCCTGTAATGACCTTAATGAGCCCGTTCTCTCTCCGGTTGATCAACTGCTCCAGATAGCTGTCTCTTCTAATATAATTCTCCATACACAGCCTCCCGTTCATTCGGATATATATTGTTTTGCACTTAAGTTCTGATTCTATTATACCCGATTTTTCTTTGAAAAGCAATCCAGAACGAAGCAGCAAAATTATTCTGCAAAGAATTTTGTTACTATTCGCACAAATCTATTGCTCTTGACACAATTTTCCTGCAATATTATAATAAAGGCACAAATTGACGCTCAATAAGATAAAGGAGGTAATTTATGGCTTACGATCATCTATTTTCACCCATAAAAATCGCGAATACAGAAATTCCAAACAGAATTGCGCTAATGCCGATGGGTGTGCTCTCTCCCCGTATGATGAACCGGGATGCATCTTACACAAAGGATGGGGCTGATTACTACATTGAACGGGCAAAGGGCGGCGCCGGGCTCATTATTACAGGAATGGCCCCGATTCCGCCTGGAGAATTTCTCCCGTCCATTGTCAATAATCCGGCTACTTATACTGAAAATACAAAATATCTGGCGGACGGCATCCACCGATATGGCTCAAAGGTATTTATCATGATCTCGGCCATGTCAGGGAGGTCCGGCACTCCCGGCGGCATAGCGGCATCTGCCCTCCCGAATGTCTGGGATCCCAGATGCCTGCAGAAGGAAATGACCACAGATGAAATCCATCAGTATGTAGAATGGTTTGCCACAGGCGCCAGGGCCGCTAAGGACGCCGGCATCGACGGTGTCGAAATCCATGCCGTTCATGAAGGATACCTGCTGGATCAGTTTGCGATTTCCGCATTTAACAAACGTACCGATGAATACGGAGGAACACTGGAAAACCGCCTGCGTTTCACGACTGAAATCGTACAGGCTGTTAAGGCGGCATGCGGAAAAGATTTTCCTGTTTCCCTGCGTTACTCTGTAAAAAGCTATACAAAAGCATTTAACAGGGGCGCCGTTCCAGGCGAAGAATTTGAGGAATTCGGAAGAGACTACGAGGAGAGCAAAAAAGCCGCCAGAATGCTGCAGGACGCCGGCTATGATATGTTAGACTGCGACAACGGAACGTATGATGCATGGTACTGGCCGCATCCTCCGGTATATATGCCAAAAGCGCTTAATTTAAAAGATGTTGCACTTATCAAGAAGGAAGTTGACATTCCTGTGATCTGTGCCGGACGTTTTGATGACCCTGCCCTGGCGGACCAGTCCATTGCAGAAGGCAGGATTGATATGATGGGCATGGGCCGTCCATTACTGGCAGACCCGGATCTTCCAAATAAATTTAAAGAAGAAAGGCTTGCCGATATCCGTCCATGCATTTCCTGCCATTTTGGTTGTCTCGCAAGAATCGTTCAGTTTGATTATGAGAAAATGGCCCTAAAGGATATCTCCTGCGCACTGAACCCAAGATGCGGCATGGAGAACCATTACAATATCACGAAGGCTGAGACAAAAAAGAAAATTGCCGTTGTCGGCGGCGGAATCGCCGGAATGGAAGCCGCCAGAGTCTGTGCGCTGCGCGGCCATGAAGTCGACCTGTATGAGAAAAATGACGCACTGGGAGGCATCTTTATCGCAGCGGCCGCTTTTGATTTTAAGGACGACGACCGGCGTCTGATCACATGGTATCGGAAACAGATGAAGGATACGGGTGTCCGTGTATTATTAAATACAGAATTTAAACCAGAAAATAAAGACGGTTATGACGAGATATTTGTCGCTACGGGAGCAAAAGAAAGGAAACTGTCTGTGCCTGGCTTTGACCAGCTGGCTGTCCGTTACGCAGTGGACGTATTGCAGAACCAGAACATTCAGGATCAAAATGTTGTCATTATCGGAGCCGGACTGACCGGATGCGAGCTGGCCTATGACCTGGCAAGGAAAAACAAAAAAGTTACGCTTGTAGAGACCTGTCCGGCCATTCTGAACGTAGAAGGCTTATCGGCCTCGAACTATAACTGCCTGAGGGATCTGATGGATTATTATAACGTCGACATCCTTAAAAATTCCAGTGTCGTAAAATATGAAGATGGGAAAGCCTATATCGAAACCGTTACATATAATGAACCAAATATCAATGACAGGGCGTTCAATCAGAGCCTGCAGGGAATCCATCGGGACGTAAAGCCAGTCGAAGCAGACACCGTAATCGTCTCCGTCGGCTATGTTTCCAGCAGGGAATTGTACGATACCATCAAAGCGGATAACGTACATTTATTAGGAGATGCCGAAAGGCCGTCCAACCTGATGAGCTGTATCTGGTCCGCATATACGATGTGCCTGAATATCTAAGCATGCTATCTTCTAAAAGCGAAAAGTCTTGAAAATCTACTGTTTTCAAGACTTTTCGCAACGCTCCAGGCAGCAGCCGGGACGCGCCTTACAGATATTTTTCCAAAAAAGAAAACATATCAATGCTCCACTTCCAGCCGGAATTTTCATACGCAAGGCCGCACCCATGCCCTCCCAACGGATAATAGTGGCATTCATGCGCAACTGACATTTCCTTTAATTTTGCTTCTAACCGTTTTGTATTTTCATAAGGAACCGTATCATCATCCGTACATGCCCAGGCAAATGTCGGTGGGTAATCAGGGGTAATTAGATTTTCAACAGACAGCCCGCGCCGCAGCGCCTCGTCATCTTTCCCAAGCAGTGCCAATACGCTGCCTTCATGCGCGGCACCTTTTTCAAAGCTAATGACCGGATAGCCCAAAACAACCGCATTCGGTCTGCTTTCGGGCAGCAGCGTTTTGTACAGTCCCGCTGCTGACGCGCATAAATGTCCCCCGGCTGAAAAGCCTATGATGCCGATGCGGTCGGGATCTACATGGTATTTGGCAGAATTTTCCCTAACATACTGAATGGTTTCCAATAAATCCAACTGGGGATCCGGATAGCGGGAAGGGGCTACCCTGTAACGGAGCATAAACGCTGCGTACCCCTTTCTTTCCGCAGCAGCCTGAACAGGTGTGCCTTCGTTTTGAAAACTGACAAACTCATATCCCCCTCCCGGACATATGATTAATGCCGGCTTTAAAAAACTCTCCTTCTCTTTCGCCAACGGCGTAACGAGAAAAGCCTGCTCCGCCTCTGGCAGGCCTGCTGCGTCCTCCGGTTTCCATGCGTTCCAGCTGCGCAGATGCAGGCACTGCCTTTTCCCCTCCTGCAGTTCCAGCACCAGATTTGCAGTGTCTATGATCTGTTCCGTCAGTCCCTGCAGGCTGCTCCCCCACGGCGTCTGTCCTCTGTAAGCAGCAAGCCGCAACGGTTTGTCCCATACCTCTTTTGAAAAATCGTCAAGCCTGTCTTCCAGAAAAAGATAATGAAACCACTTTTTCATTTCAGGCACTGACAGAATATCCTCTAAAGTATCAAAAGATGAAAACATCTGTATCCCTCCCTTTCCTTGGCATCAAAACTACAGTACGAAAATTTCAAAAAATTGATAATCCCAAATCATATGCTTCCTTCAGTGCCGCATTTCCTTTGATGTCCCCTTGATCCTTAACTCCTCTCACAAGCACCATACCTGCATCTTCCAAGTGAAAGAAATTGAGCACAAGCTGATATTGCAATTTTATTGCATCAAACAATTCCGGCAGTTCCGCTGCCCCAACTAAAAGTAAAGCAAGTTTTTTGATTGAAAACTCATTTCTCATAGGCGTATGCAGTCTGTCAATTACCGCTTTTAGTTCCGCACTAATGCCATAAAATATACCGGTGATGCTATAACCGCAACATCAGCCACCCTCAGCTTTTCATATATCCCATCCATGTCATCATTTTGAAAGCACTTATTCCCTTCCCTCGTAAAACATGAATTACATCCCATACATGCTATCATATCCCTCTGCAATAAGCCTCTGCCCTTTCAGGCTGCCCATCCTGCGTGGTTTGCTCTGGTGTCCCGATGAATTTCCGATACCTTCCTTATGATCCAATGGAAGCACAACCTGCTTTACCACTTCTAACAAAATCCGCATAGTATCATCTCTCCACCAATTTTTTTTACTCACACCACAAGCATCGCATCTGGAAAAAACGAGCGGTACGGGGAGAGTTTCCCTGCACCGCTTTACTGTATAATTATAATAGCAGGGTTGGGCGGGGAAGTCAATGGGGGTGGACAGATTTTAGGATGTTTTTTGAAAATTGTCAGATAATTGATCCTTCCTCTAACTTCAGTTTTTACGTTTTTGTATGCTTATTTTATTCCAAATCATGTTTTAGCAATCCTCTTTCTATCACAAAAATCCACAACGCGGCAATCACATTTTCCCAATTACTCAGGTACGCTTTATGCTTTGCCGCTTATCTTACAAACCTATAAGAAGCAAGCCTGAAACAGTAAACAAATATCATAATTTTAAAGACGAAATTTCTAAAATGTTATTTTCGCTCATTGACAAAAATCATAATTTCAAGTACAATATTTTTATAAAAGTACAATTGAGGTGTGCAAATGGATTATCTTGACCGATTGAAAACGATAGCCGAAAGCAACGGCGGTATTATAAATAACAAAATCGCAGCAGAACATGACATTTCAAGAGCGATATTATCCAAATTATGCTTGGACAATAAAATCCAGCGCATTGCCCGTGCCCAATACGTCTTCAGCGATGATATGCAGGACGAATTACTATCCATCAGCATGCGTTCCAATCTATTCGTCTTCTCCCATGAAACAGCACTGTTTTTACACGGGATTTCGGATCGCACTCCGTTTGAGCATACAATTACCGCACCTTCTGGAAAAGTCCCATCAAAAGCGATACAGGAAGAATGTAAAATATATTATATCAAACCCGAACTGTTTGGTCTCGGTAAAACAATGCTTACCACTCCTTCCGGAAACAAAGTTGCCGGATATGACTTGGAGCGAACGATTTGCGACATTGTAAGGAGTAGAAATAAAGTAGGCAGTGAAACATTTCTTGCCGCACTCAAAATGTATGCCGCCAGCCCCAAAAAAGATTTAAACAAGCTGAACACTTATGCTACGGAAATGAGAATAGCCGGAATTGTAAGAAAATATCTGGAGGTACTTTTATGAACAACGCTATGAGCTTAAAAGCTAAAATAAGAAATATCGCAAAGCAAAAGAACCTTCCTGCTCAGGTAATTCTGCAAAACTATATGTTTGAACGTCTGCTGGTCCGTCTCGCCAAATCAGAATATAAGGATAAGTTTGTTCTAAAAGGTGGTATGTTGGTTGCCGCTATTGTAGGTCTGGATAACAGGGCCACCATGGATCTTGATACCACGCTTAAGAATCTTCCACTAACTCCCGAAAAAATAAAAACTGCATTGGGTGAAATATGCGATATTCCTTGCGAAGACGAGGTTAGTTTTGAGATCAGCAATATTGCTCCTATCAGAGAGGACGATATCTATGGCGGTTATCGGGTTATGATAAAGGCAAAATATGATACTCTTTTGACTCCTATCTCCATCGATGTTTCCACAGGGGACGCCATAACCCCACACGCAGTAGAATTTACTTTTCATGAAATATTCGACGAGGGCAAATCCTTTCGACTTTGGGCATACAACATTGAAACCGTTTTGGCGGAGAAGGTAGAAACCATTCTTCGCAGAACCGTATTCAATACCCGTCCCAGAGATTTCTATGATGCCTACATCCTTGCTACCACACAAAAATTTGATAAAAGTATTTTCAAAGAAGCGTTGCAAGCTACCGCCGAACATCGCGGTACAACAGATCAAATTTCAAATGTTGATCTAATT
>CAOKJJ010000210.1 GCA_948468465.1 uncultured Eubacterium sp. | reverse complement strand
TTGTATCTTATGCGATTATTTTCCGTTCCCTGTTTGCACAGGAAGGGCTGATTAACACAATTTTGGTTAATCTTCACATCTTAGACCGTGGATACAATTTCCTTGGAAATTCCACAAGCGCTAAAATCGTAATCATTATCGCGCTTGTATGGAGATGGACCGGATATAACATGGTATTTTACCTGGCTGGTCTTCAAAATATTGAATATTCCGTATATGAGGCAGCTAAAATTGACGGTGCCAATGGATGGAAAACATTCTGGCGGATTACTGTCCCGCTGTTAAAGCCGACCATTATTATGACCGTCATTACGTCTATCAATGGTACGCTGCAGCTGTTCGATGAGTCTGTCAACCTGACGAAAGGCGGGCCTGCGAATTCAACAATTACAATGTCTCATTATGTTTACAATACATGTTTTATTAATGTGCCGAATTTTGGCTATGCTTCCGCAATGGCATTTTTGATCTTTATTATGGTAGCGGTTCTGGCATTAATCAACTTGAAAGTAGGTGATACGCGTGACTAAGAAAAACAATTCCATGATCCAGCGAAGGCTGATTCCAACTTATATTTTTCTTACTATTGTATCTTTGATTTCCGTTTTTCCGCTGTACTGGATGATATCCGCGGCTACGAACACATCTACGGATATTTCCAGAGGGCGTATACTGCCGGGAACGCATTTTATGGAAAATTTTAAAAACCTGACGAGCCAGCAGCCATTATGGCGTGCGCTTGGAAATTCATTTCTGTACGCGCTGGTAACAACGATTGTCTGTCTGTTAATCTGTTCCATCGCAGGCTACGGATTTGAAATCTATAATGACAAGTGGAAAGATAAACTGTTTTCCATTTTGCTGCTTGCCATGATGGTTCCGCAGGTAGCTACGATGGTGCCGCTGTTTCAGATGTTTTCCAAAGCAAAACTGTTAAATACGACGCTTGGATTCATCCTTCCGATGATATCGACACCGTTTATGATCATGATGTTCAGGCAGCATGCAAGATCCTTCCCGATTGACATTATCGAAGCTGCACGTATTGACGGGTTAAACGAGGTACAAATCTTTTTCAGAATGTTTATGCCTACGATGAAATCTACCTATGCAGCCGCTGCGGTTATTACATTTATGAACGCGTGGAATTCTTATCTGTGGCCGAAGGTTATTATGACAGATAATAAATCACTGACAATGCCAATGCTTATCGCAAACCTGATCACAGGTTATGTAATTGACTATGGAATGCTGATGTGCGGCGTATTGTTCTGTTCGATTCCAACCATGATCATCTTCTTCGTACTGCAGAAACAGTTCGCGGAAGGTATTACCGGAGCAGTCAAATAAAAGATTACCATCCGTTCTCCATATGGATTTGGGCTTTTAAAAGCTGCTGTTCATAATTATCCGGGCGTTTGCGCCATTCATTTGGCGAAACGCCCATTATTTTTTTAAAATTTCTAATAAAAGTAGAAAAGGTCGTAAAACCGCACTTGTTTGCGATATCCGATACAAAATCATCGGTTCGCTTTAGCAGGTCACATGCAGCTCTCACACGAACCATATTCAAATATTCCATTGGCCCCATACCCATATACGAAGAAAAAATTTTGCGGAAATGGGATTCGCTTAAATGGCAGTTGGATGCAAGGTCTTCGATTCTCAACGGGTCCATATAGTGCATGGAAATGTAGTCCAAAGATTGGGCAATAGGAATGGTTTCTTTTGCCGGCAATTTATCGGACAAGCGATTGATACTGTTCTCTCGCGCGATATTCATTAAAAGCACTACCAATTCTGCTTTTGCTTCTTCCAGATAGAAATCCTCTTTTCGCCGCATCAGATTTAAAATGCCTCGGATGGTCTGGCCGATTTTGGGGCTCTTTTGTTCCTGCGTTAAAAAAGCCCTGCAGTTAATCCGGGAAGAAATCTGGTTGATACGCCGGATTCCGCTTTGACAGATCTGGGAAAGCAGAGTGTCAATATCAATAAACAAATATTCCCAGCTGCTGATCGTGTCAGGATCACTGTCAGTGGTATGTACACAGTTTTGAGGAATGACCGAAAAGCAGCCTTTAAAATAGCGATGTTTTTCTTTTCCAATGACAAGCGTCCCGGTCCCTTCATAGCAGTAGCCGATTTCTAAATAATTATGGAAATGAAGATAGTCGATGCCTTTCCCATACTGCTGATTCCATTTTTCACCAAACAATGCTAAAAAAGGGACGTCATCGGGCATTTTATAATATCTGAATTCAATTTTGTTACTTCCTTTGTTTGGCATTGCAGGGGACTCCTTTTGTATTGCAGCTGCTGCGTATAGGATGATACAGACCGCTGCATAAGTAATTATACCGAGTATAACAGATCGTCAGTGCCGTTTCAATAAAATGAATATGATAAAATCTTAATTATTTATAAAATAGGGAAAGTGCAAACAGCATCATATATTGCTTGCAAAACCTTTCCATGCATGGTAAGATGGAGCATGGACTTGACGATGCACAAAGAAAGGACGATGCATACAGCTATGAACAAGCGCAATTATCAAAAAGATCTGGAAGAAAGAATCTGTCTTCATGCCAGCCGGGGTGAGGTTCCGTCTTTATTATTACATAGCTGCTGTGCACCTTGCAGCAGTTATGTGCTCGAATATTTATCACAGTATTTTCAGATTACCGTCTTATATTATAATCCGAATATTTATCCAGAGGAAGAATACTACCATAGAGTACAGGAGCAGCGGCGTTTTATGCAGCAGCTTCCCATGAAACATCCGGCTTCCATGATAGAAGGAGCCTATGATACGCAGCGCTTTTATGAGATGGCTGCGGGAATGGAGCATCTTGCGGAAGGCGGCGTACGCTGTGAGGCCTGTTATGAACTGCGTCTTCGGGAAGCGGCGGAGCATGCAAAGCGGCTGGGGGCTTCGTACTTTACAACGACGCTGTCGATCAGCCCAAGGAAAGATGCGCAGAAGCTGAATGAAATCGGCGCACGGCTTGCAAAAGAATATGGCGTGGCTTATCTGCATTCGGATTTTAAGAAAAAAAACGGATATTTGCGGTCGGTACAGATATCAAAAGAATATGGAATGTACAGGCAGGATTACTGTGGATGTGTTTTTTCTATAGATAAAGAAAAAGATAAAAAAGATAAAGAAAAAGACAAAGAAACAGATAAAGAAAAAGAAAGAGAGGAACGGTAAAATGGCACAATTATGGGGCGGCCGATTTACAAAAGAAACGGACCAGCTTGTTTATAATTTTAACGCGTCTATCGCGTTTGACCGGAAATTTTACAGACAGGATATACTAGGAAGCATCGCGCATGTAAAAATGCTTGGCAGACAGGGGATTTTAACGCAGGAAGAGGCGGCCCGGATTGTAGAGGAGCTGATAAAGATATTAAAAGAAACAGAGGCCGGGACGCTTGCGATATCGTCAGAGTATGAAGATATTCACAGCTTTGTAGAAGCGGAGCTGACCAGACGTCTGGGTGATACCGGCAAAAAACTGCATACGGGAAGAAGCAGGAATGACCAGGTAGCATTGGATATGCGTATGTATGTCCGTATGGAGGCCGTGCAGACGGATGCATTGCTGAAAGATTTGCTGCATACGATTTTAACAATTATGAAAGCGCATACAGAGACGATTATGCCGGGATTTACGCATTTGCAAAAAGCGCAGCCTGTAACGCTTTCGCATCATATGGGCGCTTATTTTGAAATGTTTAAGCGTGACCGCATGCGGATCCATGATATTTATAAGAGGATGAATGCCTGCCCGCTGGGAAGCGGCGCGCTGGCAGGCACGACGTATCCGCTGGACCGGGATTATACGGCTAAGATATTGGGCTTTGACGGACCTTGCTTAAACAGTATGGACGGCGTATCAGACAGAGACTATGTCATTGAATTTTTATCCGCGTTATCTACGATTATGATGCATTTGAGCCGTTTCAGCGAAGAGATTATTATTTGGAACTCCAATGAATATCAGTTTGTGGAGATTGATGACGGTTACAGCACGGGGAGCAGCATTATGCCGCAGAAAAAGAATCCGGATATTGCGGAGCTTGTGCGCGGCAAAACGGGCCGTGTGTACGGAGCGCTGATTTCCCTGCTTACAACGATGAAAGGACTGCCGCTTGCATATAATAAAGACATGCAGGAAGATAAAGAACTGACCTTTGACGCGATTGATACCGCAAAAGGCTGTCTGGCATTGTTCCAGGGAATGCTTGCTTCGATGAAGTTTCGGGAAGAAAAGATGCGTGACAGCGCGGCGCTTGGATTTACAAATGCGACAGATGCGGCGGATTATCTTGTCAATCATGGGGTTGCGTTCCGCGATGCGCATGGCATTGTAGGAAAACTGGTGTTATGCTGCATTGAGAAAAACTGTTGCATTGAAGATCTGTCGCTGGAGGAATTAAAGGCGGTCAGTCCGGTATTTGAAGCAGACTTATATGAAGCGGTTTCGATGGAAACATGCGTGAATAAACGGCTGACGATCGGCGCGCCTGGAAAGGCGGCTATGGAACAGGTGATTGCACTGGAAGAAAAATATCTGTCAGCGGATGCCGGTTTGAGTGAAGACTGGGAAAAAAAGCTGCTTCAAAATTCATAACTAAGCCTTGCGTTTTTCGGATTCCTGTATTAATATAATAAAATCAACGATTGCGGAGGAGAGTAGTCATGAGTGAAAAATTAAAAGTAGGTATTCTTGGCGGAACAGGTATGGTGGGCCAGAGGTTTATAGCCCTTTTGGAAAATCATCCATGGTTTGAAGTGACGACCATTGCAGCCAGTCCGCGCAGTGCAGGACAGACGTATGAGGAGGCGGTAAACGGACGCTGGAAAATGGATACACCGGTGCCGGATGCTGTAAAACATATAGTTGTTAAGAATGTAAATGAGATAGAACAGACAGCGGCAGAGGTGGACTTTGTATTTTCTGCTGTGGATATGTCCAAGGAAGAGATTAAAAAGATCGAAGAGGCTTACGCAAAGACTGAAACGCCGGTAGTATCCAATAACAGCGCGCACCGCTGGACGCCGGATGTACCGATGGTCGTTCCGGAGATCAATCCGCAGCATATGGAACTCATTCCATATCAGAGAAAACGTCTCGGTACGACACGCGGCTTTGTGGCTGTAAAGCCGAACTGTTCGATACAGGCTTATGCGCCGGTATTAACCGCATGGATGGAGTATGAACCTTACGAAGTGGTTGTATCCACGTATCAGGCTATTTCCGGTGCAGGCAAGACATTTGCGGACTGGCCGCAGATGGAAGGCAACATTATTCCTTTTATAAGCGGAGAAGAAGAAAAGTCCGAAAAGGAACCGCTGCGCATCTGGGGAGAGATGAAAAACGGTGTGATCGAACCGGCAGCACAGCCCCTAATCACAAGCCAGTGTATCCGCGTGCCTGTATTAAACGGGCATACAGCCTCAGTATTCGTGAAGTTTAAAAATAAATCCGTGGAAAAAGAACAGCTGATTGAAAAGCTGGTAAGCTACAGCGGCCTGCCGCAGCAGCTTGCGCTTCCAAGTGCGCCGAAGCAGTTCATACAATATTTAGAAGATGACAGCCGTCCGCAGATTACGCTGGATGTAGATTATGAACATGGGATGGGGATCAGTGTCGGACGTCTTCGCAAAGACTCTGTGTATGATTGGAAATTTATTGGCTTATCACATAATACAGTGCGCGGAGCGGCAGGGGGAGCGGTTTTATGCGCAGAATTATTAAAAGAACAGGGATATATTACAAAAAAATAAAAAGGGCTGCCTGATCAATTTTTACCACCCTCTTGAAAAAAAAGTTAAAATGTGATATGATTTTGATACATTTCTTTACTAGTTCAAAAGCATATGAAATTTACTATATACGCAATAGGAGAAGGCAATGGTAATACGACATACGGAATTAAAAAAAATAGAACAGCAATATGAAAAAAACGGAAATCAGCTCGTTGTGCTGTATGGACGTGAAGGGTGCGATAAAGAAGCTTTGATCCGGATTTTCTGTAAAGGGAAAAAATTTTTCTATTACCGTGCGCGCAAAGCATCCGCACAGGAGCAGTGCATGCAGTTTGGGCATGAGATTGAAAAACAGTATACACTGAGTCTTTCTAAATATAATTATACTGAATTTTTCAACCGTATCCGAAGCGGAGATGCCAGCAAGCTTGTTGTTGTGATAGATGAATTCCAGTATATAGCTAAGCGTGACGAAGAATTTTTGAAAGCCGTTTTAAAGCTAAAGGCAAAGAAACTGTATCCAGGGCCGGTATTGATCATTTTGTCAAGTTCTTCAGTCGCATGGATAGAACAGGAGCTGGAACAGCTTTTGGACGACGGTATGAAAAAAATTGACATGATAGTCAAACTGGATGATCTGAAATTTTTGGATGTGGTACGTTCTTATCCGGAGTATTCTGTCAGTGACTGTGTAAAGGCATATGGGATTTTAGGCGGAGTGTCTTCTTATATCAATCGCTGGAATTCCAAAAAAGATATCCGCAGCAATATATGCAAGCATATTTTATCGCCAAATGGATTTTTATTTGCAGAAGCAGAGCGGTTTATCGGCAGTGAACTGCGCGAGCTTGCCATTTATGATACGATTTTGGCAGCGATTGCGGCGGGACATCGAAAGCTCAATGATTTATTTAACCAGACAGGATTTTCCAGAGCCAAAATCAGTGTGTATATGAAAAATTTAGCAGCTTTTGAAGTAGTGGAAAAAGTCAGTTCTTTTGAAACAGGCGGATGGGAGAATGCGCAAAAAGGAATCTATCAAATACGCAGTAATTATGTAAACTTCTGGTTCCGTTTTATTTATCCGCATTTGTCTGACTTGTATATGATGACGCCGGAAACATTTTATGATACGTATATTGAGAAAGAACTGGATGATTATATGAACCGGTATTTTGTACAGGTCTGTATGGAATATCTGGAACTTTTGAACATGGTGGAAAAACTTCCAATCCGGATACACAAAGCCGGAACGTGGGTCGGCAAGACCGGAAATATTGACATTATCGCACAGGACAGCGCCAGAAATAATCTGATTGGGCTATGCAACTGGTCGAAACCGCAGCTTACATATGAAATGTGCGAAAAGCTGTTTGACACGATGAAAAAGGCAAAGCTGAAATCAGACCATTATTATCTGTTTTCCGCCAAGAGCTTTGATGAAGAGCTGCTGGCGAAAGCAAAAGAAGACGCAAGGCTGGTGCTGGTTGATATGACGCAGTTGTAGCAAAAAGGCTGCATTACATGCTGAATGTGTAAGCAGTTAGCAAAAATTGCAGGGATACGACAAACAATGAGACTGCAGGAAAACGAGCCGTTTCCGGCAGTCTTATTTTTTAGGAACTTAAAAACAATTTCCTGTGCAGAGTGGTGTAATGCTGGGCTTTTTTGTGGCTATGCGGACGCTGGATGAGGGGCGGGGCCTGGATTTCGGCTCCTACTCCAGAATGTTAAGAATCCCTAAGCATTCTGCATGAACTCTGTGGCTGCGTCCGGTCGCGTCGCGTAATCCGCCCCTGGCTTACAGCCAGTGGCTA
>CAOKJJ010000209.1 GCA_948468465.1 uncultured Eubacterium sp. | reverse complement strand
GATATTAAAAAAATTACAATTGAATAATTATAAATACTAAAAGCGAAATCTCTGTGCATCGTGTTTTTTTGTTTTCAATATGCTATATTCATGCTATACTGAAAAGAGACAATATAAACAACAAAGGAGAAAACAATGGTTTATATCTGTAAATACGAGTCGCCAATCGGCGGCCTGACTGCGGCCAGCAATGGGATCGCGCTGACGGGATTGTGGTTTGACGGGCAAAAATATTTTGGCAGTACGCTGACAGAACAATATGAAGAGCGGGATCTGCCGGTATTTGCAAAGACAAGAGACTGGCTGGATTTGTATTTTTATGGGGAGAATCCGGATTTTATGCCGCCGCTTGCAGTAGCTGGCTCCGAATTCAGAAAGGCGGTATGGCATATTTTGCAGCAGATTCCGTATGGCCAGACAATGACCTATGGAGAGATTGCAAAGAAAATGGCAAAGCAGATGGGGACGGCGCGGATGTCCGCGCAGGCGGTAGGCTCAGCCGTTGGACGCAATCCGATTTCAATATTAATCCCATGCCACCGGGTTGTCGGATCAAATGGCAGCCTGACAGGTTATGCGGGAGGAATCGAAAAAAAGGCGGCTTTGCTGGAACTGGAGCATGTAGATCTGGGGCAGTTTGATTGGGAATAGGAGCATGATAGAATGGCATTTGCACATTTACACGTCCATACGGAATACAGTCTGTTAGACGGTTCGAATAAAATCCAGGAATACGTATCTTATGTCAAAGAGCTTGGCATGGATGCGGCGGCTATTACAGACCACGGGGCTATGTATGGAGTCATTGAATTTTATAAAGCGGCCAAAGCGGCAGGAATCAATCCAATACTCGGATGTGAGGTTTATGTAGCGCCGAATTCGCGTTTTGACAGGGAACGTGTCAGCGGGGAAGACCGTTATTACCATCTTGTGCTGCTTGCGGAAAATAATCAGGGATACGGCAATCTGATGAAGATCGTTTCCAAAGGATTTGTGGATGGGTTTTATTACAGGCCGCGTGTAGATATGGAGGTACTGGAACGGTTTCATGAAGGGATTATAGCGACAAGCGCGTGTATCGCCGGAGAAGTGCAGCGTGAGCTGCTGCGTGGGGATTATAACAAAGCAAAAGAAACGGCGTTAAAATATGAAGCCTGCTTTGGCAAAGGGAATTTTTTCCTGGAGCTGCAGGATCATGGCCTGCCGCAGCAGAAAATGGTAAATCCGCAGCTGATGCGGTTAAGCGAAGAAACAGGAATTGAACTGGTTGCGACAAACGATGTGCATTATACGTATGCGCAGGATGCGGAAGCGCATGACATTCTGCTGTGCATTCAGACTGCGAAAAAGCTGAAGGATGAAGACCGTATGCGCTATGAAGGCGGCCAGTACTATGTCAAGACAGAAGCGGAGATGCGCCAGCTGTTTCCTTATGCGCTGCAGGCAGTGGAAAATACGCAGAAGATCGCAGACCGCTGTCATGTGGAGATTGAATTCGGCAATACAAAGGTGCCGAAGTACGATGTGCCGGACGGATACAGTGCCTGGGAATATTTGAACAAACTTTGTTTTGATGGTTTATCCGATCGGTATCCAGGCCGCGAGGAGGAGTTAAAGCCCCGTCTGGAATATGAGCTGGAAGTCATACAGACGATGGGATATGTGGATTATTTTCTGATTGTATGGGATTATATTCATTTTGCAAAAGAGCATGGCATCAGCGTCGGGCCGGGACGCGGCAGTGCGGCTGGTTCCCTGGTTGCGTATACGACAGGGATTACGAATATTGATCCGATTAAGTATAATCTCATTTTTGAACGTTTTTTAAATCCGGAGCGGGTGTCCATGCCTGATATTGACGTGGACTTTTGCTTTGAAAGGCGGCAGGAGGTTATAGATTATGTAGTCGAAAAATACGGCAAAGAATGCGTCACGCAGATTGTCACATTTGGTACATTGGCGGCACGGGGTGTCATCCGTGATGTTGGACGGGTCATGGACATTCCATATGCGTTTGTAGATTCTATTGCAAAAAATATCCCGTCCGAACTTGGAATCACGATACAAAAAGCACTGCAGATGAATCCGGATCTGCGCAAAATGTATGAAGAGGATGAGACGGTAACGAAGCTGATAGATATGTCCATGCGCCTGGAAGGACTGCCAAGACATACGTCCACGCATGCGGCAGGTGTCGTAATCAGCCAAAAGCCGATGGATGAATATGTGCCGCTTTCCAGAGGTACGGACGGCATGATTACGACGCAGTTTACGATGACCACGCTGGAAGAGCTTGGCCTATTAAAAATGGATTTTCTCGGACTGCGCACACTGACCGTGATAGACAGCGCGGCAAGGCTGGCGGAAAAAGGCAACGGCATTAAGATAGACATGGACCATATTGACTTTGAAGACAAAAAAGTGCTGGAATCGTTGGGAACCGGGCGCACAGACGGTGTCTTTCAGCTGGAAAGCTCCGGCATGAAAAACTTTGTCAAAGAGCTAAAGCCGCAGAGCCTGGAAGATGTAATTGCCGGGATCGCACTCTATCGTCCGGGGCCGATGGATTTTATTCCGGCATATGTGCGCGGCAAAAATATGCATGGGGAGATTCAGTATGACTGCCCGCAGCTGGAGCCGATTTTATCCCCAACGTATGGATGTATCGTGTATCAGGAGCAGGTTATGCAGATCGTGCGTGATCTGGCCGGTTATACATGGGGCCGCAGCGATATTGTACGCCGTGCGATGTCCAAGAAAAAGGGCAAGGTGATGGAGGAAGAACGCAAGAACTTCGTCTATGGCAATGAAGAGCAGGGAGTGAAAGGTTGTATCGCAAATGGGATCAGCGAGCAGGTTGCAAATAAGATCTATGACGAAATGATAGATTTTGCCAAGTACGCGTTTAATAAGTCGCATGCGGCAGCCTATGCCGTCATCTCCTATCAGACGGCCTATTTGAAATATTACTATCCGGTTGAGTTTATGGCGGCGCTGATGACGTCCGTCATGGCAAATATAAACAAAGTATCGGAATATATTCAGACTTGCCGGAATATGGGAATTGCGATCCTGTCGCCGGATGTGAATGAAGGCGAGAGTGAGTTTTCCGTGTCCGGAGGCAATATCAGATATGGCCTGTCTGCGATTAAAAGTGTCGGGCATCCGGTCATTACCGCATTGATCAAAGAGCGGCGCGAGCATGGAATGTATAAAAATCTGGAAGACTTTATTACACGTCTGAGCAATAAAGAACTGAATAAACGGGCGGTGGAAAACTTTGTCAAAGCCGGGGCTTTGGACGGGCTGGCAGGAAACCGCCGGCAGAAAATGCTCACGTTTCCGCAGATTATGGACAGCATCGCCCATGAAAAGAAAAACAGTATGAGCGGCCAGCTGACATTGTTTGACATTGTGCCGGAGGAGGAAAAAAAGGACTATGAAATTCATATGCCAAATGTAGACGAATTTGATAAGGAAATGCTGCTGGGCTTTGAAAAAGAAGTGCTTGGCGTGTATATCAGCGGGCATCCGCTGGAAGAATATGAAGAAAAGTGGAAGAAAAATATTACGGCCAGGACAACGGATTTTTTGCTGGATGAAGAAACAGGCGCGGCAAAAGTATACGATAATCAAAAGGCGACAGTAGGCGGAATGCTCATCCAGCGTACGATTAAATATACAAAAAATAATAAAACGATGGCATTTCTGACGCTGGAAGACCTGGTAGGTACATTGGAGATTATCGTTTTTCCGAGAGATTATGAAAAGTATAAAAAATATTTTGAAAATGAAGCAAGAATATTTGTGGAAGGCCGGGTGACAATCGAAGAGGAAAAAAATGGCAAATTGATTTTGGAGCGTGTCTATTCGTTTGATGAGACGCGTAAGGAACTGTGGCTCCAGTTTTCGGATATGGAAAGCTATGCGTCACAGGAAATGAAGATGATGGAACAGCTGCGTGCCTCGGACGGACAGGATGAGGTTGTCGTCTATATCAAAGACAGAAAAGCTATGAAACGGCTCGGCCCGCGTTTTAGAGTGGCAGCTACACTGCCGTTTGTCCAGGAGCTTTCGTCGGTGTTTGGGCAAAATAATGTGAAAGTTGTGGAAAAGAAGGTTGCAAACAACGGCAAAAGAGATTAGAATAAGATAGAGATAAATTGGCAGCCGCAGGTTGTTCATAATATAGAAGGTTTACGGTAACAGTTCAATGGGTTTATCTGAATTGCTGCGGTTTACAGAAAATACAGAATTAAAGTAGGAGGATAGTAAGAATGGCTAACGAGATTAATACGATTGGTGTACTGACAAGCGGCGGAGACGCGCCTGGTATGAATGCAGCGATCCGTGCAGTAGTCCGCGAGGCGATTGCGAATGGAAAAAGAGTGATGGGTATCAAAAGGGGATACGCAGGTCTTTTACAGGAAGAGATATACGAAATGCATACAACAGATGTTTCAGATATTATCCAGCGCGGCGGCACCATCTTACAAACAGCGCGCTGTAAAGAATTTACGACAGCGGAAGGACAGAAAAAAGGCGCTGAGATCTGTACACAGCATGGTATTGACGGTATGATCGTTATCGGCGGCGACGGTTCTTTCCGCGGAGCACAGAAACTGGCGGCATATGGTATTAATACGGTAGGTGTTCCAGGGACGATTGACCTGGATATAGCATGTACAGACTATACGATTGGCTTTGATACGGCAGTCAATACGGCCATGGACGCGATTGATAAAGTCCGTGATACGTCTACTTCCCATGAGCGTTGTTCGATTATCGAGGTTATGGGGCGCGGCGCAGGGTTTATAGCTTTGTGGTGCGGGATTGCAAACGGAGCGGAAAACGTGCTGCTTCCGGAAAAATACGATTATGACGAGCAGGCGCTTGTGAACAATATTATTGACAACCGTAAAAAAGGAAAAAAACATCATATTATTATTAACGCAGAAGGAATCGGACATTCCGCCAGCATGGCAAAACGAATTGAAGCGGCTACAGGCGTTGAAACAAGAGCTACGATCTTAGGATACATGCAGCGCGGCGGCCGTCCGACAGCAAGAGACCGTATGATGGCATCCATGATGGGCGCATACGCAGTTGATCTGCTGTGTGACGGAAAGAGCAATCGTGTCGTAGGTACAAGAGACGGCAAGCTGATGGATATGGATATTGACGAGGCTTTGAAAATGAGCAAAGATATTAATGCCTATGAATATCAGATTAGCTGTAATTTATCAAAATAATTCGGGATAAATATATTTTTAATGAGAAATTCGGATTGCAGCGTAACAGGCCAGTATGTCTGAACAGTTACAGCTTATAAGCAGGCTGATGTATGATGAGTGCGTCAGCC
Source organism: uncultured Eubacterium sp. (assembly GCA_948468465.1). Next base: position 2,259 of record CAOKJJ010000209.1, on the reverse strand, counting down.
TGTTGTTATGCAGCCGGTTTCAGGAAGATTTTAATTTGTGGGAATATAGGACAGCATATCACAATATGTATAGGGAGTACGATGATCACCAGTACGGCAAATAAGCAGGTAAAAAATATTATACAGCTTACAAAAAAAGCAAAAGAGCGCCAAAAGCAAAAAGTATTTCTGGCGGAAGGAATTCGGATTTTTGAAGAGATACCAAAAAAATATTTGCAGGATGTTTATGTATCCGAATCTTTTTATCAGAAAAAAGAATATTTTCAGAAAAAAGAACATTTTCAGCAAAAAGAATGTTATCAGGAAAAAGAACATTTTCAGGAAAGTGAACACCTGCAGAAAAGAATATATGTGCAAAAATTAAAAGAGATGAAGTACGAGATAGTATCTGACGCGGTGTTTCAGCGTATGTCCGATACAAAGACGCCGCAGGGTATTTTATGCGTTGTCCGCCAGCCGGAATATCAACTGGAAGATCTTCTGATGGGAGAGCGGACGCATCTGCTCATTTTGGAAGGGATTCAGGATCCCGGCAATCTCGGTACCATGTTTCGTACCGGGGAAGGCGCCGGAATTACTGGCATTATTATGAACGGCTGTGCGGATATATTTGCGCCGAAAACGGTACGGTCTACGATGGGAAGTATTTGCAGAATACCGTTTTATGTGGCCAGAGATCTGCATGAGACGCTTCGTGGTTTAAAAGAAAAAGCAATTCCTTTGTATGCGGCGCATTTAAAAGGGAAAGAATACTATGACGCAATGGATTACCGCAAAGCGGCAGCATTTTTGATTGGCAGTGAAGGAAACGGTTTGACAGAAGAAACAGCGGCATTGGCGGATATTTATCTGAAAATTCCAATGGGCGGGCAATTAGAATCGCTGAATGCGGCAATGGCAGCCGGAATACTGATGTATGAGGTGAATCGGCAGAGAAGGGGAACGTGAAGGAGTAGATACGATTGCGAATATGGTTTAAACAATGGAAAGATAACCGCATGATGCGTGATCTTGTAGTATGCGATGAAGAAGACGATACAAGGACGCATAAAATTTTTCATGCGTTGGAGCAGGCATGTTACGAATTTGACCTGAGCAGGCCGATCTGGCTGGATGCAAACATTACAGAATTTAAAAGACATGCAAAAACACGTTTTACGAGCGATAATTTTGTAGATTCGATAGATTTTGATTATTTGGAAATGCACGTGATTGAGGAAGGATAAAAGAAAAATTAAAATATTAAAAAAATTTAATTTCTTTTTTTGATAAAAATGTTAACCTGGCTGATAAAATATGATATAATATCCGTATAGATAGTTCGTTGTGCAGCAGAAGAGATATTATTGTGACAGTGATGGAAAAAAATTTCCATGTATTTCCCACATGTAGGAGGTTTTATATGGATACACCACAAAGGCTGAGTGAAGATGTAGAGAGCTGGGAAACAATGATGTTCCTGTATCACTCGGCAATCAAAGAAGTAGGGACGAAGCTGGAGATTTTAAATGATGAATTTCAGCATGTTCATCAGTACAACCCGATCGAGTATATTAAATCAAGAGTGAAGACCCCGGAAAGTATCTGCAAGAAACTAAAGCGTTATGGAAAAGAAGTATCAATAGAAAACATGGTAAACTATGTAAATGATATTGCGGGAATCCGCATCGTATGCTCATTTACATCGGATATCTACCGGGTGGCGGATATGATCGGCAGACAGAATGACCTGACCGTTGTTTCTGTGAAAGATTATATCAGACATCCGAAGGAAAGTGGTTATAAGAGTTATCATATGCTTGTTACAGTACCAGTGTTTTTATCAGATCGTGTTGTCAATACGAGAACGGAGATACAGATTCGTACGATGGCAATGGATTTCTGGGCAAGTCTGGAGCATAAGATTTATTATAAGTTCGAAGGAAATGCGCCGGAGTATATCAGCCAGGATTTGCGGGAATGCTCGGATATCGTATCACAGCTGGATGCCAAGATGCTTTCTTTGAACAATGCAATATTAGTGGCAAAAGAAAAACAGGCAAAAATCCATAGTGCTTAGGCAGATTTTTGATCGGCGGAACTGTTTGGAGATAGTTCTGCCGATTGTTTTTTATATTTAACAGTTTTAGATAATGCGCTGCAATATGTTTCATATAAAAAGAAAAGCCGTAAATCCTTGTTAGAACAAAGACCTACGACAATTCATAAGAGCGATAGACGGGGCTCGAACCCGCGGTCTCGACCTTGGCAAGGTCGCGC
>CAOKJJ010000208.1 GCA_948468465.1 uncultured Eubacterium sp. | reverse complement strand
GGGGCATGCTATCCGCCCCTGGCTAAACGCCAGTGGCTAAAAGCGACGCTGGGCTACGCCCCTGATTTAACGAGCAGAATACTAAGGACTTCTAAACATTCTTCCAACGTCACCGAAATCCAGGCCCCGCCCCTCATCCAGCTGGTTTTGGCTGGCTTTACGAGAATTATAGCGTTAAGCTGTTGTATATTTCTATGATTTCGTTGATCAGGTATTACGATGACTGGCAGGGATACCAGGTGGTATTTGCAAATATTACAGATGGTATTCTTTTTCATGCAATCATTTGAATCTTCAGTGAGATTTTAACAGCTGCAGATTCTTTCATAACTGTTCAAGAGTTTATACGTAAAGCCTGAGAAAATCAGCCAGGCCATTTCCCCCTCACCCGGCGTCCGCATCGCCATCCAAAAAAAACGCAACACAGTGTTAATTCTGTTGCTCAGTAATAAATTTTAGCTCTTCTACCTCAAATGTATATGCCGTATTGCAAAACTGGCATTTTACCTCAATGGGTTCTCCATCATCTATCATGCTCTGCAAGTCCTTTTTGGAAATGCTTGCCAGTGCTTTTCGTATTCGTTCTTTCGAGCAGCTGCATGCAAAGCTTACCGGCATATGGTCTATGATCTCCATTTGCAGCCCTTTTAACAGCTCTTGCAGCATATGTTCCGGTAAAAGCCCCTGCTCCAGCATATCGGTAACGGGGCGCAGCAGTGAAATATTTTTTTCCAGCTGTTCTATCACCTCATCACCGGCCTGCGGCATCAGCTGTATAATAAAACCGCCTGCCTGGCGAATCGTACAATCGGTATCGACTAAGACGCCAAGCCCGACTGAAGATGGTGTCTGTTCTGATGACGCGAAATAATAAGTCAGATCTTCCGCGATCTCTCCTGTCTGAAGCTGTGTTGTTCCTGTATAAGGTTCTTTTAATCCCAAGTCCCGGATGACACGTAAGATGCCGCTGCCGACAGCGCCGCCAACGTCCAGCTTTCCCATCGCGTTTGCCGGCAATTCCACGTCGGCCACTTTCGGATAGCCTTTGACATGTCCTGCCGCATCGGCCGTAACTACAAGCCCTTTTGCGGGGCCGTTGCTTATGATCTGCAAGGTCAGCAGATCTTGGTTTCCTTTCATCATCGTTCCCATCATTGCCCCGGCCGCCAAAAGCCTGCCAAGCGCTGCTGAAATCACCGGGCTCGTGTGATGATGCCTTCTGGCCTGCTCTGTAAGCTGCCTGGATGTAACCGCAAATGCCCGGACAGCGCCCTGTGCCGCAGTCGCCCTTACCAGGTAATCCTCCGTATTCTTTTTTCCGCCTTGCTGTTTTGACTCGTTTTCTGCATCGCCGTTCATATGTTCCGTTGTCATTTCTTCCTTCATATTTTATATGATATCCCTTTCCATTCCTTTATATCCATTTCATGTAGTTACAAAGCTTCTTTAGCAGCGCTTTTCCCCTTGCTGCCTGGCCAGTATATAAATGCGTTCGCTGTCCATACGAACCGGCCCGTGGTCTTCGCTGTCGCAGGCGCTTACAAACTCCATGCCTGCCTGTTCCAGAATGCGCGCCACATCCTCCAGTTCATAACCTCGCTCATAGTGCATTTCTTCATATTTTTGGTAAAGCCCGTTTTCCAGACGCAGAAAAATTGTCAGCGCATATTCATTGATTTTTTCCTGTTCGTCATAATAATTGTCCCAGATCAGGCTGCCTTCCTCACGATGCTCGCTGAATGTCTGCGTTCCCATCCGTTCCCGGAATTTGAACGCTGTATTCATATCAAATATAAAAATGCCGCCTGGATCCAAATAATTATTTACAAGCCGAAACACCTGTTCCAGCTCTGCTTCGTCTAACAGATAGTTCATCGAATCACAGACACTGACGAATGCACGTACGGTACCGTACAGTTCAAACTCCCGCATATCCTGCTCCAGATATAAGATGCCCTCACTGTCAGATTCGCGTGCGATGCTCAGCATTTCCTGTGAAACATCAATCCCGATCATATCATAGCCGCTCTGCGCGAGCAGCCTTGTCATCCTTCCGGTCCCGCAGCCAAGCTCGCAGACAAGTCCATCCTGAATGCCGTACTGCCTTAGTATTTCCGTCAAATAATCTTTCCATGCCTCATAGGGTATATCTTCCATAAACAAATCATAAACTTCGGCAAATGCTGTGTACGCTTCCATCATTCTTCCTTTCCTGCATGTTCTGTTACAAATTATTACCATCATAACAAAATCCTGCATGCATTGCAATAGTTCATGTAATGTCAGATTTCCGGAATAATTAGCAGCACATGCAGGATAAATGCATTGTCCTGTGTCTCTATGCTCATGGTGCCGCCGTATTTTTCCGCTACCGCTTTTACATTGGACAGTCCTGTTCCTTGTTTGCATGTACCTTTTCCATGAAAACTGTTCTCAATTTCCATCATCAGAAAATCTCCCTGCATGCGCCTGGACACACGGATATATTTTTCTAACCCCGCATCCATATTTTTGCATGCATGAATCGCGTTATCCAAAGCATTTGACAGTGCGCGTTCCGTGAGAACATGATTCAAGTTCGGGGTGATATGAGCGGCCCTCAGGCCGTGAATAGTAACGATTGCTCTTGATTATTTTCCCAAGCGCTTTTATACTAGAAACTGTACAGAAATTTGATGGAACGAAAAGGAGGACGTCATTGAAAACTTTTCAGACAGCTGTTATTACATCTTCGATCCGGCGGCTTTATCAAAAACGTCTGCTGCTGCCGGTGTTATATCTTCTTTTTTTGACAATCGTATGGTTTGCGGCTCCCATATCACAGCTTGTATTTCCACACGAAGTATCGGCAAAAACGCCAGTGCATGAGCTTGGCGCAACACGTTCGAGGTATATAGTAACGACTCTCACAAATCTGCGTTTTACCGGATATACGCAAAAGATTCTGGGATACACAAACGGTTATTATTATTATACCTTTCAGGACGGCCAGTGTATCTTTGTGCTTTTGGCTCCTGCTACCTGCCAAAAAGGGAACCCAGACATTGCACGCCTGAACCTGCGTGCACATATCATCCGTCATTTCGAAGAATATGATACTTTAACACAGCTTTTGGCCGAAGATTTAGACTGGACAGCCTCTGGCATCCGCAGCCTTACGCCTGATTATCTGCTGAGTGAGCCAGGATTTCACAAGCTGCTTTCTTTTCTTTTGTTAGGATTTTATTTTACAAGCGGCACGTACGCCATCATAGGGCTCATTCTCTGTGCCGTCTATATCCTGTTTCCGCTTCTTGCGCCGCCGTGCCGAAAACTTGGATTGTACGGCAATGCAAAAGAACTGCTGGCACAGGCTGAACGGGAAGCTTCCTGCTGTGCCCGCACAGACGAAAGGACGATGTTTTTTACAGAACATTTTTTTATCGCTCTGAACGATGACCTGATTGTAATTGTACCGGTTCAGGAAATACAGGAACTATATAAGCGTTCCGTGACGCACGGATTTTTCAGCCGCCATTTTTCGGTTTCGTATACACTGCACATGACCGCTGCCAAACAGGGCCCGATACTATTTACAAATGTCCAGGAATCAGATATCCGTTATATTCTCGACGCTTTTCATACAAATGGATAATGTGAAAGCGTGTCTTAAAATTGCTTTTCGTGAATTCTCTGCAAAGCGGGGAGTGCAGATCGCGGAAATGAATTTTAAGACACGCTCTAAGACACGCTCTGGCACCGCCTGCCTGTTTTACCGTTAAAAAAGATTTTCAAAAAATTGAATGATGGAATCCAGCAATTTTTTAAAAAATGCCGCGATCTTGCTTAAAAAACCGCTGCTGCTTTCCATTTCTTTTAAAGAATCATAAATCGAACCTGCCTGTTTCATCAGGCTGTCGATGTTAATATCCAAAGAACCGATCTTTTCCATCAGAGCCGTAATGCTCTCTTTTTCGCTGTCGCTTAACGTAATTTCAAATTTATCGCACGCCTCAGAAATCGCTTCCTGAATCTTTTCTTTACTCTGCAGGCCGCCTTCTACAACTTTTTGCTTGACATAGGCAATAAATTCCTCGGTCTGTGCGTCATCTCCAAGGCTTTCATTTAATTCACCTGTTACTACGATTTCATTCATGGCAGCATCCAGGCTCTCCGTATCAATGTCCGCTTCTTCCATATCCGCATACGCTTTCATCGCCCCGATCAAAGCCGCTGTACCGGATAATGGAAACGGCCCCGCGATAATAACGTCCGCATCTTCCAAACCAGCTGTCGCCAACGCATTTTTATACATGCCAATCGTACAATAAGAGATGTTTTTCGTAGATATGCGGATGCCGTCTCCCTTGTCACGTTTTGCGATTACAACAGAAGACAGCGCTCTTGTTCCGATAATCGAAGCATCCAGATAAGCATCCAGATACTGGTGCTCTTCTTCGTTTGTAACCGTAACAACCTGATACTGGTCAAGATTCGCCGGATCAATGCCCATCAGGCTTAAAACCGTTTGTTTCTGCTCATTGGTCAGATTCGCGCCCAGCGCCAGATACGGCTTATCCTTTTGTGTAATAACAACATGATCATCCTGCTCATCATCCGCGGTAATATCCGCGCTGACCTCTGGATGTTTTTCACTGACATCGGCATTTACCTCCGGATTTTCAGTGATTTCCGCATTCACTGCCGGACGTTCCTCCGCTGTTGTTTCCTGATCAGATTCCACACCATTTTGCTCTGAACCGTCAGCCTGTGTCCCCTGATCCGTTTGATCCTGCTGCGTCTGCCCGGCAGGATCTTCCTGCTCCGTGTAATATTCATTTCGATCCTGCTGTATGTTCTGCTGCGGATCGCCTGTCTGCGGCTGCTCAGCCGCCCGGACGCCGCTGTATAGCAATAAGCTCATCATACCGGCAAGCAGCAGCGCGGCATATTTGTTCCATTTTCTTTTCATTCGATGATCCTTTCCGTATGTTATTTCTGCATCCTTTTTTTACACCACTGGTACACATCTTCAAACACCTGTTCCCTGTCTGTCTCCTGTAATATTTCATGGCGGTCATTTTCATACAGTTTCATTTTAATGTCACGAATTCCGGCCTGGCGGTACTGTGCAAATGCTTTTTTGACGCCTTCTCCAAAGTTTCCTACCGGATCATCTTTGCCCGCGATAAAAAATACCGGCAGATTTTTTCGAATTTTGCGGATATATTTCATTTGATTGGCATACCACACCGTCGAAAACAATCCATAATAGCCGTTGACTGTAAAAACATACGTACAACGCGGATCTTTATAATATGCCTGCACGCTTTCCACATTTTTCGAAAGCCAGCTCTTTGACGGCTCCGCTCCGTTTTTGTCAAAATCCGCATATGGTTTTCCAAACGCCGCATTTGTCAGAAAGCTGCTCCGATAATGTCCGCCGCGGAACATCCGAATGAGTCCGCAGACAAACATTCCAAAACAAGTCACCGCATCCGGCTGGCTGCCGGTGCCGCAGATCACAGCCCCCGTCACATCCTCACTATGCAGCGTCAAATATCTACGCAGCAGAAAGGAGCCCATGCTATGTCCAAGAATAAAATACGGACAATCCGGAAACTGGCTGTTTATAATACGCGTCACCTGATACAAATCCGCGACAACTGTCTCAGACGGCTTTTTTTTCGTAAAATATCCCCACTCGGATTCCCCGCATACAGACGCCCCATGACCCAGATGATCATGACCGACAACAAGAAACCCTCTCTTAGCCAGATAGCGGGCAAATTCGTCATATCGCTCAATATACTCCACCATCCCATGCGAAATCTGCATAACCGCACGGATTTTACCATTTGCGGGCATCCACTTTACCGCATGTATTTTTGTCTTTCCATCCTTGGATAAAAACTGAAACGTCTCCTGTATTACACTGTCTTTCCCATTATCCATCAGGCTTTGCACCTTTCCTTTCCTGCAAAAATCAGCCTCTTATACTTTCGATCAGCTGATCTACGATATGCTCCAGTTCTTTGCGCGCCTCCTGTTCACTCATAAAGCTGTCCCCGATACGTTCTATATCAGACAGCGTCTGATGCTGCAGCGCGTCAATATGCTGGCTGCTTTGTGATATTTTTTTAATATAATCAGAGATTGCGGCAGCTTTTTCCAGGTAGTGGCGCTCCGCCGCTCTGGTGCAGATCTCATCCTGCTGCGTAATATTTTTAGAAAGCCTGGAAATAGAAAGGTTCGTGTCTTTCCCTGCTTTCATCAGCGCCGCAACCTGCTCGTCCATCTGCCGAAGCCGCTTTTCCAGGTCATTGATCTGACGGTCTACCACTGCCGCCGCACGTTCATAGGCACTGGAAAGCATACGCACATCTTCCGCGGCTTCCACAAAGCTTTTGCCGCTGTCGCCCATGCGCCCTGCCTCAATCGCACAGTTTAACGAAGATACGGTCATCTGCTTGGCATACTCCATCATATGGGCAACCTCGGCATGTATCGCTTCCGTATCATTTTTTAGCGCTGTCTTAGTCTCCTGAAGCGCCGAGACAGGCTCAATGCTGTTCTTATTTTCTTCCACGATAACCGCCATCTGCTCAATCTGGCGGTCCGCTACTTCCTGCAGCTTTTTCTTGTCCCGCTCCTCATCTTCCATCTGCCCGCGCATACTTGTCAGCTCCATCGCCAGCTGTTCCAGCACCTTCATGCTCTCGCCGGCTTCCTCCAACGTATCGTATGCCTGACTTACCACTTTTGTCAGTTCCTTATCCATCTCTCCCTGGGCTGTAATCTGAGATTCAAAATGCGGCAGCATCTGCTGGGTATAATTTTGCACACTGCTTACCTGCATCTGCGCATTTTCCAGCTGATACTGTGTCCTATTTAGTTTTTCCTCTAATTCTCTTGTTAATTCCTGTTTTTTTCCAAACACGGTATGATATCCCCCTGTTGTAATAATTGGCCAAAAGGCCATATGGCATCGTCGTAGACGGATAGCCTACGTGTACATTATAACCTTCTTTCTTTTTGAAATCAACAAAAAGCGGATGTATTTCACTTTGCCTTGCTCCATGCAAAACGCATGCCCCAATAAGTACTTATAAACGATTTCTTGCGCAAAGTGGCATAATTTTATACTGTGCAACAGAATTGACATTGTGTTGCGTTTTTTTTGGCTATGCGGACGCCGGGCGAGGGGGAAATGGCCTGGCTTGCGGCTCCTACTCCAGAATGTTAAGAATTTCTAGACATTCTGCATGGACGTAGTGGCTGCGTCCGGTCGCGTCGCGTAATCCGCCCCTGGCTTACAGCCAGTGGCTAAAAGCGACGCTGGGCTGCGCCCCTGATTTACCGAGCAGAATGTCAAGAACTTCTAAACATTCTTCCAACGTCGCCGCAAGCCAGACCATTTCCCCCTCACCCGGCTGATTTTCACAGGCGCTACATGTAAAAACGTGAACATTTATGAAAAAATCTACGACTGTTGAAATCTCACATAGGCTTTAATAATTGCGTAAAAAGAATGCTATCTGTAATATTTGCAAAGATCGACCGGTATCCCTGCCAGTCATCGTAATACCTGACCAGTGAAATCATAGGAAGATACAGCAATTTTTAACGCTGTGATTTCCGTAAAGCCAGTCAAAACCAGCTGGATGAGGGGCGGGGCCTGGATTT
>CAOKJJ010000207.1 GCA_948468465.1 uncultured Eubacterium sp. | reverse complement strand
AAAGCATATTGACAAATACGTAGGCTTTACACTCTGGTTATTTACATACAGTTCCTTAGTTATGTGGATATTAAAATTCATTCTTTAATTTCGTCAATGTCTGTAAGATTTACACTAAGACTGTTAAGTAGTGCTTTTAACACAAGATACTGTTTTTTCAGTATAGCATATGTTTTTGTAGCATTTTCTTCTCTTGCAGATATCATATACTCTTGTATATTTTTAAATTCATCCATAGCATTTTTCATGATTTCAGCATTATTCATTTCTTCCATTACCTCCATATCCTCACCGCCTTTCCATCAAAGCTTTTCATCCGCGATCAGGCTTTCGCATTCGCTCATACGATCATAGCTGCGCTCCTGCCCTACTGTTAGAAATAAATACAACACCTCAATCACCGTCATCGCTGACACTCTGGAAAAACAAATTTCATTTAAAAATAATTTTTCCCTTGTTGCTGTCTGAATATGATAATCCACGCATCTGCCTACTGTTGAATTGGGGTTGTTCGTAATGCCGATCGTAATTACATTGTTTTTTTCTGCTTCCTGCACCATCTTTACTACCTGGCGCGATTCTCCGGAATTAGATATCGCAATCAGTACATCATCTCTGCCGAGCGACAGGGAAAACGCAAGCTGTGTTTCCCAGATGGTCCCTGCAACGGCCTTAATTCCTATTTCATTGAATTTAAATGCCCCATCCAGTGCAACCGGAATCGTATTGCCTACGGCGACAAACTGTACGATTCTGGCGGATTTAATGTAATCCAGTATCGCATTCAGCTGCTTTTCATCTATCAGCGAGATGGTTTGGCGAAGCTCATCTATTTTATTCGCCAAAATATTCTGAAGCGACTGGCTGATTTCCGTTCGGGATATATGATTGGATACCGGCAGCTCTGTGCTGTTATCCGCAATCTCTTTTGCCAGCATAATCTTAAGCTGATGAAAACCGTCTACACCGCACTTACGGCAAAATCTTGAAACAGTAGCAACACTTGTCCCGCACGCTTCCGCCAGCTCGCCAATGGTCATATTAATGACTTGTGTGTGATCCTGAATGATATAATTTGCTATCTTTTTTTCCTGCTCAAAAAAGCTGTCATATAAAATATGGATCGTATCCATGACAGACTGCTGTTTTTCCATTTGATTCCTCCTGCGCGAAACTTATTTTCATGCATTTATCATAACGGATTTACAGCATTTGTCAAGATTTGTTATTTTTTCGTTACGGGAATCCATACTTCATATTTTGCGTTCTGCGGATCCGCATTTAAATAAACCTCTATGTCGGGTGCATCCGCATATTCATAGCCAGACGTCGGCAGCCATTCTGTAACAATACGGCGTTCCAGCTCCTGTACGGACGCATTTGTCCCTTCTCCCGGAAAGATCGCCCATGTAGCTGCCGGTACTACGTATTCGTCAAGCTCTTCCTCCTCTTTTGAACTTGCCACCGCAATATAATATCTCCACTGCTCCAGCTCGTTGCAGACACTGACCCCCAGCAGCCCCATAGGTTCCGTATCCATCATCTGTGCCAGCTTTTCTATCATGCCGTTCTGCGCTGCCTTCTGCCATAGCTGCGGCACTACCATAAAATTTTTCTCAATCTCCTTTTCTAACGGTGCCGAAATACCTGTAATCCGAAACGCTTCTTTCGTTTCTATCCGATAATCCATGACCTGTGCTCCCTTCACTGTGATTTGAAATACAAGCGGAGGATATGATTTTACACATACCCCTTCCTGCTTTACAGCAGACGGCGCAATGCCATGGACAGAGCGAAACGCCCGGTTAAACGCAGTCGGGGACTGATAGCCATATTTTTCGGCAATATCAATAATCTTTTCCTTTCCAGTCTGCAAATCCACCGCGGCAAGCGACATTTTTCTTCTGCGGATATATTCCGACAGCGTAATACCCGCCATATACGCAAACATTCTTTGAAAATGGTAAGACGAACAGCCGGCAATCCGGCCAAGCCTGTCATAATCCACTTTGTCTGTCAGATGTTTTTCTATGTCCTCCATCGCTTCATTTAATCTGTCTATCCATTCCATTGCCAATCTGCTCCCTTCTTATTGATTATAACACTAAGCCTGGTCCTTATCCTCTCTTTTACTGCACAAAAAAAGAGAGCTGCAGGACTTTCGCACTTATACGCATCATTAATATCAACCAGAACCTTCTTTCGCCCTGCTCTTTTTTCCTCCTGAAGCTCTCCTTTTTCCAAAATCATCCCCTCTTCCATCATCTCTGTACACAGAAGGGTAACCGCTGCCGGAGTCAGTCCTACGACTTTCGCAATGTCCTTTCTTGACATGGCATCCTGACTGTTTAGCAATGACAAAATTGCAGACTTGTTTCTTATTCTTACATTTTCCAGATTTATTCCTGTTCGTCCCATACTTTATTCATTCCTATTCCATCATCAGTCAGCTACACTTTCATATGCACGCATACTGTGCCACATTTCTCCTGCGTTTTCCGTGCTCTGTACCGCACTTTTGCTGAACTGTATTTTCATTATACTACATATCTTTCTTTTTGTGTAAAATTATAAAATAAAGTATGCAGACGAAATCTGTGATTATACAACAATAATTTTCCTAAATTTAATATCTCATTTTCACCCTGTACATATTTTGTTGGACATATAAATGCTTTTCTCATGAACAATTCCTCCTCGTATAAGGGGCCAGCATCGTGTAGATATCCGTAATCCTGGCCAGACGTTCCATCGTATCCTCATCCTCATAATACTGAAAATTCGTTTCCGGCCGGTTGCCTTCATGGGTACGCATAAACGGTGTGAACATTGCCATCTCCGCCCACCGCAAAGGACAGTATTTCTGGCTTCCGGCGCCGCCTGCACGCATAAAGCAAACGGCTTCGCCCAGTTTCCCGCTCTCTGTAACGGCGTCATAATTACATTTCGCCCAAAGGACCGGCCAATGGTTATGCTTGATCATCGGAGATTTTCCGTTGTAAAGGACGATATCATCCGTCGGCAGATATTCCCCGAAGTCAGCCATCCAGCCGTCACTCACCAGATACGGATTGACATAACCAAGGAAGCGAATATTTTTCTGCTTTACCTCTTTGATCTTTTCCGGCAGGTCAGGATACATCCCATGATGATATTTCCAGTCCCACTGCAGACGCTTCCCAAAGGAAGTCTCCCGCTTTCCGCACCAGTCCTGGCACCAGATGCCCGACACCTTGATCCCTTTTTCCAGCGTCTTGTCAAGAAGCCCGAAAGAACGCTCATTTCCGCCCTGGACACCGATTATCAGCCCGTTATCGCCCATTGGAATAACATTCTCACCCATATAAGAAAGGATCGGCTGAATCGTCTCAAACAGCGATTCCTCACATCGGACATAAATCCCCAGCTTCCCGGCAATTGCTTTGTGCGGTTAAATCAATAAAAGGCATGGAAACTTCTGAGCGATTCCATGCCATAGCCTGACAGCTATATTCCAGCAGCCAGTAAATGTTGATTTTATCTACAGTTCTTCTGCCTTAAAGATATTATACCCCTCATAGTAATAACTGATATCAATTCCTTTCATATATACTTCCCTGTCATCTATTTGATCCGTTAATGCATTCTTCAATAAAGCCTTAATTTCCACATCTTTAATTGGACTTCGTTCCATAGCAAGCAGATAATCTTCTTTATCAACTTTATTCCAGTCTATAACCAGCTTTAATTCTTTTTTCAAGATGAAATCAAGCCATATACGAGCGCTTCTTCCATTTCCCTCTCTAAAAGGATGTGCAACATTCATTTCCACATATTTTTCAACAATCTGATCGAATGTGGATTGAGGCATAGCGTCAATATATTTTAACGCAGCATCCAGATACATGACAGATGCAAATCTGAAATTACCTTTTGCAATGTTGACCGTTCTTACTTTTCCTGCAAAATCATATATTTCATCAAATAAAAATTTATGAATCCTTGCAAGTCCTGAAAATTTTCCAATTTCATATTCTTCAATGATACTGCCTTCATACAATTGAATTGCTTTCTCTGCCGAATCATGAATATGCAGTTTATTGTCCAGCACCACTTAATCCTCCATCAATCAAAAAGTAAAAAGGCTGTCTCCTACAGCTTGTACGGTGTGCTCTGATATACATAATAGTTCAGCCAATTGGAAAGCAGCAGCTGCCCCGTCGACCTCCAGTTGACAACTGGCGCTTTTGTCGGATCATCATCCGGAAAATAATGAACCGGAAGCAGCGGATCCATTCCTTTTTCCAAATCACGCTCATATTCCAGCTTAAGCGTATCTGAATCATATTCCGGATGGCAGGTAATAAAAAACTGCCTGCTGTCTACCGTTTTTGCGATCGCAACGCCCGCCTCATCTGATACAGCCATGATCTCCAGTTCCGGCACTGCTTCTATCTGTTCGGCCGTAATCTCTGTCGCCCTGGAATGCGGCGCATAAAAGATATCATCAAATCCGCGAAACAGAGGTGAATTTTTCTTTATGACCTGATGCGAATAAATGCCTGATAATTTCGGAACGCGATCTCTTTTCCGAATCCCGAAATGATAATATAATCCCGCAAAGGAACCCCAGCAGGAATGCAGTGTACAATGTACATGTGTCTTCGTCCATTCCATAATCTGCTTTAGTTCTTCCCAATAATCCACATCTTCAAAAGACACAAAATCCAAAGGCGCCCCTGTAATGATCATCCCATCATATTTCTTATGCTTAATCTGATCAAATACCTGATAAAACGTGCTCAGATGCGTCTGGTCTACATGTGTGGACACGTGGCTTGCCATATGCAGAAATTCCACCTCTACCTGCAGCGGCGTATTGGAAAGCTTGCGCAAAAACTGCGTTTCCGTGACGATCTTTGTCGGCATCAGATTCAGCATCAGCACATTAAGCGGACGTATATCCTGATGCATCGCACGATACTCCGTCATTACAAATATATTCTCCTTCTCCAAAATCTCCCGCGCCGGCAGCGCATCCTGAATCTTAATCGGCATAAATCATCTCTCCTTTTCTGTTTTTATTTACGATTGCTGAACCGTCTGTTTTTCATATTGCTCTATCATAACACACTTTTGCATCCGACTCAATCTGAATTTTTGCAACCGTTCTATAGTTAGATACAACAGTTCCATAGGTGATCTGCACTGTTGTATCCAACTATGGAATAAATTGTTTTTTTTGAAATTTTTTACTTGAAATTTTGGAAATATTCAGTTATAATATATCTATCGGCACAAAATAATTTAATACGGCTCTGCAGGTATCGTACATCGGTAGTACACCAGCTTCCCAAGCTGGTAAGGTGGGTTCGACTCCCATTACCTGCTCTGACATGAAACTCAGCAAACCCCCGCAGTCCAACCACAAACTCCTGCGGGGTTTTGTATTGTATAAAAAGCATGATAATCTTTGTATATGTCATGCCTGCATTTGTGCCTTCTAACTCGTTGAGATGAATGTGACGGCCCTTGCAATCTGTTTTCTTGATAACATACCCCTTAATGTAAAATATCTTTGATTATAATTAATTTTAGTTCTACCTATAACTGGTCTGAAAAACGAATTGTCTTTTCTAAACCCATATTTTGAAAAACAAAATAATAAAATTCATCCATCCTATTCAAAACAACATCTATTCCTACATCATTATAACTATGATTACCTACGCTCTCGCACAATAATTTATCATCAAATATTGGTAATAATGTATACAAATTGTAAAACTTTTTATACAAGCTGCCACAAGCGTCCCTGCATCTTTGGTAATCTGAATTTAATATATTACAATTAACTGAATCTGTTGTATAAAACTCCCCACCAACACCACCACTATCGTTTCTCATACATCTTTTAATGCTATTATTTAGAATCCCCTTAAGTAAAACTTCAATAGAAATTAATTTTTTCTCTTCTGGTACATTTTCCCATTTAAAATTTTTTATCAGACACTCTAATAACTTATTATATTCTTTACCAACTTTAAACACATAACATTCAATAAGCATTTTTAATACATAATACTCTATGCATAAAATGGGTACAATATATGCACTAACATAACCATTCTCGACAATATGTGATAATAACTGTAAATATAAATTATGTGTATTTATATTGTTCGGCACAAAATCAAAAAATATGATTATTGTGTCTTGTCCATTATACAACGAATCTAGCTTTCCTCTCAATCCTCTTGAACCACATGAAAAGTAAACACTACCACGCATACTTAATAACTTACTTACTGGCATATTCTCATTATCTTCAAATATAAATATATTACTCACTGCCCAACCTCTTTACTTCCAGTCTGTTATTACTTATACTAACCTTATAAAATTTCATTGTCTTTCCTATTCTTATACCTTGCAATGTATGCGAACTTATTATAATTAATTTATTTGATTCTAATAAACTATCATATAAATCGTATGTCATATATAAGTCTGCATTATCCAAACATACGACCTTCGCATTTCCTATTGCAAACATTATATCTTTTGCACTTCTATTATGAAATCTGTAATCTACTATAAAGCAGGGTATATCTAATTCGTCATTACAATAAGAATCTATTACTGACATTAACAGTGTCTTGCCATTGCCAGAGTCGTTATGAAAAACACATATTTTATCATAGAACTTTGCATCTATTTGTATACTCTCAAGATTGCAACTTAAATCCAGCATAATTCCCCCTTAATAAAAATCATATCTCATATAATCTAAAAATGCGCAGAAGCTATAAAATTCTTTCCCGTATACTGAGAATGAACATGCAACATCCTCACAATCATCTAACAGCATAGCTGGAGCACGCCAATAAATGTTACCCTCTTTTATCAAACCTAATGCTAACAATGCATTTTTGCCGCACTCGCATACATCAAAACATTTATCTGGATGTGCTATTATGTTTAATAAAGTTTTTGTACCCGTACTCAAATAATTTTTGCTTATTGCAACATCTGGTGAAAATCTTGAATATATCTTGTCACTGCCTGCACGGGTTACATTATCTATGTCATATAGTACTTTAGATACTATATCATCATCTTTAATTGATGTGTTTCCTGTAAAATACCTGTCATTTACCGATATGATTTTTAACTTATTTGGTATTCTATCGCCTACAAATATATTTAACAAGCAAATACCCCCTATGGCTATTTTTCACTGTACAGTATTTCCAATATTAAAATATTCTTGTATCATGGATGAAGTTTCTGCTTCTGTATAGATTATAGCAGAAACGTTGGTTCCTGTAACCACTAATTTCCCCATTTTATACGGATGTAACCGTAATAAAAAGAAAAACCCTTGATTTTTCAAGGGTTTTCAATGAGACACGGGGGAGTCGAACCCCCGACAACTTGATTAAAAGTCAAGTGCTCTACCAACTGAGCTAGTATCCCATACAATATAAAACTTCCGAAACTGGGCTAACCAGATTCGAACTGGTGAATGCAGGAGTCAAAGTCCTGTGCCTTACCGCTTGGCGATAGCCCATTAACTTGTCCTTCTGCGTCTAACATGCACCATTTAGTATTGGCTGCTGTTTGCAACGCAAAGGGTGGATACAGGGATTTGAACCCTGGGCCTCCAGAGCCACAATCTGGCGCGCTAACCAACTGCGCTATACCC
>CAOKJJ010000206.1 GCA_948468465.1 uncultured Eubacterium sp. | reverse complement strand
CACCTAATTCAGACGCTACTTCTTCCTTGAACTGTCTCATTGCTTCTTTTGCTTCTGGCACTGCCATACCTGAGTTTGAATTTTTTGAACTTGACATGTTCTATACCTCCATATATTTGTCTATAATCTAAATAACAGAAATCTCTTTCCGCTATCTGTTGTTAGTATGAAAGATTTTTATTTTTTTATGAATGGTAAGTTCTGGCATTGTGTGCTATACTTGATCTATGGAGGTAAATGATCATGAAAAATAACAAAACAAAAAAAATCTGTACCGTTTTCATGCTGTTATGTCTGCTCACCGCATATGTAAGCGCCAGTCTGCAGACGTTATACGCAGCAAAAAAATCCGATCGGTCAAACTATGCCGCTTTTGGAGACAGCATCGCTGCCGGTTATAGCCTTGACGGTTATGCAGACGGCCAGGCCACGGTTCCAGCTGACAGCTACCAGGCGCTTGTCGCCGCATTTTTAAAAACACAATCCGGCAATTATGCCGTATCCGGAGACAACAGCGACGACTGTCTGGCGCTGCTGCGTTCCGGCAAAGCAGATCAAGATCTGGCAGATGCCGATGTCATCACCCTTTCCATCGGCTCCAATGATTTACTGCTGCCATTTATCCAGATCCTTATGGACTTTTTCCAGGCAAATCCGGAAATCATCAGCTCCGCTTTGACAGATCCTGCTTCGACAGACCCTGCTTTTATAGACCCTTCATTCATAGAAGAACAATTGAAAAACGGATTTGAGCTCCCTCAAATAGATATGACAAAAATAGCCGAGTACTATAAAAAAGCCGAAGAACTGCTGGCTCTGTTATCAGATAACGAAACACTGCATACGCATGCAGCTGCCTTTCCGGAAAAGTTTCAGACTATACTTTCCATTCTTAAGGAAAAAGCTCCAAACGCGGAAATATACGCAACAAACGTATACAATCCTTTTGCGTTTGTTCCAAAGATCGGAGAGCTGGCGGATCTTTATATTCAGGAAATCAACCAGGCTTTTTCTGCAGATGCGTCCGCGTATACGCTGATCGACGTATATACGCCGTTTCATGAACAGTCCCTGACAAATGTCCAAATTGATCTGAAACAGCCTGACCGTGTGCAGCTGGATCCCCATCCTTCCGTACAGGGCCATGCCAAAATCGCGGAACTTATCATAAACGCCTTAAAACAAGCTCACGCTCCAAAAACAGCGGCGCTAAACTCCCTGTCCTCAGGCAGCAAATACAAACTGACCGTAAAGGCAAAACTACCTGCTGACGCAGATGGATACCAGGTGCTTTACTCCGCAAAGAAAAACGGTTCCTACAAATCATTGGGAACTACAGACAAAAAAACATTTCAGACAAATGCGAAAAAATTGAAAGCGAAAAAGACTTATTATATCAAAACACGCAGTTTTAAAGTGATCAAGGGAGTCACTTACTACGGCGCAGACAACAGCATTAAAAAAATCACTATAAAATAAAAATATCGCCTGCCTGCTGCACAGGGTCGTATACAATACAAACCTCCGATGCAGCAGGCAGGCTGCTTACATTTAATAAACAATTCCTTTTTTTACATTCTCCACTACATCTGCATCCGCAAATTTCTCAATGATGGCCAATGAAAAATCAATCGCTGTGCCCATCCCACGGCTTGTAATAATATTTTCATCCACAACTACATTGCCTTCTGAGATAATCGCGCCAGTCAGTTTTTCTTCCCATCCCGGATGGCAGGTCGCACGTTTTCCCTGCAAAATCCCGTTTGCCCCCAACACGCTTGGAGCCGCGCAAATGGCCGCAACTAATTTCCCTTCCCGGGCAAACTTCCTGCTCGTAGCGATCACGCCTTCATGCGCTCTCAGATTCGCCGTGCCTGTGACTCCGCCCGGAAGGACAACTCCGTCAAACGTATCCAGCGCAGCCTCTTCATAGACGGTATCCGCAAAAAAAGTGATTTGGTGAGAACCATGAATTTCTTTGCTGCCTGAAACAGATACGCTGACAACCTCCAGATTTGCCCTGCGCAGCATGTCCACGACCGTTAAGCCTTCTATTTCTTCGCAGCCATCCGCAAAAAATACAGCTATTTTACTCATTGTGATATCCTCCTGCAATTTATCTTCTTTGTCCTATAACCATACCATATTCCACAATACTTTGCAAACATGCATTGATTTTTCCTGCCATATCGGTTATCTTATATAAAAAAGAAAGGAGTTTGCCATGCAGCAATCCATACAGACAAAAGTACATGAACAAACGGCACATATGGAAATAGAACGCAAGTTTCTTCCCAAACAGCTTCCAAAACCTCTGGAACAGTATGATTATCATGAGATTGAACAGGGATACTTATGTACCAGCCCTACGATACGGATCCGAAAAATGGATGATACCTACTTCCTTACTTACAAAAGCGCGGGAATGATGGCGCATCTGGAACAGGAAATGCCGCTTTCTAAGGAAGCATACGAACATCTGCGCGAAAAAGCAGACGGCATATTAATTACCAAACGCAGATATCTCATTCCCCTGGACGCCGCCCATACGATCGAACTGGACATTTTTCACGGCCAGATGGAGGGCCTTGCTCTGGCAGAGGTAGAATTTGCCTCCGTAGAAGAAGCGGATTCGTTTACCCCGCCAGACTGGTTCGGTGAAGACGTCACCTATGACAGCCGTTATCACAACAGTGAAATGAGCAAAGGCATCTTCCTTTAGCGAAACCGGTTCGTTTCATATTTCTGCCTGGTCAGTATAATATTGCGAAGCTGATGAAACCGATCGGCTAATGCTCCTTCCGGAATGACTACATCCAGCACAACCGCTATATCATCGATCAGGCGATCTGTGATATCGTTTTGTATTTCATTTAATACATGATATTTCTGTTCATACGTATCCGCTTCCAAAAATTTGATCAGACACGGATTGGCACGCAGTTCTTCAGTGGCGCTTTCGTGTCTTTCCGATTTGCGGAACAACTCCCTGCGCTGCTCCCGCTCCTCCATTTGACGCCTGCGTTTTTCATAGTAATATGCGCCTTCCCCGGACGTTTCCGATACATTTTGGCGCAGCGCCCGTCTGGATTCCGCCGGCGACTGTGTACGCGGACGAAACTGCTGTTTCGTTTCAGAAACGGGGCATCCTGCCTGCCTGCTGCCCGCAGGCTGCAGAGACTGGTTTTCTTTTCGTACCTGCACCGGCTGATCTGCTGTTCCATCTGATCTTGTATCTGCTGTCTGATCTGTTTTCCGGTCTGCTTTCGTAAACATGCGCCGGCATCCGTTTTCGCCGGTAAACTGCTGCACCGCTCTTGCATAAATGCCAAACTCTCCAAACATTTCCTGATATACAACCATACGTTCTTCTGTTTCCGCATGAACGGCAACCGCAATAATCTGATACATGTTATCTGCATCATCTTTATATCTTTCTCCTGTTTTCGGTATCCACTCCATCGTTTCTGCTTCTTTCTAAAATACTTATTTTAATACTGTTATCTTATTTTATTATTTATTTTTCGCATTCAGAATCTTAACCATGCATGCGTCCTTTAATTTTGTGCCATCTTTTGTAGACGCTGTAATTTTAACCGTTTTTCCAACTCCGGCTTTTTTCACCTTTACAACGCCTTTCGCAGATACCGTTGCATATGCCGGATTGCTCGAAGTCCATTTTACATTCGAGACAATCGCGTTTTCCGGCAATATCGTCGCGGTCAGCCGCAGCTTGTTCCCATAACGGACATTTGCCGCTGCTTTGTTCAGCTTCAGACTGGCCGCCTGCACCATAATTTTAGAAAGATCCAAAATACCCCCTGTCACACACGCATTTTCCAGCGTATCTACACTGCGCGTGCACAGCATCAGCTGACTGCGGACCGCTGATGCTGTAAGAGAAGGATTGACACCCCGCAGCAGCGCCACCGCACCAGTAACCATCGGAGCGGCCATAGACGACCCGGACATGATATCGCACTTTTCAAACTGCGTAGTATCCGGATCTGCTGTCGAAACGGCAAAATTATCAAAATAATAAGTCGACGGCCTTGTTTTCTGCGTCGTAATTCCAATCAAAGCAAGATATGTCCTGCCATCCGCTGTCACAAACCGACAGTCCTCCTTGGTACTTACCTTTTCCACCGACTCCCATGCCGGCACGCCGTCTCCTTCATTTTCAGCCATCATGCAGCTGATATAATACGTCTTGTCCGTATCCAGGTTCCAGTCCGTGACATCCAGATAAATAAAGCCAGCCTGCTCCTTTCCCCCTTCGATAATATTTTTCCCTGCAGCCGCCGGAAATACAACTCTGCGATTATTTTTCACCGTATATTTCAGGCAGCCGTCATCCTGATCCAAAAAACCAACCTCCGGTTCATAACTTAACTGAACCGTATAGTCACTTCCCAGCCCACGTATCGCCGAGGCCGTATGAAAAGCATCTATGCCGCTCACCGTATTATAATACGCGGTCATACGCTGCCGTTTCTCCTGTGTCCAAAACTGCGGCAAAAATTTCGCCTCCTGCACCGTAGACAAAATATTCGAACCAGGCGCAAACAAATCTACCTGCGTACTGCCATAATCCGAAAAATATACCCTGTCATCATTTTCATCACTGGCGCCCGCCACAACAACATATTTACTGTCCAGATCATACGGCACTGTGCGCATGGACGCAGGAACCGAATCCCAGTCTATGGCATCATTCCCGGCAGCAAATACCGTCAACGCGCCATTTGCACCCATTTTATCTATGAGTGTATTCAAAACAGCTCCAACGTCCCTGCTGCCTCCCCACGAGCAGTTCACCGCTGCAATCTGCACACCCATCTCCTGTGCACGGACAATATACTCAAAAGCCCTGACCGCGCCAGCCACATCAAACACATCCGAATTATCTTTTACAACCTTTAACGCCATAATCTTCGCATTGCTGATCCCCGTAATGCCGGCCGCATTGTCCTGCTGCGCCGCGATCACACCCGCACAATGCGTCCCATGTCCATCCGTATCCATCG
Source organism: uncultured Eubacterium sp. (assembly GCA_948468465.1). The sequence continues at coordinate 2,724 of CAOKJJ010000206.1, read as the reverse complement.
GATCATCATCATCATTCGCAAAGTCATAGCCATACGTTCCTTCCAGCCCCTGTGACTCGTACGGATTCACCCACATGGAATCTTTCAGGTCTTCATTCTTATAATCCACACCCGTATCAATCAGCGCCACAACCGGCTGCATCGACGGCTCCGCCGTCAAACCGGACAACTGTATCCCCAAGCTGTCCGTACGCAGGCTCCCGGCACCGTCTAAATACCACTGATAATCCGACAGCGTATCTTTTTCCACATCGCACAGATGCGCAAAACTATTCGGCGCCACAGCATCTACATAATACTTATCCGCCACAATCTCCATCAACTCTTCCGTAGAATATGTATCCGAACTTACCAACGCAACATAGTCCTTCACCTGCTCCGACTGCGCCTCCTGCGCTGTTCCAAACTCCCAGCATTCTTCTATCCGGATATCTTTATCAAAGCTGGCTGTGCCCTCCTTCGTCAAAGCGGCAGCCTGCGTCGTTGTCATAGACACAAGCGCCTCCCCTTTCACATAGGTCCCCTCTTCCAGCTGCGGGATCTCCACTTCATGTTCCTGCGTCGTCAGCGCGGCCGCGCACACCGGCATCGTCTGCCAGAGAGCAGCTGTGGCTGCCAGCAGCCATGCCATAGTTTTTTTCTTATTCTTATTCTTGTTCTTAAGCTTGGTCTTAGTCTTATTTTTAGTCATATTCCGCCGTATTCCTTTCTGCTGATATTGGCAGTGCCGTTTTCTTTGACATTGCCGTTCTACCGATTTTCTCAGAGCATGTTTGAAAAATCATTTATTTTCGTGTTTTCTGCCTGCGATGAACAGATTCACATTCCTTAATTTATTGATTCGAAATGAATCCTGCATTTTTTTGGATATTAAGGAAAATTTCATCTAAAGTTCACAATTTGGATACAGCTGTGAAAGCAGGGCCAGACATCCTTCGTAAATCTGGCTGTATACTTCGCCAAACGCTCCTGTATACCACGGATCCTCAATATCCGCGTCAATCCCTGCAAAGCTGCGCAGCTTGCTGACCTTCTCCTGCGGGTCACTGCCGATGATTCTGTTTAGATTACGGACATTCATACGATCCATAACGATGAGATAATCATAGTAATCATAGTCCGCCTTCGTGACCTGTCTTGCATGATGCCCGCTGCAGCTGATCCCATGCCGCCGCAGCTCGTCTCTTGCAGGCGGATAAACCGGATTGCCGATTTCCTCTGTGCTGGTGGCAGCTGAGGCAATCTCAAAATCAGATGCCAGGTGATGTTTTTGAACTAAGTCTTTCATTACGTATTCAGCGATTGGGCTGCGGCAAATATTGCCGTGGCAGATAAAAAGTATTTTTATCATTGTGGTTTTTCCTCCTTTATTGCGCTGATTTGCCGTGTTTTGCGGCGTTTTGCGCGGGTTGTATTTTGCAGAAAGATTGTTAAAAATATCACAGTTTCGGCAAAACGGGGCAAAATGCGGCGTATTGAGGCCGTGAAACGTAGTCAAAACGTAGTAAAAGGCGGGGTGTTTTACTACTCTGGATATTTTAGCATAAATCAGACATTTATGATACAAAAAATGTAGTGCTGATCAAAAAATAACGTCATATTTAAATTTTCCAGTTGCAGCTAACACAATTTTTATCTATAATCGCACTTAGATCAGTTAGCATTTGTATTTTTTACTGTTACATATTCTGGAGCAACGATTATATTATGCAAATGCACCGCAACTGCAGAAGATATTGCATTGCCAGCGGGCCCTGAAGGAGATAAGTATTACCTGCACTGAGAAAGAATAAGCGGATACTGAATGCACTGCCGCAGTTTAAACTATCCAGGAGCACACTGCCGTTTTATTAATTAAATGAGGTAACATGAAATGCTTTCACTTTCAAACAATATTACGGGAAAATCATTTGAAGGCTATGTTTCTGCCTGTTTTTGCCATGCAGATGCTTTTTCCCTGACGCAAAATGGCTGGAAAAACACACAGAAAAATGATGAATCTGACCAGATTCTGCAGCTTCTTGCACCGTATCATATCCGCATACTGCACACAAACTGCTGGTTTTGTCATCGCGTTCCAGACGGATATGATATTGAAGTTTATTTATTTAACGCCGTCCGCCAGGCCAGAGATATTATTTTGGAAAAGTACAGCAGCCTGTTTTATGATAACTCTGTCTGGGATAAACCAGAAGATTTATGCTTTTTTCAAAATGGCATATTAATTTCTGGCAGTGTATCACACGAAAACATATGTTTTGCATATGAACAGGAAAACAGTTTTCTAGAAGATATCAAACTTTATGGTATGTGGAAAAATGTCCCATCTGTTGCAGAAGAGCAGATTAGAATAAACACTGACTGAACCTAAAACAGAAGCAGGCCGCAGCTATTCTATTTTGAAGCTATCCAGTCTCAAACAAGTTTAATGTCCCGCAGCCTGCCGCGGAAATGTTTATTTCTGTCCATTCAGCATTCAAGCCAGCATCTGCATAAAAAAATGGACTGCGCCAGCAGCCCATTTTTTTTAAATCGCCCGGAACATCTTCTGTGACACCGGCTGTTCCTCTTTTGCCTTTTCCAGCTCCTTCCTGGCATCTGCCAGCTCCTCCATCCGTTTCAGCTCATCCGTTGCATCCTCCAGCCCAAGGTGCGTGTATGTGTTCAGTGTCACCCCGATGTCGCTGTGCCCCATCAGGTACTGCAGCGTCTTCGGGTTCATGC
>CAOKJJ010000205.1 GCA_948468465.1 uncultured Eubacterium sp. | reverse complement strand
TCGTCAGATCTTATCAAAAAAATACGCGGCTGTGCTGGAGGCAAAGGGCATAGGAAAGGACAGAATCAGAATCTACGGATTTGCGTTTCAGGGGAAAAAGGTGCTGATTGACGGCGGACGGATCACGGATTTTGAATAAATAAATGACAAAGGAGTTCATGATATATGCAAAAAAAAGAACATAAAATCTCTCATGTTGTTCCGGACAGCATTGCGATGGAGCTGGAAATCGAGCCGGGTGATGTTCTTTTAACGGTAAATGATACAGAGATAGAGGATGTTTTTGATTATCATTACCAGCTGAACGAGGAATATGTGACGATTTTGATTCGCAAACCGGACGGTGAAGAGTGGGAGTATGAGATCGAAAAGGAATATGAAGAGGATCTTGGCCTGGAGTTTGAAAACGGGCTGATGGATGCGTACCGGTCGTGTTCCAATCACTGTATTTTCTGCTTTATCGACCAGATGCCGCCTGGCATGCGGGATACGCTGTATTTTAAGGATGATGATTCCAGGCTTTCGTTTTTGCAGGGCAATTATGTGACGCTTACAAATATGAAGGAAAAAGATATTGACCGCATTATTACTTATAAATTAGCGCCGATTAATATTTCCGTGCAGACGATGAATCCCTCGCTTCGATGCATGATGCTGAACAACCGGTTTGCGGGAGACGCGCTGAAAAAAATGCGCCGTCTGTATGAGGCCGGCATTGAGATGAACGGGCAGATCGTGCTTTGTAAAGGCGTTAATGACAAAGCAGAGCTGGAACGCAGCATCCGTGAGCTTACGGAATATATTCCTCATATGCGCAGCGTATCGGTCGTTCCGGCTGGACTGACGAAATACAGGGACGGGCTGTATCCGCTGGAGATGTTTACGAAGCAGGACGCACGGGAGGTGCTGCAGACGATTCATCGCTGGCAGAAGCTTTGCATGGAGCGTTATGGCACGCATTTTATCCATGCGTCGGATGAATGGTATTTGCTGGCGGACAGAGATTTGCCGCCGCAGGAAAGCTATGACGGGTATTTGCAGCTGGAAAACGGCGTCGGGATGCTGCGTCTTTTGACAGAAGAATTTAAGGAAGCTATGGAGGCGGAGGATCCGTGCGAGCGGCCTGCGGGCGGGACTGCGGAAAGGGCAGTCAAAGCGGATCAGTGTCCGGGATTGATTTCGATTGCGACCGGGATGCTTGCGGCTCCGTTTATTACGAAGCTTACGCAGCAGTTTATGCAGCGGTATCCGCACACGCAGATACAGGTGTATGCGGTCCGCAATGATTTTTTTGGCGAGCAGATTACCGTGGCCGGACTTTTAACCGGTCAGGATCTTGCAAAACAGCTGAGGGATAAGGATTTGGGCAGCTGCCTGCTCTTGCCGTGCAGCCTTTTGCGCAGCGGCGAGGAGGTTTTTTTGGACGATATGACGCTGGAGGAGTTGAAAAAAGCTTTACAAGTCAAAATAGTTATTGTAAACTCTAACGGACAGGATTTATTTGATGCATTATTAGAGAGTGTTACAGAATAGGAGATAAATATGAGTAAACCAATCGTGGCTATCGTAGGGCGTCCGAATGTCGGGAAGTCTACGTTGTTTAATGCGTTGGCCGGCTCCAGGATTTCGATTGTAAAAGATACGCCGGGGGTTACCAGGGACCGCATTTACGCGGATGTATCGTGGACAGACCGGGACTTTACAATGATTGATACCGGAGGGATTGAGCCTGACAGCAAGGATATTATTTTGTCGCAGATGCGTGAGCAGGCGCAGATCGCGATAGATACCGCAGATGTGATTGTGATGCTTGCGGATGTGCGCCAGGGTCTGGTAGATGCGGATGCAAAAGTGGCTGACATGCTGCGGCGTTCCAAAAAACCGGTGATCCTAGCGGTCAATAAGGTTGACAATTTCGACAAGCTGATGATGGATGTCTATGAGTTTTACAACCTGGGCCTTGGAGAACCGGTGCCGATCTCGGCGGCATCCAGGTTAGGGCTGGGAGATCTTTTGGATGAGATCATTCATTATTTTCCTGCCTCAGATCAGGAGGAAAAAGAGGACGAGCGGCCGAAAATAGCGATCGTCGGAAAGCCGAATACGGGTAAGTCTTCCCTGGTGAACAAGCTTTGCGGAAAAGACCGGGTGATCGTATCGGATATTGCAGGTACGACGCGGGATGCGGTGGATACGGAAGTCAGATTTAACGGGCAGGAGTATGTGTTTATTGATACCGCTGGTATCAGGCGCAAGAGCAAGATTAAAGAAGAGATCGAACGCTACAGCATTATCCGGGCGGTTACCGCTGTGGAACGGGCGGACGTGGTCATTCTTATGATTGACGGCGTAGAGGGCGTGACGGAACAGGATGCCAAGATCGCGGGAATTGCGCATGAGAGAGGCAAGGGGATTATCATTGCGGTAAATAAGTGGGATATTGTCGAAAAGGATGATAAGACGATCTATCGGCAGACGGAGAGAATCCGCCAGGTGCTGAGCTTTATGGCATATGCGGAAATCATGTTCATTTCTGCAAAAACCGGGCAGCGCTTGAACAAATTGTTTTCCATGATTGACCTTGTCATTCAAAATAACAGCATGCGCGTGGCGACTGGCGTGTTAAATGAGATTATGGCAGAAGCGGTAGCGCTGCAGCAGCCGCCGTATGATAAAGGAAAGCGGTTAAAGCTGTATTATATTACACAGGTATCAGTAAAGCCGCCGACATTTGTTGTTTTTGTAAATGACAAAGAGCTGATGCATTTTTCCTATACCAGATATCTGGAAAACCGGATCCGGGACGCGTTTGGATTCCGTGGGACGGCGCTTAAATTTATCATCCGTGAGCGGAAGGAGGATAAAAAATGACAGCGGCACGTATGATCGCTATTTTTATTGGCTACTTGTTCGGATTGTTTACAACCGGTTATTTTTATGCAAAGCATATGCATGTGGATATCCGCAGTATGGGCAGCGGCAATATCGGGACGACAAATACGTTCCGCACGCTTGGCAAAAAAGCCGGTGTCATTGTGTTTTTGGGAGACGGCTTTAAAGGCGTATTTGCGGTGCTGCTCGTATGGCTTATTTTTCACAGCCAGTATCCGCAGGAAATAAAAATACTGGAGGCGTATGCAGGACTGGGAGCGGTTCTTGGACATAATTTTCCGGTGCATTTAAAGTTTAAAGGAGGCAAAGGGATCGCGACGACAGCCGGCATGATGCTGGCGTTCTGCCCATGGGCGGTGCCGGCATGCCTTGTATTGTTTACGCTGAGCATCTTTGTCAAACGATATGTTTCGGTCGGTTCCCTGCTTGTGTGCCTTGGATTTTTTGTGCAGACGATTATATTTGGGCGTAACGGCATGCTGGGTGCGCCGCCGGAGGCTTTGACGGAAATATTTGTTGTCGTTGGCATTGTATGCGTGCTTGGAGTCATCAGGCATCAGTCCAACATTAAGAGACTCTTAAGCGGGACAGAAAATAAAGTGTAATGAAAGTGCAATATACGGTAATCGTTCAGATGAACCATTGCATGTTATAAAATATGTGCAGCAGTTCCATGAATGTCTGGAGCTGTCTGGAATTTATGAGAAAGAAGGGAACGCATGGCAAAGTTAGGAATCATTGGTGCAGGAAGCTGGGGAACGGCGCTGGCGGTTGTTTTGGAAAAAAACGGGCATGACGTTGTAATCTGGTCTGCATTGGAAGCAGAGATTCAGATGTTAAAAGAACATCGGGAACACAAAGATAAACTGCCTGGCATCAGGCTGGCGGATTCGATACGGTATACGACACAGATGCAGGAGGCTGTATCCGGCATGGATGCGCTTGTGCTGGCAGTTCCGTCTATGTATACGAGACAGACGGCCAGACAGATGTCCCAGTATGCGGAGGAAAATCAGCTGGTCATCAGCGTTGCCAAAGGCATTGAAGAAGATACGCTGATGACGTTGTCGCAGATTATCAGGCAGGAAATACCGCAGGCAGTTCCGGCAGTGCTGTGCGGGCCGTCCCACGCGGAAGAGGTTGGCCGGGGCATGCCGTCCGTACTGGTGGCAGGAGCGGAAAAGCGGAAAACAGCGGAGCGGGTGCAGCATTATTTTATGAACGAGGCGTTCCGGGTTTATACAAGTCCTGATGTGCTTGGCATGGAAATCGGAGCTTCTTTGAAAAATGTCATTGCCCTGGCTGCAGGCATGGCGGACGGACTTGGATATGGAGATAATACAAAAGCGGCTCTGATCACAAGAGGAATCAATGAAATCGGGCGGCTGGGACTTGCCATGGGAGCAAAGTATGAGACATTAAGCGGTCTGACAGGCATTGGCGATCTGATTGTAACCTGTGCGAGTATGCACAGCCGCAACCGCAGGGCAGGAATACTGATGGGCAAAGGATACAGCATGAAGCAGGCAATGGACGAAGTGAAGATGGTTGTGGAAGGCGTATATTCCGCAAAAGCGGCAATGGGACTGGCCCGAAAATACGGTGTGGATCTGCCGATTATCGAGCAGGTAAATGCCGCGCTGTTTGAAAACAAACCGGTCAAGGATGCGGTATACGAATTGATGACCAGAGACAGAAAAGCAGAAAATGATGAGCTTGCCTGGGAGGAATAAGGTATGGACTACAGGCAGGCAAGAGCATTTTTGAATGAGATCAGCTCATCTGGAAGCGTATATGGGCTTGACAGTATCCGCGGTCTGATGGCCCGCCTTGGAAATGTGCAGGAACAGCTTACTGTGATACACGTTGCGGGGACGAACGGCAAAGGTTCTGTCTGCGCGATGCTGGCAGGCGTGCTGCAGGAGGCAGGATACCGGATTGGCATATATGCTTCTCCGGCGGTATTTGAACCGGAAGAGATTATAAGAGTCAATGGAACTGCCATTTCACAGGAAGCATTTGCAAAGCTCACGGAAAAGGTGCAGGCAGCTTGCCTGGATATGCAGAAAGAGGGGTTGCCGCATCCAACAGTTTTTGAGGTGGAGACAGCAATCGCTTTTTGCTTTTTTAAGCAGGAAAACTGTGACGCTGTCGTACTGGAGACTGGACTTGGCGGCGCGCAGGATGCGACAAATCTGATTACGCAGCCGTTTTGCAGCGTACTGACTTCGATCAGCATGGACCATATGCAGCTGCTCGGACAGACGCTGGAAGAAATTGCGGCTGCGAAAGCGGGCATTATAAAATCCGGATGTCCCTGCGTGTCGGCGCCGCAGCAGCCGGAAGTGGAAAAAGTCTTAAGAAAGGCGGCAGAAGAAAAAGGAGCCGCGTTTTATATGGCGGACAGTTCGTGCATCAGCAGCTTTTGCTGTCAGGAACAGACAAGTTCTTTTGAACTGCAAACACAGGCAGACGCATGCGGATGTCAGAAAGCAAAGGACATGCCTGCACAGTCAGACGCATGCGGATATCAGAAAGTGCATGGTCTGCTTGGCCTGGCAGGCGCGTGCCAGAAAGAAAATCTGGCGTGCGTATTGGAAACGCTGCGTGTGTTAAAGGAGCAGGGACTGCGCATCCCGCGGGAGGCGATGCTGACAGGACTTGAAAGGGTGCGGCTTCCCGGACGTTTTGAAAAGATTTCGTCAGAACCGGATTTTTATATAGACGGCGCGCATAATGAAGGCGCGGCACGTTTTTTGAAAAAGACGGTGCAAAGCGCTCTTGCGGGCCGCAGAGTCGTATATATCATAGGAGTATTTGCAGATAAAGAATACGAAAAGCTGCTGCGGATCATGCTTCCTTATGCCGCACAGGTGTTTTGCGTTACACCGGACCACCCAAGAGCGCTGGACGGAAAAAAACTGGCACAGCTGGCGGAAAAACTGCATCCGGCGGTTACGTATGTGCCGGATATTCTGCAGGCGGCTGCATCAGCAGCGCAGGCAGCGGGCAGGGAAGGAGCGGTACTGGCGTTTGGATCATTTTCTTATCTGGGCGAGTTAAAAGCAGGATGGAACAAGGCAGGGAAAGCAGGCGGAAATGATGAATGAAAATAATAGGGATGAAAGTAAAGAGGAAAGCAAACGGGATGTCAGGCAGTTTGATGAACATAAAATCATAGAAGGCGTCCGGCTGCTGCTGGAAGGCATCGGTGAAGATCCTTTGCGGGAAGGGCTTTTGGAGACGCCGCAGAGAATCGCGCGGATGTATGCGGAAATTTTTGCGGGAATGAGACAGAATCCAAAGGAACCGCTGGCAAAGACATTTCAGGCAGAGCATACGGATATGGTACTGGAAAAAGACATTATGTTTTATTCTACCTGCGAGCATCATCTGCTGCCGTTTTACGGAAAAGCGCATGTGGCGTACATTCCGGATGGAAAAGTGGCAGGACTCAGCAAGCTGGCGCGTACGGTAGAGATCTTTGCACGCAGGCCGCAGCTGCAGGAGCGGATGACGGCGCAGGTTGCAGATGCGCTGATGGAATATCTGCAGCCTTTAGGCGCTATGGTGATGGTAGAGGCGGAGCATATGTGCATGACAATGCGGGGCATTAAAAAACCAGGCAGCCGGACGGTTACGTATGCGGCCAGAGGTGTGTTTGAACAAAATGACAGCCTGCAGAACCGATTTTTCCAGATGGTTCACAGCAATCTGTAACAGCCTGCAGAAAAAAGAAAGTAGAAAAATAGAAAACAGCATGAAAAATAACAGCATGAAAATAGGAACAAAAGATTTTGCACTAAAAAACAAAACCTATGTGATGGGAATTTTAAATGTTACACCGGATTCTTTTTCAGACGGCGGCCGATACAATCAGCTGGATGCAGCGCTAAAGCATGCGCAGCAGATGATTCTGGAAGGCGCAGATGTGATTGATGTAGGCGGGGAGTCTACAAGGCCGGGATTTATACAGGTGTCTGATGAGGAAGAGATAGAACGGACAGTGCCTGTCATAAAAAAGATCAGACAGAATTTTGACATACCGATTTCCATTGATACTTATAAAAGCGCGGTTGCAAAAGAAGCGATTGCGGCGGGAGCTGATTTGGTAAATGACATCTGGGGACTGAAATATGATGCGGCGCTTGCGGGGATCATTGCGGATGCGGGTGTATGCTGCTGTCTGATGCACAACCGCAGCCAGATAGAAAAGCATCCGTATCAAAACTTTATGGACGACCTAATTTCGGATCTGCAGGAAACGCTGCGCATTGCAGAAAAAGCGGGCATCAAACAGGAAAAAATTTTGCTGGATCCGGGCGTTGGTTTTGCGAAGACTTACGAAAACAATCTGGAAGCGGTCAGGTGTCTGGAACAGCTGCATGTGCTCGGCTGTCCGGTGCTGCTTGGCACCTCCCGTAAATCAGTGATTGGGCTTACACTGGATCTGCCGGCGGACAGCCGTCTGGAAGGGACGCTTGTTACGACGGCATTCGCCGTGATGAAACAGTGTGCATTTGTACGGGTGCATGACGTGAAAGAAAATGTACGCGCAATACGTATGGCAGAAGCAATTTTATATAGTGCAAATATTAATTAAATACATTATAATATATGTAAAATTTTAAAAAATATATGAAATGGAGGCGGATAGTCCAGATGATTGCCCAGAGGGTTGAAAAACATATTATAAAACCATCTAACTATTACTATGCCATGTTTGATCATTTCTGTTTCCAGTCCAAAAACCTGTATAACCATGCAAATTTCATAATGCGCCATGAGTTTATAAAGAACCGTAAAGCCGTCCCTTATGGCGTCCTTGATAAAATATTAAAGGCAGACGAAGCATACCCTGATTACAGGGCAATGCCTACGGCGCAGTCTGCTCAGCAGGTATTGCGGCTGCTGGAAAAGAACTGGAAGTCCTTTTTTAAGTCCATAA
>CAOKJJ010000204.1 GCA_948468465.1 uncultured Eubacterium sp. | reverse complement strand
GTTCCCAAAATATTTCGCAAAATGCCATCTAAATGCCACATTACTGTTATAAGATCCTATCAAGCCAAGGAGCTGAAAAATATGAAATTGAAATATGGAGGGCAAAAAAATGAGAAGAAAAGTATTGGTATGGATGATGGCAGCTGCAGCAGCTTTGAGCATGGCAACGCCTGTGTCGGCGGCTGTTTCAAACAAGACGGCAAATGCGGGACATTATCGCTATGTGGATGCGAATGGGGATGGAATCTGTGACTATTTTACAGACAAAGACGGTGACGGAATCTGTGATAACTGTGACCAGGCCGGAAGGCCGGGGCGTGGCTGCGGCAGATATTTTGTGGACAAAGATGGTGACGGAATCTGTGATAATTATGCGGTACGGGGTACTGGACGCGGCGTCGGCAGAGGAAGAAGAGGCGGTCTGGGACGCGGCAGATTTTAAGAAGTGCAAGATATCAGCAAATATGTAAAAAATAGTGGATGTATATAAACAAAACATGGAAAAAGGCTGTCTGGTTATATGCCGGATGGCTTTTTTCTGTTTTTTTTTCGAAAATAATTTCAAAAACGGTTGTTTTATGGTAAAATTTTAAACAGAAGCGAAAAAGAGCTGTATGCAAAAGAATTTGCATCAAATGAAGAAGGCGTCAGCTACAAGCAGAACAAACAAAAAAATCAGAAACAAAAAAATCAGAAACAAAAAAAGCAGAAAGAGAAAAAATCAAAAATCTTAAGGAGGAGTATGAGAATGAAAACATACGATGTGACAGCGCTTGGAGAATTGTTAATTGATTTTACGGAGAATGGACTAAGTGAACAGGGAAATCCGATTCTGGAGGCAAATCCGGGAGGAGCGCCCTGCAATGTATTGGCAATGTTAAATAAGCTTGGAAAGAAAACGGCTTTTATCGGCAAAGTGGGAAATGACAATTTTGGCCATCTGCTTGCGGACGAGGTGAAAAAAAGCGGCACGGATGTGACGAATCTTATTTTTGATGATGCCGTACATACAACGCTTGCTTTTGTGCACACAAAGCCGGATGGGGACCGTGATTTCAGCTTTTACCGTAATCCGGGCGCGGATATGATGCTTCGAAAAGAAGAGGTGATGGAGGAGCTGATTAAAAACAGCCGGATTTTTCACTTTGGAACGCTTTCTTCCACACATGAAGGCGTGCGGGAAGCGACGAGGCATGCGATAGATGTGGCAAAGAACAATGGCGTGCTTGTATCGTTTGACCCGAATCTGCGGGAACCGCTCTGGGATTCTTTGGAATGTGCAAAACAGGAGATAGCATATGGACTTTCTAAATGTGATATTTTAAAAATTTCCGATAATGAAGTTGAGTTTATGACCGGAACGGATGATTATGAAAAAGGAGCCGCGATACTGCGGGAAACATATAAGATACCGCTGATGTTTGTAACGCTTGGCAAAGAAGGAAGCTTTGCTTACAGCAAAGATGTGGCAGCGAGCGCTAAGCCGTTTCTGCAGGAAGGAACGATTGAAACGACAGGGGCAGGTGATACGTTTGAAGCATGCGCGCTGCATTATGTGCTGGAGCATGGACTGGACGCATGGACGAAGGAACAGTTAGAAGAACTGCTGACGTTTGCAAATGCAGGCGCTTCGATCATTACGACACGCAGAGGCGCACTGCGCGTGATGCCGACAGCAGATGAAATCCGCCGGCTGATAGCTCAGAGAAAATAAATAGAATTTATATTTTAGCAGAGAAGCTTTACATGGAGGGTTTTTATAAGAAAATAAAAAGAGAGGATAAGAAAAAATGGCAAAGGAACAAGAACTGTTTCAAAAAAGAATGGACCGTCATCATGATGAGTTAAGATGGCTGTATATGGAGCTGTACCAAAATGATGATATGTTTGCGGAACTGTGTTCGCAGATGTATGAATATTTTATGCAGCGAAGCAGGCAGCTGAAAACGATGGATCAGGATCGTGAAAAAGAACCGGACTGGTATAAGAAAAATGACATACTGGGAATGATGATGTATATTGACAACTATGCCGGCAATTTGAAGGGCGTGGAAGAAAAGCTGGATTATCTGGAGGAGTGCCAGGTGAATTATATTCATCTGATGCCGTTTTTGGATACGCCGAAGGGACGTTCAGACGGCGGATATGCGGTAGCAGATTTTCGGAAGGTACAGCCGCAGCTTGGAACGATGGAAGATTTGGAAAGTCTGACAAGCGCCTGCCATAAAAAGGGCATGAATGTCTGCATGGATTTTGTGATGAACCATACGTCTGAGGACCATGAATGGGCAGTCCGGGCACGCCGCGGGGAAGGGGAATATATGAGCCGGTATTTCTTTTTCCGTGATTATTCGATGCCGGCAGAGTACGAAAAGACAGTTCCGCAGGTATTTCCAACGACGGCGCCGGGCAATTTTACATGGCTGCAGGAAGCCGGGCATTTTGTTATGACGACATTTTATCCGTATCAGTGGGATTTGAACTACCGCAATCCAAGAGTGTTTAATGAGATGGTATATAATTTCCTGTTTCTTGCGAATAAGGGCATAGATGTCATGCGGATTGACGCAGTGCCTTATATTTGGAAAGAGCTTGGCACAAACTGCAGGAATCTTCCGCAGGTACATACGATTGTGCGCATGATGCGCATGATCTGCGAGATTGTATGTCCGGGCGTACTGCTGCTTGGCGAGGTTGTCATGGAGCCGGAAAAGGTTGTGCCGTATTTTGGCACGGTGGAAAAGCCGGAGTGCCATATGCTGTATAACGTAACGACGATGGCGACGACCTGGCATACAGTCGCTACGAGAGACATCCGCCTATTAAAGATGCAGATGGATATTGTAAGCGGACTGCCAAAAGAATATGTATTTTTAAATTATTTAAGATGCCACGATGATATTGGTTGGGGATTGGATTACCAGTGGCTGAAACGGTTTGGAATCGAAGAGGTCAGCCATAAAAAGTATTTGAATGACTTTTTGACAGGCGTTATCCCGGAAGCTTTCGGAAGAGGCGAGCTGTATAATTCAGACCCAACATCCGGAGACGCCAGGCTGTGCGGAACGACAGCGTCTTTGTGCGGCATTGAAAAGGCGGCTTATGAGAAAAACGAACCGGCTTTGGAGCAGGCGGTGCGGCTGGATCTGATGCTTCATGCTTATATGTTAACGCAGTCCGGCATACCGGTTATTTACAGTGGCGATGAGATCGGACAGGAAAACGATTATTCGTATCATAAAGAACCAGACCGCTGGGGCGATTCCAGATATCTGCACCGCGGAAAGTTCCGCTGGGATTTGGAAGCGAAACGGACAGAACAGGGCAGTGTACAGCAAAAACTGTTCGACGGCATTGGAAAGCTGGAACAGATTCGAAAAAGTTCTCCGCTGTTTGATACGGACGCGGCTGTAAGTACGTTTGATACATTGGATGACTCCGTGCTTGGAATCATCAGGGAGCATGGAGAGCAGAAACTGACAGCGTTGTTTAATTTCAGCGAATTTAATAAAGTCGTACAATTGGATGAGGAAGACGGGTGCTATACAGATCTGATTTCCGGCAAGAAAAAAGAAGGGCATGAAGTAAGCATACCAGGGTATGGCGTATATTGGCTGCTGAAAAAATAGAATGTATGACAGTTATGAATGCAGCGGCGGTAAGCATTGTTAATCTCATTCATGCAAAAGGAGGGATATATGACGAAAGAAAAGAAAAGTCATGTTGAAACAATTACGTTGGAGCAGGTTCCGGACAGTGAGAAAAAGGGCTGGCTTTCGATTGCTTTTATTTGGGCTGGGAATGTAATTTGTGTGCCTGCACTTATGATTGGTTCTATGGTGTCTGTCGGATTGGATTTTAAAAATTCGATTCTTGCAATGTTTATCGGTTATGGAATCGTTGTCGCGCTTATGATGCTGATCGCGGCGCAGTCGGCGCAGACGGGAAGGCCGACGACGGTTGCGGTATCAAGGGCGCTGGGAGACCAGGGCTCGCAGTTTACGCTTTCTTTGATTATCGCGGTTTCTATGATCGGATGGTATGCTTATCAGACCATCGTATGTGCATCCTCCTTTTGTACCTTAATGCAGACAGGTTTTGGATTTGCTTTTCCTGAATGGCTCGCATGCATCATCTGGGGTACGTTAATGTTAATTACAGCATTCTATGGCATTGGTTTGACAAATCTTTTGAATGCAGTGAGTGTACCGCTGCTGTTTGTATTTCTCGTATATGGTGTTTCGATAGCGCTTGGCGACGGCGGCGCGGCGCTGCTGGCTGCGTACCGGCCGTCTGGCGATGGCGGCATGCTTGTAGGAATTACGATTTCGGTCGGTGGATTTATTTCTGGAGCCGCTACATGCGGAGATTACAACCGGTACAGCAAAGACGGAAAAAGCGCGGCGCTTTCCTGTTTGTTTGGTGTAATTCCGGCCGGCGTAGGCGCGCTGGCATGCGGGGCGGTATTGTCCATTTGCTCCGGAAATTCTGATATTACGGCAATGTTCGCAAATGTTGGCCTTCCTGTGGCAGGCATGCTTGTGCTGATATTGGCGACCTGGACAACCAATGTAGGCAATGCTTATTCCGCCGGCATAGCTGTAGTAAATATTTTTAAAATGAAAGATGACAAAAGAGCGATTGTAACGGCTGTTTGCGGCATCATAGGAATTTTGCTTTCCCTTGGCGGGATTGTGTATTATTTTGTAGACTTTTTATCTGCACTCAGTTATCTGATTACGCCAATCTGTGCGGTACTGATCGCGGATTACTGGGTTTTGGGACGCGGAAAGAGCGAAGGATGGGAGCCTTTTCCAGGCGTTAACTGGCTTGGGATTGCCGCGTGGCTTTGCGGCGCACTTGTTACATACTTTGACAAGTTTTTTATTCCAGAGCTTGTCGGCATCGCAGTGACAATTATTATTTACTGGATTTTGTGTACGGTTGTAAAGGATCCGAAGTATAATCCGTTTGCAGTGAAAGCATAAAAAATCAGAAAGGTGAGGAAAAAAATGGCAAGTATATTAAGACGTGAGGAATTAACAAACATAGTGTATGGCTCCAGTTTTTATGGCGGCGGAGGTGGAGGCGCCAGCGAAGAAGGGCTGGCCCTAATAGAAGTCATGTATCAGGAAGATCCCAAGGCTTTGATTCAAATGCTGGATATCACAGAGATGGAAGATGATCCAAATGTTGTTTCGACCATGGTTGCGGCGCTCGGCTCTCCGGTAGCGACAAAGGGAAAAACGTTCCAGGATGAGTCTGTCAACGCGGTAAAAGGGATGTGTGAAGAAGCAGAATTTCAGGGGAAAAATTTAAAATACGTATATTCCGGAGAGATGGGAGGCGGAAACACGCTGCTTCCGCTGTACGCCGCATGGAAGTGCGGACTTCCGGTTCTTGACACGGATGGAAACGGAAGAGCTGTACCAGAACTGAACACAGGCTTGCTTCCAGTACACGGCATTCCAACCAGTCCGATTATTTTAGCCAGTGAGTCCGGGGATACGATGGCGGCCCGTACAAAAGATCCGATGGATGGTTCGGCCTGTGAGAAGATTGCAAGATATATGTGCCAGGCGTTTGATCAGGGCATCGGCATTGCAGCCTGGATGATGAACAAAGAGCAGCATCTGAAAGCATCCGCGATTGGGCAGATGACGTTAGCCATGGAGGTTGGAGATATTTTACGGCATGTCAGCGCGGATGGGGCCATTGCAAAACTGCAGGATTATTTTGATGCAAAAAAGACGCCGTTTCGTCCAATTATCGAAGCAGGAACGATAACGAATATTGAAATTACCTCAGCAGGCGGATTTGATACAGGAGTAACGACCATTCGTGCAGATGACGGGAAAATGGTGAAGGTTATTTTCCAAAATGAAAATCTGTATGTAAACACTGTCAGTGAACCTGCAGACGCGGAGGAAAAAACAATGGTTACCGTTCCGAGCATTATCTCCATGCTGGATTTAAGCAGCGGCCAAATGGCTGTCCCGGTATCCAACAGCGAGACTTATGCAGGTCAAAGAGTCGCGTTGACAGAAACAAAAGCAAATGAGCGCTGGTATGACTGCCCGCAGTGTTATGGCTGCTGGGATGAGATTATGGTCAGCGCTGGTTACAGAACGGTTAAGCAGGAAGTAAAATTTTGGTAATAGTTGCTTCATTGAGTTAGCGGCTGTTAACGCCATGACGCATATTCTTTCACGGAAGGAGAGAGACTGCATGGAAATGAACGCAAGGCTGCCAATGGGGATTGAAAGTTTTAAGGAAATACGCAGACAGCGGTTTTACTATGTAGATAAGACAGGATTGATCAGTATGAGAGCATTCTCGCGTTAAATGATTGCGGTGAGTTTGCGATGTCGGATGCGCTTTTGAAATCAAGTCTGTTAATCCTGTCACAGCTGTTGAAAAAGCATTACGGTCAGGAGGTTGTCATGCTGATCGACGAGTATGATGCGCCGCTTGACAAGGCGTATCAGTCAGGGTATTACGATGACATGGCAGAGCTGATCAGAAGCTTGTTCGGGAATGCGTTCAAGACAAATGACAGCCTGTATTTTGCCGTGTTGACGGGGTGTCTTAGAATTTCGAAAGAAAGTAGTTTCACCGGACTGAATAATTTTAAAGTTTATACTGTGAAGGATGTGCGATACAAGGAGTATTTCGGTTTTACCGATGCGCAAGTCAGGCAGATGCTGGAATATTATGGATTTACAGAACATTATGAAGCCATAAAGGAGTGGTATGACGGTTATCTGTTTGGAAATACAGCAATCTATTGTCCATGGGATGTGATCAATTACTGTGGTGACCTGCGCGATGCGAGCGTGACAAAACCGCAAAATTACTGGGTAAATACAAGCAGCAATGACATCATCAGGAGGTTTGTCAGCAAGGCAAACACAACAACACGCGACGAGATCGAGCTGTTAATCGATGGCGGGAGCGTGAATAAGATGATACGGCAGGAGCTGACATACAGGGAGCTGGATTCAAATATTGACAACCTCTGGAGCATTCTGTTCACGACGGGCTATCTGACACAGCGCGGTTTCCAGTCCGGGGACATGACGGAGCTTGTCATTCCAAACAGGGAAATCCGGTGGATATTCGTGCAGCAGATTCGCGAGTGGTTTCAGGAGGAATCGGTGAAGGATATCGAAAAACTGGAACGCTTCTGCAGGGCATTTGAGGAGAATGACGCTGCGGCGGTAGAGAAGGGGTTTAACGATTATCTCTGGAATACCATTAGTATTCGTGACACAAATGTCAGAAAACCAATGAAGGAGAATTTTTATCACGGTATTCTGCTGGGGCTGCTGGCACATATGGACAAGTGGCTGGTGAAGTCGAATGCCGAGTCGGGGGAGGGCTACAGCGATATCAGCATTGAGATCCGGCAGCGCGATATCGGGATTGTGATCGAGATCAAATATGCGGAGAACGGCTCGTTTGAGTCGGCATGTCAGGAGGCGCTGCAGCAGATTAAGGAGAGGTCATATGAGAGCACGCTGATTGAGAATGGCATGCGCACCATCTACCGGTATGGTATCGCGTGTTATAGAAAGCGGTGCAGGGTGGTGTCAGAAACGCTGGAAATAAGGGGAAACTAACCGGAACCGTTGATACACCGATACTCTTTTGGCGTGCAGCCCATGGTTTTGCGGAGCTGAAGCCGTTGTGCTCACCAGCGTGCATAAAATTCATATTAAGAAGGCATTAGAGAAAGAATGATTCATGATCTAATGCCTTCTTATTTGTTTTGCGTTTTTTGGATGGTTATGCGGACGCCGGGTGAGGGGAAAATGGCCTGGCTGGTTTTCTCGGGCCTTATATGTAAATCGTGAACATTTGTGAAAAAATCTGC
>CAOKJJ010000203.1 GCA_948468465.1 uncultured Eubacterium sp. | reverse complement strand
TTCCGGAAAGCACAACCACCAGACTATCCCTACGCTGTTCTAATCTGACTATGGAATATTATAGCATAATTTGTTGGGGAATGGATATTATTTTAAATAAAAATTTCCTCAAAAAATACCCCTAAACCGCTAAATCCATCCAGGGGTACTTCCATTACTTATAATTCGTCTTTTACAAGTATTTTCATTTCATCCATAACTTTACTATCCGCAGCAACCTGTAATACAAATGTATTAGTAAATCATTAGTAAATTCTAATGTATATAGTTTAGAAACTTAACTAATACAACACTTTTCATAGATTTTTCAGCGGTTTTCCCGATATTCTGTTCATGCCCTTTGTATCAATTAAACGGTTTACATTTCCGCATAGCCGCACAAAAACACAACACAATGTCAAAACGGTTGCTTCAGACTGAACATTCAGATCAGTTCCTTTAAAAGCTCATTTACAAGTCCCGGATTTGCCTTGCCCTGCATCGCCTTCATCGTCTGCCCAACTAAAAATCCGATAGCTTTTTGCTTTCCGTTTCGATAATCCTCCACGGACTGCGGATTGTCCTTGATGACCTGCGCGATCACGCTCCTTAACGCACCTTCATCACTGACTGTTTTTAATCCTTTTTCTTCCATATATTGTTCCGGATCCGCATCCGTTAAAAATACCGCTTCAAACACTTCCTTCGCGGCTGTGTTTGTCAGAGCGCCGGAATCTGCAAGTTCTACGACTTTTGCGAGTTTTTCCGGATCTAATGCAAGATCCTGCGCGTCCTGTCCGTTTTCTTTTAACAGCCGCATCGTCTCGCCCATCAGCCAGTTGGACACTTTCTTAGGCTTTTTGCAAAGTTCGGATGCGGCTTCAAAAATATCGGCCATCTTTTTCGAAGAGGTAATAATATCCGCGTCATAATCCGGCAGTCCGTACTGCTCTTTGTACTGTCTGCGTCTTTCATCCCTCATCTGCGGCTGTCTGGCACGAATTTCTTCCAGCCATTGCGCGCTGATTGCAACCGGCACAAGGTCCGGTTCCGGGAAATAGCGGTAATCCTGCGCGTCTTCTTTGGAACGCATCGCATAGGAATATGCTTTTGCATCGTCCCAGCGCCTTGTCTCCTGTATGACTGCTTCGCCGGATTCCAGCAAATCTATCTGGCGGTTTTTCTCATGCTCAATCGCTCTTGTAATCGCCTTAAAAGAATTCAGATTTTTCATTTCCGTACGTGTGCCATAGTTTTTGGCGCCGGCCTCACGTACGGACAGGTTGACATCCGCACGCATCGAACCTTCCTGGAGCTTACAGTCAGATGCCCCCAGATACTGGATGATCATGCGCAGCTTTTCCAGATAAGCGATGACCTCCTGCGCGCAGCGCATATCCGGCTCAGACACAATTTCGATTAACGGTACGCCCGAACGGTTATAATCGACATAAGAGATGTCTTCCCATTCATCATGAATCAGCTTTCCGGCGTCTTCTTCCATATGGATTTCATGGATTCCTACATACTTTTTTCCTGCATCCGTCTCAATTTCAACCCGGCCGTTTCGGCAGATCGGCAGGTACAGCTGCGAGATCTGGTAATTTTGCGGGTTGTCTGGATAAAAGTAGTTTTTCCGGTCAAATTTACTGTAAGAAGTAATCTCACATTCGGTGGCAAGCCCGACAGCGGCCGCATATTCTACGACCTGTTTATTTAATACCGGCAGTGAACCTGGCATGCCGGTACAGACCGGACACGTATGTGTGTTTGGCTCTGCGCCGAACGCGGTCGAACAGCCGCAGAATATTTTCGTCTTTGTCGCCAGTTCCACATGGACCTCCAGTCCGATGACTGTTTCATATTCTCTCATTGCGCCGCTCCTTTCCCGCCTGCATACGGACTTGGCACGTAAGGTCTTGTCTGTTCGTATGCATAGGCTACACGGATAATCTTTTTCTCTGCAAAGCAGTCCCCTAACAGCTGCATGCCGATCGGCAGTCCATGGGAGTCCGTTCCGACCGGAATGGAAATGCCGGGAATGCCTGCCAGATTGGCTGCTACTGTATAGATATCTCCCAGATACATTTGCATCGGATTTGTGAGACTCGTTCCGATTTTAGGCGCAGTCGAAGGCGCCGCCGGTCCAAGTATCACATCGAAGGATGCAAATGCCTGATCAAATGCCTGCTTTATCAGTGCTTTTGTGCGCAGCGCTTTTAAATAATAGGCGTCATAATAGCCGGAACTTAGTACAAAGGAACCGAGCATAATCCTGCGTTTGACTTCCGTACCGAATGCCTCGGAGCGCGATTTTTTATACATGTCATGAAGCCCCTCATACTGCTTCGCGCGAAAGCCGTATTTTACACCGTCAAACCGCTCCAGATTCGAGCTTGCCTCCGCACATGCTATTACATAATAAGCAGGCACGGCATATTGTACAAGGCTTAGCTCAAACTCTTCCACTATGGCTCCTTTTTCCTTATAGACCTCCGCTGCTTTGATTACAGCGGCTTTGACCTCGTCATCCAGGCCTTCTGTAAAATAATCTCTCGGAATGCCGATCTTCATGCCTTTCACATCATCGATAAGGGCCGATGTAAAATCCGCGGATTCCTGTCTTTGCATGGAAGTGGCATCTTTTGGGTCATGGGCCGCAAGCGCTTCCAATACCGCGGCACAGTCAGAGACGTCTTTTGCAATCGGCCCGATCTGGTCCAGCGACGAACCATACGCGATCAGCCCGTAGCGGGAAACAGTGCCGTACGTCGGTTTGATTCCCGTAACGCCGCAAAAACTGCTCGGCTGCCGAATGGAGCCGCCGGTATCAGAACCTAACGCATACGTACATTCTCCGGCGGCAACTGCCGCACACGAGCCGCCCGAAGAACCGCCCGGCACATAATCTGTATTCCATGGGTTTTTCGTAGGCCCGTAATAAGAAGTCTCTGTCGTAGAGCCCATTGCAAATTCATCCATATTTGTCTTGCCCAAAACTACCGCGCCGGCCTGCTGCAGCCGTTTGACAGCCTCCGCCGTATAAGCCGGCACAAAATCAGACAGCATTTTCGAGCCACATGTCGTACGCATTCCTTTGATGCATATATTATCTTTGACGGCCACCGGCACTCCCGCAAGCGGGCCTTTCAAAGTCCCGTCATTTATTTTCCGCTGTACCTCCCGCGCCGAACGGATGGCGCCTTCTTCCTCTATCGTAACAAAGCTGTGAATATCCGGTTCTTTTTTTTGTATCTCGCAAAGCGCGTCTTTGACGGCTTCCTCCACAGATATCTGTCCGGACCGGATCTGTTTTCCAAGTTCAAGCGCAGTTAACCCTGTCAGACTCATGAAATCTCTCCTTTGTCTTTTTAAATGTTTGATATCAAACTGTTTATGAAATTGTCTTCGGCACCGCAAAGCTGCGCCCTCTTGGATCCGGAGCATTCAGCAGCGCATCTTCATGGCCGTCTTCATTTGTCACAACATCCTCCCGAAATACATTGACAGTCGGAAAAATATGCGACATAGGCTCTGCCTGCTCTGTATCCAATTCGTTCAGCTGATCGATATAATCCAGCATACGCTCCATATCCGTCCTGGCAGCTTCCTTTTCCTGCGGCGACAGTTCCAGTTTTGCCAGAATCGCTACATAGTCCAATGTTTCATCTGATATTTTATTTGCCATACAAATCCATCCTTAATCCCGTACTTTTATATGTGTTTCCCGCAGCTGCTGCTCCGATACTGTATTTGGTGCGCCGCACATCAGATCCTGCGCGTTTCCGTTCATCGGAAAAGCGATCACTTCGCGGATATTGTCTTCTCCCCGCAGCAGCATAAGCATCCGGTCAATCCCAGGAGCCATCCCGGCATGCGGCGGCGCTCCAAACTGAAATGCCTGGTACAGCGCTCCAAATTTTGTTTTTAATGCCTCTTCGTCATATCCCGCGATCTCAAACGCCCGTATCATCGTCTTGAGATCATGGTTACGTACAGCGCCTGACGATAATTCCACGCCGTTGCATACAATATCATACTGATAGGCCAGTATTTCATACGGATCCTTTGTATCCAGCGCCTCAAGCCCGCCCTGCGGCATGGAAAACGGGTTATGCGTAAACGCAGGTTTTTTCGTCTCCGGATCTTTTTCGTACATCGGAAAATCGTTCACATAACAGAATCTGAACGCATCTTTTTCCAAAAGATCCAGCCTTTGCGCAAGCTCTGTACGTATCATGCCCGCATAATAAGCGGCACGCATTTTTGTATCCGCCACAAAGAAAATGGTATCTCCTGCTTCAAGCTCTGCCAGGCTGCGAAACTCTTCTTTATATTCTTCCGGAATAAATTTGTCAATCGGCCCCTTAAAGCTGTGATCTTCCATCACTTCCAGATAGCCAAGGCCTCCCATACCGATACCGGTTGCAAACTGCAGAAGCTTTTCATGAAAACCTTTGGACATATCCGCATGCACACGAATCGCACGCACTGTCTTTTTCAAAAACGGCTGAAACGTGCATTTCTGGAAAAATTCTGTCAGATCTATAATCCGAAGCGGGTTGCGCAAATCGGGCTTATCTGTGCCAAATGCAAGCATCGCCTGCTCGTAGCTGAATACCGGATACGGCGCTTTTGTAATACTGCTGCCCTGCGGAGCGAATGTTTCAAAAACAGCGCCAAGCACCTCTTCCCCAACCGCGAATACATCCTCCTGCGAAGCAAAGCTCATCTCAAAGTCAAGCTGGTAAAACTCTCCCGGCGAACGGTCCGCCCTGGCATCCTCATCCCGAAAACACGGCGCAATCTGAAAATACCTGTCAAATCCCGCTGCCATCAATAACTGCTTATATTGCTGCGGCGCCTGCGGCAGCGCATAAAATTTACCCTTGAACTTTCTGGACGGCACGATATAATCTCTGGCCCCTTCCGGCGAAGACGCACATAAAATCGGCGTCTGAATTTCCAAAAATCCAAGCTCGGTCATCTTCTGACGCAAAAAGGCAATGACCTGTGCACGGAAAATAATACTGTCCTTTACTTTTTTGTTCCGCAAATCCAAATACCGGTATTTTAAGCGGACATCTTCACGGACTTCCCTGCTGGTCTGGATCTCAAACGGCAGGTTCTGATAGACATCTCCCAGGATCTGAACCTCCTGCGCCTCCAGTTCGATCGTTCCGGTAGGGATCTTTGGGTTATACGTCTCCGCATCCCTTTTTTGTATCGGCCCCCGGACAGATACTGCCTGCTCCTTTCGAATCCCCTGCAGCAGCTGGCTGTCACGGATGACGATCTGCATCACCGCATACATATCCCGCAAATCCACAAACGATACGCCGCCATGGTCACGGATATTTTCCACCCATCCCGCAACCCGTAATTGTCTGCCGATATCTGCTTCGCTTACCTGTTCCATCGTTACGTCTCTGTAAATACTGCTCATTTTGATTCACTCCTTTTTTTGATTCCGGAGCTATATGCAAAAAGCCCCGGAATACTGATGTTGTATTCCGGGGCGAAAAAGGCAAAGCCCAATCCGCGGTACCACCCGCCTTGAGTTATCCGTAAGATGCGCATCCTGCAGCCACCTAACAGCAACCAGATCCGCCGGCATAACTCCACTCTTTGTACTTAACGCGTACGACGTACCAGCCTACTGCATGTTTACGGCCGCTTCCG
The DNA here is from genome assembly GCA_948468465.1 of uncultured Eubacterium sp. The sequence continues at coordinate 2,216 of CAOKJJ010000203.1, read as the reverse complement.
CAAGCCGCCCCGTCAACGATCTTCAGCTGATCTGCTCCGGAGTGTTCCCTTTCTTTCCTCTTCCAAACAACGCTCTCAGTCGGTGACGCTGTATTCCTGTCGGCCTCTGAAAAGAAGAGTCTCCTTCTCCGCATTTGCATATGAATCATCCCCGCATGCCTTTGTTTCAAAATATATGCAGCAGGAACGATTTGTTGAAGCTTATCTTAACACAATCGTTTTTCAAATGCAAGTAAAGAAATAAATTTCATTGTGAAAAAACGGTGTTCCATTTTTTATAAGCTATGTATCGGCATTTGCTTTATTTTCTTAAGCCTTATTCTTCCATTTCCCCATCCGCAAAGGAAAATTTTTCTTCTGCTGCTTCCTTTAGCTCATATTTTGCCAGTCTGAAACAATCCAGCATAACAGGCGAAAATACGCCGCACTCCCCTTCGTTAATCATACGAATAGCCTCATCCTCCGCATAAGGCTCTTTGTAAACCCGTTTGCTGACCAGCGCGTCAAAGACATCCACAATCGATACAACCTGCGCCCAAATCGGAATATCGTCCCCTGAAAGATGGTCCGGATACCCCCTGCCGTCAAAACGTTCATGATGATAGCGGCAGATATCATAGCAATACCGGTAAAACTCCGTCTCCTCCTGCTTAAACTGCTCCAGCAGCTCGCAGCCATAAATCGTATGCTTTTTCATCTCTTCAAATTCTTCTTCGGTAAGCCTGCCCGGTTTTAATAAGATACTGTCCGGAATCGCTACTTTTCCAAGATCATGCAGTGCGGAAGCGTTTACAATCAAACCGACCTGCTCCTTGGTAAGCTGATACTGGGGATAATAGCTTCTGACATATTTTAACATGATTTTTGTCAGATATTTTACCCTCTGGATATGCTCGCCAGACTCAAGGCTTCGAAATTCCACTACAGAGCTTAACGCATTTACTAAAAATTCATTGCTCTTTTCTAATTTTTTCTTGCTCTCCCGAAGCTCTTTCGTACGCTGTTCCAATTTTCGTTCTATATTGATCCTGTGCGCGAAAAGCTCAATCAAATTCATCGTACGGCGCATAACGACCTTTGGCGCAAATGGTTTGTATATGATATCAGACACACCGTATTCATAAGCTTTCTCATCTGTATCCGCGGTAGCCTCTCCGGTTATCATAATGACTGGAATAACATCCATATATCCTTTATCCGTCATATGCGCCAGCACATCCAGGCCGGATTTGCCAGGCATCAAAAGATCCAGAAAAATAAGGACAATTTCGTCCCGGTGCGCTTCAATCAGATCAATCGCCTGGACACCGTCCGCTGCCTCTAATATCTCGTACTGTTCCTCGAAAATAACCTTTAATATTTCCCGGTTAATTTCCTGATCGTCTGCAATTAAAATGATGTTCCTCTCCATAGAATTGTGTTCTCTCCTATTATTCGTGCTTTCGTTTATCTTGTGCCATTTAGCTTATGATAACATAAACTATGCCGTTTGCTCAAGTAGTATTTACAGTTCCTGCGCCGAATGAACCAGAAAAAATAACTATATTGACACATTCGCAACTTATTGCTATAATCAAAAAAGTGCAACAAGTTACCAATAAGGAGGATCACATGCATTTAGATGCGTTGACTAAAAAATTTTCAAGTTCTACGGAGAACCAAACAAAGGCTATTTTCAGTACCTTATTTATCGCAGGGAACAAACTGCAAACGCTTTTTGACAGCCATATTCCAGAGATTTCGCTAAAGCAGTTTATGCTATTGTCAATCGTCAGACAGTCAAAGGAACCGCTAACCTTTACGCAATTAGGTAATTTGCTGGGCTGTTCAAGACAAAATATCAAAAAGTTAGCTGATGCTTTAATGAAAAAAGGATTTATTACCATTCAGCAAAGCCCGCATGATACAAGAGCTATGTGTATCTGCCCCACAGAAAAGGTAAACGACTTTTATACAAACGACTTTTATGAATACCAGGAGGACTTGAAATATCTTTTTGAAGTTTATACAGATCAAGAGATTGAAACTCTTTTTAGCCTTTTATCAAGGTTATATGCCGGAATAGAAAATTTGGAAAAGAAAACGAAAAAAGGAGGTTAAGCAGATAAGAAAAAGCCGGAGATACAACCAGTTTGTTCTCCAGCTTTTCCTGTTATTTCACTCTAAACTTTCATACACTATAAATAACCATTTACAATGTTCTGTATCTCCATCGG
>CAOKJJ010000202.1 GCA_948468465.1 uncultured Eubacterium sp. | reverse complement strand
TGGAGTAGGAGCCGAAATCCAGGCCCCGCCCCTCATCCGGCGTCCGCATAGCCAACAAAAAAAAACGCAACACAATGTAAAAAGTGTTTCTTTTCTGGTTCGTCCAGGTTAGGATATAGATTGTAAAAAAGGAGAAGGTATCATATGGACAAGAATACGAAAGAAAGACCGGAGAATGACCGTCAGATTACGTGGCATCGTATGGACATTACAAGAGAGAGACGGGAACAGCTGCTGGGACAGAAAGCGGCTGTGATATGGCTGACCGGGTTATCGGGTTCGGGAAAATCGACGTTAGCCAATGCGCTGGAACAAAAACTTGCTGCGAAAGGCAGGCATACGATGCTGTTAGATGGGGATAATGTGCGGTTTGGCCTGAATAAAGATCTTGGATTTTCGAAAGAAGACCGCGTGGAAAATATCCGCAGGATTGCTGAGACGGCAAAGCTGATGAATGATGCGGGGCTTATTGTACTTACCTCTTTTATTTCACCATACCGGGAAGACCGGCAGGCCGCACGTCGGATTATTGGAGATGCGTTTATAGAAGTATATGTGAGCACTCCGCTGGAAGAGTGTGAAAAGCGGGATGTAAAGGGGTTGTATCAGGCAGCCAGAGATGGGCGGATTGCGGAATTTACCGGAATTACAAGTGCGTACGAAGCACCGCTGCATCCGGAGATTGCGATAGATACGAGCCATGCGGATATTGAGGAAAGCGCGGGCATATTGTTAGCCGGGCTTGAAAAATACGGCATATAAAAGGATGTGAAGGAAGGAGCCAAGGATGAAGAAAATACTTTATGTGCATGTCGGTACGACAAAGACAGGCACGACAGCGATTCAAAGTTTTCTGATCGAAAACCAGGAGGTCCTGAATCAGAAAGGATATTGTTATCCGCTGTTTCCATACCGTTACCCGGATGTGTCGGAACGAAGGAACGCCCGTTTTCTGCTGGAAGAAGCAGCTGACAGGCAGAAAGGCATTTTCAGGGAAGGGATGGACAGAATCCATGAGCTGTTTCAGACGTTTGACAACATTATCGTTTCGGATGAAGGTATCTGGTCTGCCAATTATGAACAAAGAATTACGATGTGGCGTGCGTTAAAAGCGGAGGCAAAGGAAGGCGGATTTCAGATCAAGGTGATTGTTTATTTGCGCAGGCAGGATATGTATCTGATTTCAGGCTGGAACCAGATGGTAAAAAGCGGAATTGGCGCGGATGCGGCTACACCGTGGAAAGATTATGTCAATGACCTGGTCAGCATTAATAAAATGAAATACGCGACGCATTTGAAAAAATTAGCTGCTTTTTTTGGAAAGAAGAATCTGATTGTCAGACGGTTTGAACCAAAACGGTTTATTGGCGGGACTATTTATGCGGATTTTTTGCAGGCAGTCGGACTGGAATTGACGGATGAATTTCAGATTGAGCAGGCGGCAAGAAATACAAGACTGGCAGGCAACACACATGAGATACAGCGCGTGTTAAACGGAATGCCGGGTATGAACGCTTCGTTTCACAGCTTTTTCAGACAGGCGCTTTTGTCGTATGCGGACCTTTCAGGGGAAAAGTATCCGTGTGAGATGTTTTCAAAGGATGAAGCGGAAGCGTTTATGGAACAGTACAGGGAGGAAAACAAGGAAGTTGCAAAAGAATATTTTGGCGAGGAAGAGCTGTTTGAACTGACTTGGAAAGAGGTGCCGAAATGGGAAAAGGACAATCCGTGGATGCAGGATGATTTGATCCGGTTTGTCGGGGCGTGCTGTATGAAGTTAGCAGAAGAAAACCAGGATTTGAAAAGCCGTGTGGAATGGCTTGAAAAGAGCAGAGAGGGACTGCGGCACCCGGTATATACGCTGATGAAAAGAAGGCACGATCAGAAAAATGCGCAGAGATAGCGGATATTTTGCTTACAGTCAGGAACTGCCACGAAATAAAATGTATATGTTATTTCGTGGCAGTTCTTAAGTTTTATTTTACAATGTCCTTAGAATTTGGTATAATACAGTCAGTATGCGGGTACAGGAGGGCTTTTTATGGATTTCAGCAAAGAAGGAACGCGTAAGAAGCGCAGGGCGATTATAGAAAAAAAAGGAAAAATCGGGAGAAAGTGTACCACACTTTTGTTTGAACTTGCACTGGCAGTTGCATTTGCGCTGGCAGTCTGCATTGGAGGAGCCGGATATGGCGCTTATCAGGGAATTCTTGCTGCCTCGCCAAGCATTAAAGATATTGACGCGACACCTACCGGTTATTTGTCAACGATACTGGATGCAAAAGGAAATACAACGGCTACGCTTGTGGCTTCGGGGTCGAACCGAGTTTATGTCACGATAGATGAGATTCCTATTCATTTGCAGAACGCTTTTATTGCCATAGAAGATGCCAGGTTTCGCGAGCATAACGGGATAGATATCAAAGGAATTATCCGTGCCGGAATCAAAGGGATAGCCGCGGGATTTCATTTCAGCGAAGGTGCGAGTACGATTACGCAGCAGTTATTGAAAAATAACGTGTTTACCAGCTGGACAGCTGAAAAATCCCAGGCAGACCGATTTAAGAGAAAAATACAGGAGCAGTATCTGGCTCTGCAGCTGGAAAAAGAAGAATCCAAGGATTGGATTTTGGAAAATTATCTGAATACAGTGAATCTGGGACAGAATACGCTTGGTGTTCAGTCAGCGTCTAAGCGTTATTTTGGAAAAGATGTGTCGGAGCTGACGCTGTCAGAATGTGCCGTCATCGCAGGGATTACGAAAAACCCAAGCGGTTACAATCCGATCGTCCATCCGCAGGAGAACGCAAAGCGCAGAAAAAAGGTGCTGGATGATATGCGGGAACAGGGAATGATCAAACAGCAGCAGTATGACGAAGCGATGGCGGATGATGTTTACAGCCGTATTCAGAAAGTCAATGCCAAGCAATTGGACAAGTCCAGTGTACATTCTTATTTTGATGACGCGCTGACCGAACAGGTCATTGAAGACCTGATGGAAGTGCTTGGATGTTCGCAGACGGAGGCGTATAAAAGACTGTATAATACCGGGCTGACCATTTATTCGACACAGGATCCGGATATTCAGGCCATTTGTGATGAACAGGTTAACAATATGGAAAACTATCCGACAAGTCCGAAGACTTCCTTTTCCATGACCTTAACGATACAAAAGCCGGACGGCGAATTTAAGTATTATGATGAACAGACAATGCTGGCGTATTACCAGTCGGCAAATAAATCGTATACGATTAATTTTGCTTCACAGGAAGAAGCGCTGGCCGCGGTGGAAAAATATAAGACAGATATTATGGAAGAAGGCGATATCGTACCGGAAAACGGCCAGACAATCACTTATACAATACAGCCGCAGGCGGCCCTTACCGTCATAGATCAAAAGACCGGGGAAGTAAAGGCAATGGTAGGCGGCAGGGGAGAAAAGACGGCGAACCGCACACTGAACCGGGCAACCGACTCCGTGCGTCAACCTGGTTCGACCTTTAAGGTTCTGGCAGCCTTTGCTCCGGCGCTGGATACAGGGCAGATGACGCTGGCTTCTGTGGAAGATGATGCGCCTTATACGTATTCGAATGGCACGCCGCTGAAAAATTATAATAAAAGATACGGCGGATTTACTTCTATTCGGGAAGCGATTACACAGTCCATCAATGTTGTTACGGTAAAGACGCTTACAGATATTGGAATAGATACCGGCTATGATTATCTGGTCAATCATTTCGGATTTACAACATTATCCGATCAGGACCGTACGGAGGCGATGTCACTGGGCGGCATTACGCATGGGGTAACGAATCTGGAGTTGACGGCTGCGTATGCTTCCATCGCAAATGGTGGTACTTATATTAAGCCGCGTTTGTATACAAAAATTATAGATCACGACGGAAATGTGTTAATAGATAATGTGCCAAAGAAGCAGGAAGCGCTTCAGGAGACGACCGCATGGCTTTTGACAAATGCCATGCAGGATGTACTGACGGTCGGAACCGGTAAGCAGGCTAATTTTGAAGGGATGGCGCTTGCAGGAAAATCAGGAACGACAACGAAAAATAAAGATGCGCTGTTTGCAGGCTTTTCCCCATATTACAGCCTTGTCGTCTGGGGTGGATATGATGATAATACGCGGCAGGAAAATGGGACAACCTCTTATCCAAAACTGATCTGGAAAGCTGTGATGAGCCGGATTCATGAAGGACTGGAATATAAAGAATTTGATATGCCGTCCGGAATCGTTACTGCGCAGGTGTGCAAAAAATCCGGGATGCTGGTGCAGGAGGGCGTTTGCAACCACGACCCGCGCGGAAGTATGGTGACTACGGAATATTTTGCGGAAGGAACCGTGCCGGAAGACGTATGTGTACATCATGCGGCAGTGCGTGTATGTTCCGTATCCGGCATGCTGGCAGGGCCTTATTGTCCAGGCGGAACGCATGCTTCTTCGGTTCGTATTATAGGAGGTTCCCCAGATTCGGAAGATGGGCCGTATTTGTATACAGGAAATCTGCATCCATGTACGGTGCATACGAGTGCATCAGCGGCACAGCAGGATCCTTCCGAAGGAAATCCGGCGCCGGAGGATGGGACGCAGGGAGAGCCGAATGAGAATCCGGATGCAAATCCAGAAGCACAGCCTGGAGCAGATCAGGGGGCACAGCCTGGAGCAGATTCTTCAGGATCGAATCCTTCAGGAGCAGATTCTTCAGGATCAAACGATTCAGGATCAAATAGTACTGAAGGCGGACAAGATACGGTGATAGATGTGCCGCCGGAGGATGAGCCGGTTGCAAATGAATTTATTCTGGATTTTTAGAACGTTCACAGTATCCATTAGGGGGAACATAAATTTTGAATAAGTATAAGGTCGTCTATAAAGGCGGAGAAGCAGAAATTGTAGAAAAAAAGTCAAGATTTATCGCAACGGTACAGCCTGTGCAAAGCGAGGAAGAGGCGGCCGCGTTTATTGGCGTTATGAAAAAAAAATATTGGGATGCTTCTCATAACTGCTCCGCATTTACGGTTGGAAAAAATCACGAGCTGACCCGCTGTTCTGACGATGGGGAGCCATCCCAGACAGCAGGAAGGCCCATGCTGGATGTGCTCCTTCGGGAAGATATTCACAATGCGGCGGTTGTCGTGACGAGATATTTTGGCGGTACGCTGTTAGGTACGGGCGGTCTTGTACGCGCTTATCAGAAAAGTACGCAGGAAGGGCTTTTAGCATCTGTCATTATTGAAAAACAGACTGGCGCCAGGCTGAATATTGAAACGGATTACAACGGGCTTGGAAAGATTCAGTATGTGCTGGCACAGAAGGAAATACCGGTGCTGGAAACAGAATATACGGAGCAGGTGGTCATCCATGCAGTGATTCCGGCCGATAAAAAAAACGAACTGGAAAAAGCTGTGACAGAAGGTACAAGCGGCGCAGCAAAACTGATTTGGGGAAATATGGCCGAGTTTGCTGTCATAGACGGAAAGGCTGAGATTTTTGACGTGAATGAAACCTGACAGGAATCAAATTTGACAGGAATCGAATTTGCAGGAATCAAATTTGCAGGAATAAAACATGACAGGAATAAAACTGGATAAAATTCAAATTAGACAGGAAAAAATGTTGGTAAAATAAGAGAAATCAAAAAGCGCTGGTTATATCATAATATAATCAGCGCTTTTGCGGTCATTATTTGCAAAAATCCAGTATTTGCTGTTTCATGCATGCAGGTACATCTCCATGATGAAAATATACATCAAACCATTCCACAACTTTTTCTATGGTTGTTTCCGCATTCCATTTTGGCGACCAATGGAATGTTTTTTTGAGCCTGGAACAATCCAGCTTTAGAAAATTAGCTTCATGCGGCCCGCCGTCATATTGATTGATCCATTGTATGGAGCTTCCGGTCTTTTCATTCCATTTACGGCAAAAAAGAGTTGCTAGTTCGCCGGTTGTCAGACAGTCGGTATCATTTGGGCCGACATTATAATTTCCTGCAAATTTTTTATCGCTGTACTGTGCCTGGGCAATCATTAAATAAGCAGCGACAGGTTCCATCACATGTTCGTACGGCCTTGTAGAATACGGATTTCTGACTATGATATCCTGGCCGGACTGTGCGGCACGGATACAGTCAGGAATAATACGGTCAGCGGCAAAATCACCTCCGCCGATCACATTGCCTGCACGGGCAGTGGAAACGGAGACGTCTGTATCTGCGAAAAAGGAATTGACATAACTGCTGGTAACCAGCTCGGAGCATGACTTGGAGTTGGAATAAGGGTCAAAGCCGTTTAACTCTTCGTTTTCCCGATATCCCCATTCCCATTCTTTGTTCAGGTATACTTTGTCTGTCGTAACGTTCAGAAATGATTTTACGGAAGGTGTTGTTCGCACGCATTCCAGTACATTTACCGTCCCCATTACATTTGTTTCATATGTATAGACCGGGTTTTTATACGACTCACGGACTAATGGCTGAGCTGCCATATGAATGACGATTTCCGGACTGCAGGAAGCAAATACGTTTTTTAAATGCGCCAGGTCGCGGATATCTCCAACAACAGAATGTATTTGTTCCGACAGCCTGCAGATGTCAAAAAGGCTTGGCTGCGTCGGCGGTTCCAATGCATAGCCGGTTACGTCAGCGCCTGCCATAATAAGCAGCTGGCACATCCACGAACCTTTAAATCCGGTATGTCCGGTAATCAGTACTTTTTTGTTTTTATAAAATGACATGTCCCACATAGTTGATCTCCTGTTCTTATAGTACATATCTATTTTATACTAACATGAAAGGATTTGCAACTCAAAACAGGCAAATGGCAATAATTAGTTGATTTTCAATTTCAATTGCGCTAAGATAGTTAATGCTCATCTGAATGAATACTTATCTGAACACAAAGGGAATGGACAGACAGGAGGATACCGTTTATGATGGACCATCATCTAAAAATATATGCAAAAGCATCATTTGTTTCAGAAGAAATCCGGGAAAAAATAAGGTGCGGCTGCGATGGACTGGAATTTAATCTGCAAAGTGATTTTTTGCGGAAGGGAAGCTGTTTTGAGACTTGTTATTTACAGGAATTATTTACGATGCACAATGTGGAAGTCGTGCATGTGCCGTTTTATGATGACGGGCAGGTAATGAATATGGAGCACATCTTCCAGCATGCAGATATCAGCCCGATACAAAATGTGTTTCGTTTGGCACAGTACTGCGCGGATATTTGGAAACACAGGGTTTTAGTAGTGATTCATACCTCACTGTCTTATTTTGATTTTATGGAGTATGAACTGTTTCGCATCAGGCTGGAAGAGGAACTAAGGCATCTGTTTGCACAATTTCCAATGACCGATCTTGCGATAGAAAATGTAGTGCCGATGGAATATAAGGCAAACAGGGAAGAAAGTCCGAGGCTTTGCAATGGTACTTTTACGGATGTTGCAGACATTGTAAGGTATTTGCGGGAGCATTTTGGAGAACGGGTAGGAAGCGTACTGGACATTTGCCATGCGGCTATGACTGAGAAATATATGCATGTGCTGCTTGCGGCATCAGACTTTCTGCCACGCACAAAACCACCGCGATATCTGGATTACAGCATGGAGCATTATTTTCAGATCCATCAGGAGATCTGCAGTTTGATTCATTTGAATGACTTTACGGGAAATGGGTATATGCGTAACCATGGGACGCCGTTTCAGGATCAGAAAAAATTAGATGCCCTGATGGAGTTATACACAAAATACGCGTATAAATGTCCGCTTACGCTGGAAATCCGGGAAGATGACTACAGGGACTGCAAAAATTACAGACAGACAAAAGCAATGCTGGAGTGACAATGGGGGTGTTTTTTGGGTGGCTATGCGGACGCTGGATGAGGGGCGGGGCCTGGATTTCGGCTCCTACTCC
>CAOKJJ010000201.1 GCA_948468465.1 uncultured Eubacterium sp. | reverse complement strand
CTTAACAGGATAAAGACAGCGCCCCTCTGGCTGGTGAAGTGTTTTGCTGGTTTTATACACTCACACAGACAGGAGGAGCATCTATGGAACATATCAGAGACAATTCATTAAAAAGTACAAAGACATGGAGAGCCTGCGGCTATGTGCGCCTTTCGCATGAAGACGGCGATAAGGAGGAGAGCAACAGCATCACAGGCCAGAAGAACCTGATCCGCGATTTTTTCAGCCGGCACCCGGAACTTGAGGAGTGCGGCATGGCAGTGGACGACGGTTTTTCAGGCTCCAGCTTTGAACGCCCGGCATTCCGGAAAATGATGGATGATGTAAGGGCGGGGAGGATTGACTGCATTGTGGTCAAGGACCTTTCCCGGTTTGGCAGGAACTATCTGGATGCAGGGGAGTACATCGAAAAAATATTCCCTTTTTTTGACGTGCGTTTTATCGCAGTCAATGATAATTACGACAGCCTGGACAATGCGGCGTCCGACGGCCTTGTCGTCCCTTTTAAAAATTTAATCAATGAAGCATACTGCCGCGACAGTTCAGTTAAGATCCGAAGCTGCCTTGATGTCAAACGCAGGCGCGGCGATTTTACCGGGGCATTTGCCGTATACGGGTATCTGAAAGACCCGCAGAATAAAAACCATCTGGTTGTGGACACGTTTGCCGCGGATGTGGTGCGCGATATTTACCAGTGGAAGCTGGAAGGCGTCAGCGCTGCGGACATTGCAGGCAGGCTGAATGCAGACGGCATCCTGGCGCCTATGGACTACAAAAAGCAGCAGGGGCTTCGTTTTGCTACGCCTTTCCGCATAAGGTCACGTTCCCCGTGGAGCGCCACCGCAGTGCTTCGGATATTAAAAAATCCTGTTTATACGGGCATACTGGAACAGGGGAAGAACACGACGCTCAGCTATAAGGTAAAAAAGCGTGTGGCAAAGCCACGCGGGGAATGGGCAGTCGTGGAAAGCGCGCATGAAGCGGTGGTTGACCGGCAGGATTTCCTTTCGGTTCAGAAAGTGCTTGCACTGGATACACGCAAAAGCCCGGGGCGTGATAAGGTAGAACTGTTTTCCGGCATGGTTTTGTGCGGGGAATGCGGCGCTGCAATGGTGAGGAAAACCGTCCCGTCAGGCGGGAAAAAATATATTTATTATGTATGCGCCGCGCATAAAAATGAAAAAACATGTTTTTCACACAGTATCAGGGACACTGCGCTGGAGAAGATCGTGCTGGAATCCCTGCAGAAGCAGATACAGTATATCATCAGCCTTGCCGGGCTGCTGGAAATGGCTGATACAGCCCCGCTCCGGAAAGCCGGTGCAAAGAAGGTCCAGGAGCGCATGGACAGCCGGAAGCGGGAGGCGGACAGGTACCGCAGGCTGATGGAATCCTTATATGAAAATATGGTGGACGGCGTCATCACCCGTGAAGAATACCATGAACTTAAGAAAAATTATTCGGACCTTTGCTCGGAGGCAGAAAAGCAGGCGGAAGGGCTGCAGGAGGAAATGGTCCGGACGCTGGAAAGCAGCGTGGACGGGAACGGGTGGATGGAGCAGTTTAAGAAATACAGGAACATTACAGAACTGGACCGGACAGCCGTGGTGTCGCTGATCGACCGCATTTTTATATACAGGGACAGGCGTGTGGATATTATTTACAGCTGCCAGGATGAACTCCGCCTGCTGGATGAAACACTTGCACAGGTGCAGGTCTTAGACGAAAAGTCAGAATCTTTTGCGGTGGAAAATACTTCGGACAGTTCCGGCTCTGGACAGGCTTTATCCGGAAAGGCAGGTGTATGAGATGGCAAGGACAAAACGCAAAATAAATCCCCTGTGCCGTCTGGACGAAGCACAGGAAACAGCCAGGCTGGAGCAGCGCATTTACCGCGCGGCAGGCTACGTCCGGCTTTCACTGGAGGACAGCGGCAGGCCGGGGGCTGACACGATAGAGAGCCAGATGGAGCTGGTGCGGAATTATATAGAAGCGCAGCCGGATATGGAATTTACAGCCATGCACTGTGATAACGGGCATACGGGCACCAGCTTTTCACGGCCTGGCTTTGACAGCCTGATGCAGGATATCAAAGACGGGAAAGCAGACTGTATCGTTGTCAAGGACCTGTCGCGTTTCGGACGGAATTACCGGGAGGCAGGAAATTATATAGAACGGATATTCCCTTTTATGGGTGTGCGCTTCGTGGCGCTGACAGATAATTTTGACACGCTGCATGCAGAGCGCACGGACGACGGCTATATTGTCCCTCTGAAAAACATGCTCAATGAGATGTACAGCCGGGATATGTCCAAAAAAGTAAGCAGCGCGCTTTCTGCAAAACAGAAGCGCGGGGAGCTGATCGGGGCTGTATGGGCTGTATACGGATACCGGAAATGCGCGGATGACCCGCATAAAATTGAGCCGGATGAAGAAACTGCCCCAGTGGTGCGGGAGATATTCCGCATGCGGGCGGGCGGCATGAGCTATTATAAGATCGTGCAGGAGTTAAACCGCCGGGGGATACCGGCACCGTCCCGCTACCATTACCTGAAAGGCGATACAAAATGCGCACGGTATGCAGATGTGGTCTGGCAGGCGCAGGTCGCAAGGAGGATACTCTGCAATGAGGTTTACCTGGGGCATATGGTACAGGGCCGCTGCCGCAGGTCTTTTTATCAGGAAAAGCAGCGGCATGCGGCGCCGGAACAGGAATGGGTGGTGGTCCATAATACGCACGAGCCGCTGGTTGATGAAAATACATTCCGCATTGTACAGGATATGGCAGTCAGGCAGAAAGCCGGCTACCTGCAAAGCCTTGGAAAACATGACGGGCTTGGCAGAAAGCCGAATATTCTGCGGAAACTGATATTCTGCGCGGAATGCGGGAAGGCGATGGCGCACAGGAGGTCAGTCTATGATAATGGAAAAAAGAAGATCTGTTATTACAGCTACATATGCCCTTCACATGAAAATGACAGGGAATCCTGCCCGGTAAAAGGCATCCCGGAGGAAATGCTGTTCGAAATGCTGTCGGAACTTTTGAAAAAGCAGACATGCCTGGCAGGGAAACTGTCCGTGAAAGCGGCCTCTGTCCGTCTGTCTGCAGGCTGGGAAACGGAAAATAAAGCGATGGAAAAGGAATATGGAAACGCCAGGAAGGAACTGGAACGGCTCCGGATGCTGTATGACAGTCTTTACCCAATGTATGCGGATGAAAAAGCGCTGACTGAACAGGAATACATGCGGATGAAGCAGGACTACCGCATGCGGATCGGAAAGGCGGAAAAGGCGCTGGGGGACCTGGAAGAAAAGAAACGGGCGCGGGCCGCGCAGCTGGATGGAAACCCGTGGCTGGAAGCATGTACAGCCTACCAGAATGAAACGGAGGTTACGGAAGAAATGGCACATGCGCTTATTTTACGCATTGAGGTTGATGCGGATAAAAGAATTTCCGTCAGCCTCCGGTGGCAGGATGAATTCCAGAAGCTCGTGCAGGCCCTGGAGACGGAAGGGGGCGCACATCATGATAAATGCTGAAAGAATCGGCACATCTGCCGGAAAGCTGAAAGCCGCCATGTACCTGCGCATTTCCAGTGAAGATTCGGATATCAGGACTTCTGCAAAAACAGAATCGGACAGTATCGCAAACCAGAGGAGCCTTCTGTCAGCATTTATAAGCCGGACGCCGGAACTGGAAAATGCTGACATCCTTGAATTTTGCGATGATGGCTGGAGCGGAAAAAATTTTGACCGCCCTGCTGTCAGGGAAATGCTGGAACAGGCCAGGAAAGGCGCCATCCAGTGCATACTCGTAAAAGACCTTTCCCGTTTTGGGCGTGACTATCTGGAAGTTGGGAATTATATTTCCCGCATATTCCCTTTCCTCGGCATACGTTTTATAGCGGTCAATGACCATTTTGACAGCAGCCGGGGGCTGGAGGCCGACAGCCTGGAAACGTCTTTTAAGACACTGTTCCATGATATTTACAGCCGCGACATTTCCAGAAAAGTAAGGGAGGCAAAGCGGTTCCGGGCGCAGCGCGGGGAGTTCATCAATTCCTTTGCGCCATACGGGTATGTCAAAGACCCGCATGATAAAAAGCATCTGGTGATTGACCCGGGAGCGGCTGCGGTCATACGCCGGATATTCCGGATGGCTGTGGAAAAAAAGAACTCGACAGAGATCGCATGTGCGCTGAATGCAGACTGTGTTCCAACGCCGATGCAGTACAAAAAAGCCGCAGGGTGTTCACGCACATGGATATGTGCCGGTGAAAATAATTTCTGGACGAGGGATACGGTAAACAGTATCTTGCGGGACGAACGCTATATCGGGACAAATGTTTTCGGAAGGCGGATGTGTGATGAAATCGGAAAAAACCACATGGTCAGCATCCCGCGCGCCGAATGGATCAGGGTGGCCGGCTGCCATGAGGGGATTGTAACGGATGAGGAGTTTGCATATGCTCAGGAAAATCTCCGTGAGTATAAAGAATACAGCAAAAACGGGACGGGCCGCAGGCTGCTCTGGAAGAAGGTCCGGTGCGGCATATGCGGCCACATCATGTACCATTTTTCTGGGAAAAAGCCGTATTATATCTGCAACACCCCGCGTGTAACAGATGTTTTCGGCTGCCCGCAAGAAAGACTGGCAGAGGAAGGACTTCTGGACGCGGTGCGGGACGGGCTGCGCACACAGGCGCTTTATGCCGTGGATGCGGCACGGATATGGGAGGAAAAGCACCGGCGGAAACAGTGTGATGTAAAGGGCATGCGGGCGGAACTGTCCAGGTTGGCAGAATCCTGTACGGTTCTGGATACCCATGCCAGGGATCTTTATGAGAAGTTTGCTTTTGGTGAACTGGCCAGGGATGAATACCTGTCGGAGAAACGTGCGGCTGTGGAAAAAAAGGAACGCATTACTGTACGCATGGAAGAACTGGAGGCTGAACTGCAGAATGCGGGCAGAGATGGCAGACTGGAAAACAGGTTTACGGACAGTTTTGGAAAATATACGGAGGTTCAGGATTTAACGGCTGATATTATAGAAGATGTTTTACAGGAGATTGTTGTCTATCCGGATCATGTGCTGCAGATTGTCTGGAACTATCAGGACGATTTGAAAAAGCTGCTTCTTGATATTGGAACGGATGGGCAGAGTGACAAAAGTATCTGATTAAACAAAAGATGACATCTTTCGGCAGAATTTATAAAATATTTACAATTTTTTCTTAGTCTATACTTGACAGATGCATATATGGCTGTCACACAAAAGCATACGTGGTATATTGCTGCGGTTATTCTTGGACGGGAATTTATTTACCGGAAACTGGAGTGGAATGACGAGATTATTGAAAGGCTTGTAGAAGCAGAAGAAAATTTCTGGAAAGGCTATGTAGAGCCGGGGATTATTCCGCCGCCGGATGGTTCAGTGGTATGTGATGCTGTGTTAAACAGATATTTCCATACTGCGAGAAAGCAGAGTGCGGTTGCACTTGTGGGGTTTGATGAAAAATTAAGATACAGGGAGGAAATACTGCAAAAGATTTCAAAACTGGAAGAAGAACAGAAAAAGATTGAACAGGAGGTCAAGCTTTTCATGAAGGATAATGAACTGGCATCCAGCAGAAGTTACCGTGTATCCTGGGGAAGTGTAGATACGTCGAGGTTTGATACGAAACGGTTCAGACAGGAGCAGCCGGAAATATACAAAAAATACGCAAAGGTTACCAGTTCCAGAAGATTTCAGATCAAAGCAGCATAAGCGTGGATTTTAAATCAGGTGCTGCAGTGAGCAGTTATACTGCAGACCGCTTGCTTTTACAGTTTTATTTTCAGGAATGTTATCTCAAGCGGTCTGTAGTCGGGGTTATCGCTGAAAATCCAAGCGGTGTGCAGTATAAGTAAAGGAGGTGCAGAATGAATCAAAATATGATTCGCCTGCTTCGTGCGGATGAGATTGAATGCCGGGTGTCAATAATCAATGAAAAAGGACTGGGGCTTCTGCTTTATAAGGATGCAAGAGTAGACCAGAAAATACTGGATGAAACATTTGGCCCGTTTGGGTGGCAGCGCAGGCATCAGAATATAGATGGAAATCTGTATTGTACGGTGGAAATCTATGATAAGGAAAACGGGTTCTGGGTGGCAAAACAGGATGTGGGAACCACCGGATATACGGAAAAGGAAAAATCACAGGCTTCGGACAGCTTCAAAAGAGCCTGTTTTAACTGGGGTATTGGCAGAGAACTTTACAGCGCACCGTTTATCTGGATATCCTCTGCGGATGCAGAAATTAGAAAGAAAGATGGAAAGTTTTATTGTAATGACCGTTTTTCAGTGGAATCAATCAGCTACAACACTGACAGGGAGATCGCTTCCTTATTCATCATCAACGATTCTAAAAAGGGAAAACGGGTTTATGAATTTTGTTCCAGAGGAGCGGGCCAGTCCGGGCAGACCAGAGCAGAAAAAGAAATGCCGGAAAGCAGACGGGCAGATGCAATTACTGAAAAGCAGATGCGTACACTGGAAACAGAATTAAAGCGCACAGGAGTCGGCATAGAGGCAGTAAAGAGCAGATATGGTTTTGAGGAACCGCAGAAAATGTCTGAGGAATTATACAGCAGGGTTATGCAGGCGCTTGCAAAAACAAAATCTGCAGCGGAGCGTGCAGCATGAACATGAGAAGGTTTTTAAAAGCCAGGATGATTCAGTAAATTCAGGGTATGTGTATACCTGCCGCAAAGGCCGGAATCCAGACAGGGTTCCGGTTATTTTAATATAAAAGAATAGAAGAAGCAATTACAAAAGGAGACAGCAATTATGAGATATAAAGAATTTATAGAAGGACTGACAGCGTATTTGCAAGATAGACTGGGTACTGGTTATATGTTTATTCCTAATGAATCACTCGGAATGAACGGAAAGGTCAGACATTCCTTGATTGTAAAAAATGAAGACAGTAATATATCTCCGTGTATCTGCCTGAATGAACTTTATCAGGAATATACAGAGGGAAAGACAGGGATAGAACATGCTGCAGAAAAAGTTTTGAAGGTTTATAGGGAAAATGAAATCCATGGTAATATAGATGCAGATTATCTTATGGACTGGAATCAGGTGAAGCAGTGGATACGCTGCAGACTGGTTAATACGGAAAAGAATATGATATTGCTTGCCGGAATGCCGCATAGGGAAATTCTGGATTTGTCTGTGGTTTATTATGTGCAGATTGCATTATCCAAAGGCTCGGAAGGAATCATTCACATCAGTAATGAATACATGAAATTGTGGGATGTGGACGAAGGAATCCTGTATGATGAAGCATGGAAAAATATGAGGGAAGCAGATGATGCAGAATGTGACAGCATAGTGAATGTTATTGGCCGGAGTCTTGGAATAGAAGTACAACAGACCGGCTTGCCTGGCAAGCAAATATATGTATTATCGAATCAGAAAAAGCTTTATGGCGCGGTGTATATGCTTAATCAGGATAAAATGATGAAAATAGCGGAAAATATCTGCAGCGATCTTTGGATTATACCATCCTCGGTACATGAATCGATTATTATTCCAAGCGGCCGGAAGGAACATGCTGCGGAGCTGGCGCAGATAGTACGTGAGATTAATGATACGGAGCTTTCTGAGGATGAAGTGCTTTCTTGCCATGTATACCATTTCAGCAGAAAGAACGGAGAGATCAGCATAGCGGCTTAGAGGGAGAACACCGGCAGGGCATTGTGAACATAACAATGTCTTGCTGGCGTTTTATAAGACAGCTGTGCATATCAGATAATACTGCTCCAGTTTATAACTCCCGGATAAGCGGCATATTTGTATGACTTGGATATTGGAATCGGGCTGCATCCAAGCTGGTCAAATTTTTTTATTATGTTTTTCCATTCTTTTTGTGTAAGATGAAGGTCTGCCAGAAGATCTTCGGAAGAAGAATGTCTGGATAAATAATCCAGTATGTCAAGCATCTGTGTTTTACAATCTGTCTTAAAGTCGGAATCCAGTATTCTGGATTTTATTTCATGGTATTTATAAAAATTATGACAGCCAGCCATTTTAGAAACTATCTCCGGAATTTCCTGCCTTGTGATGAAAGGGGCATTTATAAGGAACTGACGGCAGTTTTCTTTTGGAGATATGATAT